>JAWLCZ010000033.1:19363-26630 GCA_041686835.1 Paenibacillaceae bacterium | reverse complement strand
TTTATTTTGCAGGTGATGGACTTCAATTGTTATGCATACATAGTATGAACGATGTCTGCAAAAGTCAAATAAAAATCGGTGAAGGCTAAATACAAATGATAACGCTTTTACAATAATGAATATATGCAACATGACTTGTGTATAGCGGGAGGGATGGTATGAAGGCAGTGTTTTCTGTTTTTGTGGCGGTCTTCTTGCTTGCTTCAACCGCATTATCCGGTTGTTCAAGCGAAACGGAAACAGAACCGAAGGTGGATGAGCAGACCGAACCTGTTGCGGTGGAAGATGATAGCCTTCAACCGGAGATGACGGAGGGAAAAGACAAGCGGGAAGCTGTGGATGTTACGAACATCGTATTGAAAGAATCTCCTTTTTTGTCGGGAAAAAACTTGTCTCCGGTACAGGAAAGAATGCCAAAAGAACCGAAGCTCGTCAATGAAAACCCGAACGAATGGTATGAAGGAGGCAAGCCGGCTATCGGAAAATACGGGGGCAAATTGCGGATGGTCTCTCCGGATATCAATTTCAATCCCGATTTGTTCATTATGCTGAACGAAGCGCTGCTCAACACTCCCGGCATACTGGGCAACGAAATTACCGGCAACATCGTGAAGGACTACAAAGTAAGTCCCGATGAAAAACAATTCACGTTCTATATGAGAGAAGGATTAAAGTGGTCGGACGGTGAACCGGTTACTACCGAAGATATACAATTTGCATATGAAGATGTGCTGAACAACGAGAAACTGACACCCGTTTTTCCGGCCTTGTTTCGCTCCGGCGGCCAACCGGACGGAAAGCCGATGAAATTGGAGGTCATTGACAAGTACACGTTCGCATTGTCATTTGACGAACCGTACGGCGGGCTTCTTTTGCGCTTGGCGATTCGCGGCTGGGTCGGGTACACCGATCTGCTGAAACCGAAGCATTATTTGCGGCAGTTTCATCCGAAATATACGCCGATTGAGCGGTTGGAACCGCTCATCAAACAAGCCGGATTCAAGAAAGGCGAATGGTGGAACTTATTTCAACTTAAAGATGTGAGTAATTGGGAAAATACGAACAAATCCGCCGTTGGATTTCCATCGCTGCAGCCGTGGATTATGGTGAAATCGTCCGAAACCGTCGTTGAGTTCCAGAGAAACCCTTATTATTTCAAAATCGACGAAGCGGGCAATCAACTGCCCTACATCGATGAAATCCAATCCTTCCTCGTGCAGGACAAACAACTGGAAACGGCGAAAATGATCGGTGGCGAAGTGGATGCAGCGAACGGAATTCTTATGAATATGCCGCTATATAAAGAAAATGAAGAAAAGGGCGGATACAAAACGTATTTGTTCAATATGCACGTCACCCCGGCCGACATCGTGCTGAACCTTACATACGACGATCCGGTATGGCGGAAAGTCGTGCAGAATGTGCAGTTTCGAAAAGCGCTGAATATGGCCATCGATCGGAAAGAAATTATCGACTCCATCTATTTCGGACACGCACAGCTCCCGGAACACGTTCCAAGCGAGTTTGATCCGGACAAAGCCAACGAAATATTGGATGAGATCGGAATGGATAAACGGGATAAAAACGGGTTCCGCCTGGGCCCTGACGGTAAGACGTTCGAAATTCCGTTTGAAGTGACGCCGATGGACGCGGATATGATTCCGATAACCGAACTGATAGTCGAGTTCTGGAAAAAAGTAGGCATAAAAACGACGATGAAACAGATTGATGGAGGGTTATGGGGAACACGCAATTCTGCGAATAAGCTGCAAGCCACTGTCGTATGGGTGCACAAACCTTTATGGTATTATGGGGATTTGTCGACTGCGAATTGGGCGCCGTTGTGGAATCAGTGGAACGCGACGGGAGGGAAGAAAGGGGAAGAACCGCCGCAGGATGTCAAACAATTTTACGAGTTGATGAGGACGACCGCCGTCAGCCTGCCGGAAAAAGCAAAGGCCGCGTTTGAACAAAATTTGCAGATGCTGCGCGACAACATTTATTGGATGCCGCTCGTCGACAAAGCAGGCAATCCGTATATTTGGAACAACCGCATCAAAAATGTCCCGACGAAAGGCTATGCGATTACGAACAGTTTTGGGGCGGAACTGGTATATTATGATAACTGATGCAAACCATCGGATAAAGCTCGGGTTCCTAATTTCGTTCCCGGGCTTTTCGCATCCGGAATTTCGACGCCTTTATGATGGAAGGAGGACGTGACGTTGTTCCATATCGCTTGGAAACATTTGAATCCGGTCGTAACGTATGCGAACGTCCTGCAGTGTGAACCGGAATTCACCTTCGGGCCCAGAATGATTTACGAACACCAGTTTATTTATGTAGTGAAGGGAAAAGGAACCGCAACGATCCAATCGAACCATTACGAAGCGCGGGAAGGCGATTTGTTTTATTACGGTCCCCATATCGTTCATACGTTCAAGGCGGACAAGAAGGATCCGTTTCAAGTATACGGAATGCACATAGTATTATACGGGACGCTTCCGGATCCCGGGGAATATCCGCCGATCACGTTAAATGTGGAAGCGGATTACAAATCCCGTCGACAAAATCTTTTGATCATTCAAGGCGGAGCGTTGGGGCCGTTTGAAGTGCCCGAATATTCTCATCCGGGTTCATCGGGGGTGCAAACGTTATTTAATAGAATCGTCCGGCAGTACAGCAAAGCGGATGCGGTATCGCCGCTCTTGAACAGAGCGCTCGTTATCGAGTTTCTTATTGAACTTCAACAGCACTCCGTTTCAATAATGCCGCGTCCTCCCCGTCAAGACCAATCGGTAATGTATGTGAAAGCGCAGCTCGAAATGCGTGCCGAGCTCCCTTACTCGAGAGCTTGGTTAAAAGAGTGGACGAGGTATAATGAAGATTACATCGCCCGAAATTTCCGCGAGCAGTTCGGCTTGTCTCCGCATGAATACCATATGCAGCTGAAAATCGATAGAGCAAAAGAATGGCTTGCGTTTACGGATATGTCCGTGACGGAAATTGCGGAACGACTGCATATCGGTACGGTGCATTATTTTTCGCGGCGGTTCAAAACAAAGACGGGATACACACCAACCGATTACCGAAGTTTGCGCAGGATGATATAGATGGCCGCGAGGCCCGAATGTTCTTAAGGCACATTCAGGCATCGCAGGGTGAAGCGGGAAAGTAAACTAGCATATTTTATCTTTTTGCCAGCGGATCGATTCGTCCCATGGCGAGCGTGCCAGTTGAAAGGTTTTCCAGTAATATTTCAAATCTTCGCGGTGCCACCCCTCGTACAGGTCATTCCAGTCGTATGGGCCATGGGGGAGAAGCGATCTTTCCTCAATCGGCTGATCGATCGGTTGATAGCGAAAATCGCAGGAAAGCCGAACCCGGTTTCTCGTTGCGTTAGGCTGCGCTTTGTGCACGGTGTGGCTGTGGAAAGTAACGACATCCCCCGTCTCGTAGTCGCCGGCAACCCATTCGTAGCCGAGCCCGCACAAGATGGATTCCAGTCCGCCGGCCCCTGGAGCCTGCGTCACGCCAAGCAGACCCGCACGATGGCTGCCTTCGAGTATCATCAACCCTCCAAGTTGTTGAGGGCAATCGCCCAGCGGCGCCCAGCATGTCCATGTTTCCTCCGCGCCTTGAATATGCAGAAAATCTTGATGCGCCGGCGTTACGTTCAATCCGGAGTGGGGGAGCATTATACGTCCGATGTTGCGCGGATGGGGGAACGGCTTGCGCCCGAATAACGTTTCGTACATTTGCAGCAGCCGAGGCTCGTGCGCAAGCGCGTGAAACGATTCCAGCTTCTGTACCTCGCGATAGACGTCCATCGGCACCCCTACACCGTTCCAGTTCGTTTCTTCCGAACTCAGCCCGTTCACCGCGTCCAAATCGGCTATTCCTTCCGTCAGCGGCTGTGATGAATCCAACCATCCGCGGCGCTGCAGAATGCCCAAAATGTCTGTTCTCAAGGAAAGCACTTTTTGCTTGGGCAGGAGTCCCTTAAAAAACAGGTAACCGTTGGTTTGCGCTTTCAGGCGCAGTGCCGCCGGGTCCGACAGCAGAGCCGTGGCGTCTTCGAACGACTTGCTTGGCGCTCTTTTGTCCGCATCCTCGATATTTGTTGCCACTTCATTACCTCCTCGGATAATCAATCGTTTCGCCTTTATTGTATTACGTACAATAATGGAAGTATTTAGCGTAAGCTGACATGATTTTAGCTTTTACCGACCTTTTTCAGTTAGAATAAGCTTGTCAACACGATCACGCAAGAGGCAATAGCCAATGTGCCCTCAAATTCGGGAAAACCTGATATAAACGGACATATCGATACGCCTTCTTTTTGCTATAATAAGTTCAACCATTACATACCGAGAGAGGACGCCATGAACTATCCGCAATCCGTTCAAAAGGCAATCGATTATATCGAAGAGCATCTGCACGAGCCGTTGGAATTGGCAGCGATTGCAAACGAAGCGCACCTTTCGCTTCCGCATTTGTACAGACTTTTCTATGCGCTGACGGGGCATCCGATTAAAGATTATATCCGCAAGCGAAGGGTCAGTGTGGCGGCATGCCAATTAAAAAACTCGGCCCGCCCAATTGCCGACATCGCATGGGACAGCGGTTTCGAGACGTACCATTCGTTCGCCAAAACATTTAAGAAAATCGTGGGCATGACTCCCGCCATGTATCGAAGATCGGAAATCTACTTCAGCTTTGAACACATCCGGCTTTTCGAAAATGTGGTCTATATGGAAGACAAAGAGCAGTCCGAAAAATATCCGGACGTCAAAGTCGTCAGGCTTTGGCCAACGACCGTCTTGTCCTACCGTCACATCGCATCCCAGCCGGACGGGATCGAAACGGAGGCGTTCCAAACCTTTTATGAGCGTATCCGCCGGTTCGGTTTAAATCGCCACAGCAGGGCGCGATATTTTGGATACAATTTCGACCCGCCTTCCGGGAATGGAACCGTTCGTTACGGATACGTGATCATGATGCCTGTCGACCGGGATTTCGCCATAACGGATTCCATACTGGAAGCCGGCTCGTTTGAGGGAGGACTCTATGCCGTCTGTAAAACTCCGGCAACGAGCGCGGAAGTGATCGTAGCCGCATGGGACCGGCTATTGTCCGAATGGCTGCCGAAAAGCACATTCACCAGGGGGACGCATCAGTATGTGGAGGAGTTCATCGAAGCGAACGGAAAGATCGCGCGCATGAATCTCTATCTTCCGATCGAAAGAAAAACGCAGTCCGAAACGATCGAAATCGTGGATGTGGAAGCGCGGCATGCGGCTTACAGCAGAGGGTACGGAGAAAGGGCGCAGGCGAAAGCGGAACGAAGTTTCATCGCCTGGTTCGAACGCATGAAAGATGCGCGCGATTGGAGCGACGCTGTTTACTATATGTCATACAGTTATGGAAATCACGGAAGCGATGACGAATGGTGGGAAAATGGAATCAGCTTGAGGCAAGGGGATCCGTTGAGGCTTGATCACGGAGTGAGGCAAAAAACGATCGGGGGAGGACGATACGCTTGCGTGGTGACGGGTACATACGGGATGCTGACCGGCGTGTTGGAGAGGATGTACCGCTGGATCGCGGCCAACGGCAACTACCGGCTGGACGAAGAAAGGCAGTGGTTTGCCGAGTACCATCCGGTTGACGGGACTGACATCGAGAAAGATACGATCGTCAAAGTCTTTGTTCCGGTAAAATCATGACGGATTTCGGCCTGGCGCGGTGTCTATTTCAGTGAAAGGGGGAAAATCTGCGTGACGATCGAAACCGAATGGGTGAGAAAGGCGCTTGACGGCGATTGGGACGCCTTCGCCAGCATCGTGAACAAGTATGCGAATGTTTTATTTTGTCGCCCATCAGATCACCGGCGATTTTCATCTCGCTCAGGACATTGCCCAGGAGACGTTTATTAAGGCGTATCGCAGCCTGCACACGCTGAAGCGGCCCGAACGGCTCGGAAGCTGGTTGTACGCGATAGTGAAGCGGCTCAGTCTGAATGCGGTCCGCGGCCGCGGCAATCTGTCCCCGCTCTCGGACTTTCCGGATATTCCGGACGCCGAACCGCTCGAGGCGCGCATCGATCGGAACGACGTTCGGCGGCAGGTGCGGCGGGCGCTCGGGAGACTGGACGAAGCCAGCAGGCAAATCGTGACGCTGTACTTTTTCGGCGATCTGACCATGAAAGAAATCAGCCGCATGCTGGACATGAGCGAAGCGGCGGTGGAGAGCCGGCTCCGGAGGGCGAAACATCATCTGAAGAAAGGATTGCTCTACATGATGGAAGAAACGAAAAAATCGTCGCGGCTCGACGAACGGTTTGAAGAGAGCGTCATGCGTCAGCTTGTCCCGCGCATCGCCGCTATTGAAATTCCGGTATCCGATCTGCGCCGCGCGGTGGCATGGTACGAAAAAATGATTGGCGCCAAAGCGCCGGCGGGTCACGGAGACGGCTCGGCGATGCTGTTTCTGCGCGGCGGTGCGGGCGGCGTCGGCATCCCCTCGCTGTACCTCGTCGAGACGAAGGATGCGAACAGGCTCGAGTTCCGCAATACGCGGCACGGCTATGTGCAGAGCATCATCGATTTTTATACGCACGATCTGCGCGGATACTATCGTTTTTTGCGCGACAACGGGGCGGATGTGAACGAGGTTGATTTCGACAGCGAGCCGAACCGGCAAGGATTCGGTTTCCGCGATCCGGACGGCAATTCGCTTGGGGTTTGCAATGTCGTATTGGATGGACAGACCGCAGGTGCCTCTTCCGATCATCGCATCGTTGGAAAAACGGGTGGCCATCAGTATATATCCCGCATTGCCAGCATTGAGATCCCGGTTGCGAATTTGAAGCAGGCCGTAAATTGGTACAGCCGCATCCTCGGGTTAAAGCTGTTCGGGGATATTCGCAACGAAGCGGAGACGGCGATGATGTACTTGTCCGGCGGCGACCGAATCGGCGTCCCGTGTGTTTATCTTGTGCAAAACGACGATCCGCAGCGCATCGTATTCGTCAATACGAAAACGGGGATTACGCACAGTGTGTTCGATTTTTACGTACGCGACGTCGGCTCTTTTCTGGAAGGGCTTCGGGCAGGCGGCGTTGCGATCAACGGCGCTTCCGGTTTTTTTGACCCGGACGGCAATTCGTTGGCTGTCTGCGACGCGCTGTTTCCCGGACAAGTGTAGTCCGACGGACAGAAAGAAGGCCAGAGCGAGCTCTGGCCTTTTCTTGTTAGATGATGCC
>JAWLCZ010000033.1:8217-19353 GCA_041686835.1 Paenibacillaceae bacterium | reverse complement strand
CAGTGGGAACGAGTATGATCACCATAAGAATAAACAGAACGAGTACGATACCGATAACTGTGAATCCGCCAAAAAAGCTCATATCTCCCCCTCCTTTCTAAGAGGTACTATACATCGTATTAAATGAATCCCGAAGTTGATTGGACAATCGCAGAGGAATTGAAAAATGTGCGGTTACCGAAAAAAATGGGCAAGCGATTTTGAATAAACTGCGCAATCATCCAAGCAAGATGCGGAGAAGAAAATATCATAATTAGTGACTCTTCGGAAAGGGGTGACGTCGATGAGTGTTTTTGCCGGGTTCACTGTGATAGGAATTGTTCTGGTGCTTTTCATTCTGCTCGTTATCGTTGTACGTTCTGGCTTTATTATTTAAGCATCCCATGGAAGGGCGCGGCATCAAGCGCCCTTCGAATGCTATCCGAAGGGTCATCGGTCCATAACGCATGATCCGGATGCGATCCAAGGAAGGATGCGGATCCGGAATACACTTATCAACGAAACTTCTTGGAGGAAGTGAAAAAATGAAATATATGGATATGTTAGCCCGGTTCGGCGTAGGCAGCGCGCATCCCGGGGGATTTGCGGCCACATTGGACCAGTTGGCCCATTTTCCGATACCGGCAGGGAGCCGTGTATTGGAAGTAGGCTGCGGTACGGGGAGAACGTCATGCCATCTGGCCAAACAAGGCGCTGAAGTCACCGCCGTCGACATTCATCCCGATATGATCAAAAAGGCGAAAAATCGCGCGGACAAGGAAGGTCTTTCCGTCCGGTTCATTCAGTCGGATGTGCGCGAACTTCCGTTTCCCGATCATGAATTTGACATCGTCATGGCGGAGTCCGTCACGAACTTTACGGATGGCGAAGAAGCGCTGCGGGAATATTGCCGTGTGATGAAACCGGGAGGGACGCTATATGATCGCGAGATGATTGCCGTCCGGCAATTACATCCCGAGGTCGGCAGGGAATTTGGCGAATTTTTCGGCATTCCGAAGCTGCGGTCGGCCGAAGAATGGGTCGCCTTGCTTGAAAAATGCGGTTTTGAACAGGCACGGATTTGGAACTCGTCCGCTCTTCCGGAAAATTTGTGGGAATTGCAGTTCAAATACCCGGATGAACTGCAGGAAACGGATGCGGATATTTTTGCCGATCCGCAAGTATGGAGTGTGGCTTTGAAGCACGACGAGTTTTTTGACACCTATAAAGAATTTTTCGGATTTGGGGTCATCATCGGCGTCAAACCGCATGCGCGTTCGGAATGAATGCAGGGGCGAACCCGCGTCATCCAAAGGCTTCGAAAGAAGCTTTTTTTTATTTTATGAGGAAGCTTCTACGGAAAATGAAGGAATTTGTAAATCGTTGTCGAATACTCTAATAAAACTTTGACAAAAAATGGAGTTGAGACGACGAATGATTCAAGCACAAACGAGCCAAGAATGCACTATCAAGGTAAATTACGAAAGACAGAAGCAAATCGAATACATAGGAATCACCGTTGAAGATCTATCGCTTTTGCAAAGCAAACAATCCGAATTCGAACAAATTGCGGACGCTGTTGTGAACGAATTGTACGAGCAAATAACCAAGATACCCGAACTGCAAGCGCTTATTGAAAAATACAGCACTTTGGAACGTTTGAAAGAAACGCAAAAGTGGTATTTTCTTTCATTAACGTCCGGTGTGATTGACGATGAATATATCGAAAAAAGGTTATATGTCGGAAAGGTGCACTCGCGCATCGGCCTGACGTCAAATTGGTATTTGGGCACTTATTTGAATTATCTTGACATTGCCGCATCGCATTTGAAACGAGTGTCTCCCGATCAATGGATGCAGATCATTCATGCCGTCACCAAAATGTTCAATTTTGACTCCCAGCTTGTGCTGGAAGCGTACGAGCGGGATGAAAAAGCGAAAGTGGAACAGCTGGTGGAGGAACAGCAGCAGCTGTTGCATGGAGTCAGCAAGGCGATTCAGGAGCTTGCATCGATGATGGTGGAGCTAAGCTCCAACAGCCAGTCCGTAGCCGATTCGGCGTCAAAGACGGCCGAATCGCAGGAGAAATCGAACCGGATGATTCACGAATTGAACAAAGAAGTGCAAGATATTCACCAGATGGGCAGCCTGATGAAGGAAATATCCGAGCAAACCCAACTGCTCGGCCTGAACGCCGCCATAGAAGCGGCGCGTGCGGGAGAACATGGCAGAGGATTCGAAGTCGTCGCCAACGAAGTGCGCAAACTGGCTTCGCATTCCCAGGATGCGTTAACGAAAATAGAAGATAAATTGATCAGCATCACGAATCTGCTGCAGCAAATTCAGCGGGAATCGGAACAAACGACGGTCTATGCGAGAAATCAGGCGGCCAGTTCGCAGGAGCTGACTTCTTTCGTCAGTATGATTGAAACCGTTACGCTGGAACTGGAACAATTGAAAAAAATATAAAGGAAATAATAGCCAATTGCTTCAGAGCAGTTGGCTATTTTTATCCGTTAAACCGTCCCGCCGTTCTCGAATGGAACCGTTATGCGCCATATAAAGCGTTTACAATCGCTGCACTCATCATTTACAATGAAGTTTGAACGAAAAAAACATTCGAACGCCGGTCTGCGAATACCCGGAATCCGAATGTCTGTTTAGCCGTATTTATTTGGCTTCGGCTTCGTTTCGGAACAGTAACGAGATACAGTATATTCCTGCCAGGCCGATAATGGCGTAAATGATTCTGCTGAACCAAGAGGAGGGGCGAATCGACTCGCCGCCGAACAATGCGGTCACCAGATCCCATTGGAACAAACCGACCAGCAACCAATTTATCGCCCCGATGATCACCAAGACTAACGCGATTCTCGATAACATATTTGGCCTCTTTTCCTTTTATGGTATTGGTATTGGTATTGGTATTTGTTATTTATTGTGGCATTTTTTTCATCTTTTATTCAACGCTTCGGCCGGAATGACGAGAAAAAGGGGAAGTTGCCTATGGAGCCGTCCCAAACCGTTCCTCCGTTGAACCGCTTTATTTTGAATGCGGAGGAAAAGCGTCTGTATGATCAAATGAAAAAGAGTCCGGTAACCGTTCTGCAAATTGGTGAAGGGCGTTTTTTGCGCGGCTTCGCCGATTGGATGATTCATGAGTTGCGCAAACAAAAATGGTACGATGGAACGATCGCCTTGACTCAGCCCCGGCCTTCCGGCAGAACGAATATCGGGCGATTGAAGCGGCAGGACGGCTTGTATACGTTAATGACACGCGGCATATTTCACGGCGAAACCGTTGACCGCCGGGAAATCGTATCCGTATTTTCGGACATCGTCGATCCGTACGCCGATTGGGACGGTTTTATCCGGATGGCTGCATGGCCTACGCTGCAATTCGTCATATCGAACACAACGGAAGCGGGCCTTGCTTATCAACCGGAAGCTTACGAGGAAGGGAAGCCGGTCCATTCGTTCCCGGGCAAGCTTGCCTTACTGCTGTATGCGCGTTTCCGGCATTTTGACGGCGACCCGGATAAAGGGCTGATTATGCTTCCCTGTGAACTGGTGGAACGAAACGGAGATGTCCTGAAAGAGCGAGTAATGCAGTACAGTGCGGAATGGAAACTGCCCGATCGGTTTATCCGTTGGGTCGATCGGCACAACCGCTTTCTTAACACATTGGTCGATCGTATCGTTACCGGTTGTTCTGTTTCCGAAGCGGAAGCGTTCTTCTTGCGGATGGGGTACGAGGATCATCTGCTCATCGCGGCGGAACCGTACTATCTTTGGGCCATCGAGGCGGAGCAGGCGATGGACGACTTGCTTCCTTTGCAAAAAGCGGGGCTGCATGTCCGTTGGGTCGATGATTTGACGCCGTTTCAGCTCCGCAAAGTCCGGATATTGAACGGAGCCCACACTTTGATGGCTCCGCTTTGCATGTTGCACGGCTTGAGCGAAGTCAAGGAAGTCATGGAGCATCCGTTATTCGGGACGTTCATCCGCGAGGCGATGAAACTGGAAATTGTGCCGACGCTGCCGTACGCCCGCGAAGAACTGCTCGATTATGCGGGCAGCGTGATCGAACGGTTTTTAAATCCGTACCTGCACCATCGTCTGGCGGACATTTCCTTGAACAGCATATCGAAGTGCAGAGCGAGGGTTTTGCCGACACTCGAAGCTTACTTCGAAACGCACGGCAAATTGCCGGAACGCATCGTTTACGCGTTCGCCGCGCTCATCCGGTTCTATCAAGTACGCAAAAGCGGGATGGACTACGCAGGAACGCGTTTCGACGGGAGCGAATATACCGTACAAGACGAAGCCGGCGCACTGGAGTTTTTTTCCGGACTGTGGTCCCGTTTCGATCGGAAAGAAATCTCCTTGGCGGAAGCGGTGAAGCGGATTGTAGGCAATGAACCGCTATGGGGGAAATCGTTGCTGCATTTGCCCGGCTTCTATGAGACGGTATGCGCGCATGTGGAGGGAATGATGAGCGAAGCACCATAACTATCGACTGGAAAGGAGCGGGGATGGGGAGGATGAAATGCATCGTCTGCGAACAGCCGCATCGATTGATCCTGAAAGAAGCCGAATCGCCTTCGTTGCAGGAAGGGGAAGCGCTTGTGCGCATTCGCCGCGTCGGGGTGTGCGGCACGGATTTGCATGCGTACAGAGGCAACCAGCCGTATTTTACTTATCCGAGAGTGCTGGGGCATGAATTGTCCGGCGAAATTGTACGGATCGGCGGCAACCCGTACGGCCTCCAGGCGGGCGATCAGGTGGCCGTAATTCCATATATGGAATGCGGAACGTGCATTGCGTGCCGCAACGGCAAAACGAACTGCTGCACGAATTTGCAGGTGCTCGGGGTACATATCGACGGCGGAATGCGCGAAATGATCTCCGTTCCTTTCGACCATGTTTTGAAGACGGAAGGCATTTCTCTCGACCAGTCCGCCCTTTTGGAGCCGCTCAGCATCGGGGCGCATGCGGTAAGACGATCCGGTTTGCGGCAGGACGAATTTGCCCTCGTCATCGGGGCCGGACCGATAGGCCTGGGAGTGATGGCGTTTGCCGCGAGGAGCGGCGCCAAAGTCATCGCGATGGACGTGAATGAGGATCGTTTGGCGTTTTGCCGGAATTGGGCGGGCATCCCATATACCGTAGACGCGCGGAGCAATCCGTTGGCCGCATTGTACGAAATGACCAACGGTGATTTGCCCACCGTAGTTTTCGACGCCACCGGAAACGCGCAATCGATGGGCGATTCTTTTCAGTTCGCGGCGCACGGGGGAAAACTCGTTTTCGTAGGGCTCGTCAAAGCGGATATTACGTTCTCCGACCCCGATTTTCACAAGAAAGAACTGACGTTGATGGGAAGCCGCAACGCCACTCGCGAAGATATGGAGAATGTCATGGATGCCATAAAAAACAACGATATCGATACGTCGGCATACATCACCCACCGTGTCGGTTTTGAACAAATGGTCGGCGAATTTGAAAAGTGGCTTCGCCCCGAATCAGGGGTAATTAAGGCGATTGTCGAATGGTGAGACGAACCGTCGGGATACGATGACAAGAAAGCAGAACGCGCCGAAGATGCGAAGCCCGCTCATGAGGCTCATCGTCACCGGATAAGACAGACTCTCGTAAATTTTCATCCCCGCGATTGGGGCAAAAATAGCGGACACCTGCGAAAGTGTCGTATAAATGGCAATGGCTTGCTGGCGCGACTCGGAAGCGACAATCTCCAACAGCCGGTTGAAGGTCGATTGCGTAAAGCCTGCCGTCACAAAACCTCCGATGAAGTCGTACGCGATAACCCAGGCCATCGAAGGCGCGTGAATCCACAACAGCGGCGTCAAAGCGAGCAGCAATGCCGAGAGAAAAACGGTCAGTCCGTTGCCCTTGCGATCCGAAAAACGCGCCCAAGGTCCGAATCCAAGCAGAGAACCTATGGAGCCGGCGACCGCGTCCCAGCTCATCATCATATTCGAGGCGTGGAGCACATCGACTTTTACTTTCAAATAAATGGGCCATGCCGCCTGCCAGGAAAAAATATAGACGACCGCGCTGACGCAAAACAAATAGAACGGACGGCTGTTTTCCATCCGGTACTGCGAAAGGATGGACAGCGCGTTCTGTTTCAACGAAAAACGGCCCGCGGGCTTGGCGGGGGCGCTTGACGATTCGTTTGCCGCAACGGACGAAGCCGTCGTGTCCTCCGGTTTTCGCAAACGCCAAAAATACCAGGTTTCAAACAAGCTTGCGATGAAGCCGAGTGAAAACGCGATCTGATAGCCGTACGGGTACGGAACGCTGTCGATCGCCCATCCGGCGAACAATGCGACGATCATTCCGGAAAGGCTGCTCCAAAAGTTGCGCTGGGCAAAAACGCGGTTCCGGTAGTTTGCCGGAATCAGTTCGCCCATCATCGATTGCCAAGCGACACCGATGATAGACGATACAGCCGTATATACGCCTACTAAAAAAATGAGAGAATGAATTTGGTTGAAATGAATAAGGGGCAATAACGCCATAAACAAGTAGCACAGGCGGCTGAACAGCAGCAGACCGGTTAATATTTTTCGCTGCTGTCTGAATTTCTCGATGATCATCGATGCCGGCAGCGTGGCGATAATCGTCATGAGCGCCGGGACGGACGACAGTAGCGCATAATGGGAATTGACAGCCCCCATTTGGGCCGCCAGCACGCCGACAAACGGCATGACGAAGTTGTAGCCGATGGACCAGGCGATGCCGTTGTATAAATTGTTTCGAATATTATGTCTCAGAAGCCGGTATTTATCGTGCACGAGTACACCTCTGGCAAGCATATGAGCCGAATGTCATTTTACTAGTATACACCGGCGCGCCCGTTTTTGCCATGTGAAATGTGCGCATCACGCTCGTTTTCATGAATCGGGAAGAAAGGAGGAGAGAAGTGCATGGATTCTGTCGGGCCGGTAGTCGTGATCCGCAAGACGAGAAAAAAGGCTCGCGCGATCATGACCGCAATATTGGCGCTCTTCATAGTGCCCGTTTTGGCCATCCCGGCTGTCGCGGGATACGTTGGTTGGCAGGTTTCGCATCCTGAACGGGAGGCGATTGCCACGGTGCCGGAACAATATGGGCTTCCTAAGCAGGATATCGAATTCCGCAGCCGATTCGATCAATTGTTGTTAAAGGGCTGGATCATTCCGGCAGAAGATAAAAAACGAATCGTTATTTTCGCCCACGGGTATGCGGACAACCGTTCGATGAACAAGCCTGCGCTGCCTACGGCTAAAGCGCTGTACGACCAGGGAATCTCTTCGCTGCTTTTCGATTTCCACAATTCCGGGGAATCGGAAAAAAGCGTAACGAGCGTGGGACAGCTGGAAAAAGAAGATCTGCTGTCGGCGATCGATTATGCCGGATCGGCGGGGTACGAGGAAATCGGCTTGATTGGCTTTTCGATGGGAGCGGCAGCCGCATTAATGGCCGCGCCGGACGATGCCCGGGTCAAATTCGTCGTCGCCGATTCCCCGTTTGCCGATCTTGAGGCCTATTTGCAGGACAATTTATCCATTTGGAGCGGCTTGCCCGACTTTCCGTTCACGCCGCTAATCATGTGGGAAATTCCGCTGTTGACCGGCATCGATCCGGGTAAAGTGAAGCCCATTGAAGCGATCCGCCAATTGCGGGATCGCCCGGTTCTGCTCATTCATGAAGAAGGGGATCCGAAGATTTCGTCCGAAAACAGCAAACAGCTGTACGAGGCGTCCGGCTCCGGCAAGACGCAGCTATGGATAACACCGGGAGCGCAGCACGTCGGTTCCTACGAATTCGATCCGCAGCAGTATATACGGAAGGTTACCGGGTTCGTCGTACAGCACATGTAATGTAACCGGTCTAACGGTCCGAAAGCATCCGGATGACCGATTCCGATACGATAACCGGTTGGCGCGGGATTTTGTCCAGATCGAACAGCTCGACCAAATCGTAGGCTCGCAGCGGTTCGGGACGGTCAATGAACCCGCTCAAATAAGCAAGGCAGCCCACCACCCGTTCGGGTGCGGCGCCGGCGGCCCGGATACCGGCAATCGTTACCGAGCCGTGCCGTTTGGAAAGCCTGCGCCCGTCCGGGCCAAGCAAAAGCGGGACGTGAGTGAACCGCGGAACGTTCCGTTCGAGCGCTTCAAATAACAAGATTTGGCGGGGAGTGGAATCAAGCAGATCCGCGCCGCGCAGCACATCGGTGATTTGCATGGCGGCATCATCGACGACTACCGCAAGCTGGTATCCGATGATGCCGTCCGCGCGTTTGACGACAAAGTCGCCTCCGGCGCCGGGCGGAAAGTTCTGCGGACCGGCCGCCAAATCGTGGAAACTTACCGGTCGATTCGGCATGGCAAAACGAAGGGACGGGGTCTTGACCGCCTCCTTCTCCCTGCGTTCGGCGGGCGACAACCTCCGGCAGTTTCCCGGGTAAACGGGGCCTTCCGAAGCCAATCCATGAGGCGCGCTGGCAATCGCCGCCAATTCGGCGCGGCTGCAGTAGCACGGGTACAGCCAGCCGGATTGCTCCAGACGGTGCAATGCTTCTTCATACAGCTCTGTTCTGGCGCTCTGAACGTACGGTCCGAAAGGGCCGCCCACGTCAGGGCCTTCATCCCAATCGATCCCGAGCCAGCGGAGATCGTCCAGTATGCCGGCGGCAAGCTCCGGACGGCTGCGAGGTTTGTCGATGTCCTCCATTCGGAGCACAAAACGCCCTCCGGCTTGGCGCATCTGCAGCCAAGCGAGCAGCGCGGTCCGGGCGTTGCCGATGTGCAGTTGTCCGGAAGGAGTGGGGGCGAAGCGTCCGCGTCTCATTTCGATCACCTGACTTTGCGTTTAAAGCGTTCATTCGTTAATTGAGCGGCTGGCCTTGCCGAAAGGCAGTTTCCGTTTCCAGTAACGAGTTCAACAAGAGTATACCACAGATAGATAAATGCCAAAAGGAAATGGGGAGCGGGTTTGTTTTAGGAAAGGAGCTTAAGTACATGATCATCGGAAAAACGGTGAGAGTTATCACCGACAGTACCCGGCGTGAGCCGTTCAGCGGGGAAAATAAAACCAGGCGCATCGTCATAAGCGTGTTTTATCCGTCCGATGAAGCGGAAGGAATGGACCGCGAGCCGGAATATGCCGATTTATTCCATCCTTGTGCGGATAAAGCGTAAATGTGTTGAAAGCGATGGGGATGAACGAAGCGCACCTCCGTCAATTGAAAACGGACGTTTATCGCAACGCCCGCATGATTCGTGCCGGCTCGGGTTATCCGGTCATCGTTTACAGCCCCGCATTCGGCGTCGACCGGGACATGTATCTGTTTAACATTGCGCATTATGTCCGGAACGGTTTTATCGTCATTACAGTCGGAGCGGCGTATGAATCGATATTCACTATTTTTCCCGACGGCGAGTTCATTCCGCAGAAGAGAGAACTGGGGGAACTGGAAGGGACGGATTTTGTGGGATGGCAAACGCTGCTGGATGTCCGCACAAAGGATATCGCCTCTGTGCTGAACATACTGCCGGAGTTGAACGAAAACGATGAGACGCTCCAAAGAAGTATGAATTTGCGGAAAATCGCAGCGATCGGCCATTCTCTCGGGGGAGCCGCCGTATTCCGAACGATGGCAGGCGATGTACGGGTAAGGGCGGGAATATTGCTGGACCCGAGTTTCCATCTCGTCAAGCCCCTGTGTTCGGTTGCGGATCCGTTGGAAACGCCCGTCCTGGCGGTTCGTCAGGAAGCATCGACTTATGAAGAGTTGAAAAATGCGGGTATGAACTTAACGATCGCGGAAGAGTATATCAAAGGACAGCTGTTTGCCTATGAATATGTCAAAGGTTACAAGTCATTTGTTAAATTGGCCGGCGCCCATCATATGACTTTCAGCGATGTTCCGCTGCTGTTTGCCGAAAACGACGCGGCCCGTCTGCATTCGATTGTAAACCAACCGCATTCTTTAAACAGTTTGTGGACGGACAGGATCCGGAATACGAACGGCTGTTTTGCCATGGAAACATAGACGGAGTGTATCGGATTGGCGGCGGCGGAGAAACGATGGAGAACAACGTTATAAACCAAGATGAAGGATAGAAGGTGAGACATGATGAACAAACGACGGCTGGGCCATTCCGATTTATATGTGAGTGAAATCGGCTTCGGGTGCATGTCGCTTGGCACCGACGAGCGGAAAGCGATCTCCATATTGCACGAAGCTTTGGATCAAGGCATTAATTTCTTGGATACGGCCGACTTGTACGATAATGGCAGGAACGAAGAAATTGTAGGCAAGGCGATTAAAAACCGTCGTTCGGACGTCATCCTGGCCACGAAGGTAGGAAACCGCAGGGTGCCCGGAAAAGAAGGATGGATCTGGGATCCGTCCAAAGCGTACATCAAACAAGCGGTTCATTCCAGCCTCCGGCGGCTTCAAACCGATTATATCGACCTTTACCAGCTGCATGGCGGAACGATCGACGATCCGATAGACGAAACGATCGAGGCGTTTGAGGAGTTGAAGAAGGAAGGGTGGATTCGTTACTACGGCATTTCATCGATACGTCCCAACGTCATTCGCGAATACTTGAAGCGCTCTTCGATCGTAAGCGTGATGTGCCAATACAGCATATTGGACCGCCGGCCCGAAGAGGAAATCACCGGTTTGTTGGACGGCCGCGGCGTCAGCATAATTGCCCGCGGACCTGTGGCGAAAGGCATTTTATCGGATAAGGCGGAGGAAAAAGCGATAAACGGATTTTTGGACTATACCAGAGAAGAACTGCTCGATCTCGTCGGGAAATTATCGTCGCTTGCCGATGAAACGCGCAGCTTGGCGCAGATCGCTTTGCGCTACCCGTTGGCAGCCTCTGCCGTCGCAACCGTCATACCCGGCGCCAGTTCGATCGAACAGCTGAAGCACAATGCGGGGGCGGGCAACTTGCCTCCTCTGACGGCGGAAGAACTCGAGGCGATCCGGCGCTGGAGCAAAGCAAACCGTTATACTGTTCATCGGTAATGCGCCCGCCCGGTGTTGCCCTGTGACGCACCCTACACGTTTTTCTGTTCGCTTCATGCGGCTGACTGGTAACTTTGACCGCATGTTCAATCTCCTCT
>JAWLCZ010000033.1:0-8207 GCA_041686835.1 Paenibacillaceae bacterium | reverse complement strand
TCTATAATTATGCTTAATTGGGGTGATGCGGATGGAAAGTTGATGCTTGAACCGGCTGCACGTCGCGAACAGTTCCAGCGAGAGACAATTTTACCGGAGGTGAACATCCGAACCTGTTCAGGAGAGGATAACGTTTGGAAGACGGTTTATGGATTGCGCTCAATTTAATGTTAGTGATCTTTCTCGTACTGCTGAACGGATTTTTCGTCGCATCTGAATTTGCTTTGGTCAAGGTCAGGGGAACGCGTCTCGCCGAACTGGTGGCCGAAGGAAATAAAAGGGCCAAAATCGCCCAGCACGTGACTTCGCGCCTGGACGCCTATTTGTCGGCGTGCCAGTTGGGGATAACCTTGGCTTCCCTTGGATTGGGTTGGATTGGCGAACCGGCGATTGCGCATTTGATTGTGGAGCCGATTCTTCAGTCGTTGAAAGCGCCGGCTTATCTGGTTGCACCGGTCTCGTTCGGCATTGCGTTCGGAATCATTACATTTATGCATATCGTGTTAGGGGAGCTGGCTCCCAAGTCGATTGCGATATTCAAGGCTGAGGGCGCATCGTTATGGTTAAGCGGCCCGTTAATGCTGTTTTACAAATTGACGTATCCGTTGATCTGGCTTTTGAACGGCGCCGCGAATATGATGCTGCGCTGGATCGGCATTCAGCCTGCAGGCGAACATGAAGCCGGCCATACGGAAGAGGAAATCCGCATTCTGATGAAAGAAAGCCAGAAGCGCGGTCACATTGACGAAAACGAGCTGGCGCTGGTCGAAAACATTTTTAATTTTTCCGAAAGAGTCGCCCGCGAAGTCATGATCCCCCGCACGATGATGGATTGTGTCTATACGGACCTGACCTTTGAAGAAAATCTGGACATCGTCGTGAAAAGACGGCATTCCCGGTATCCTGTCGCCAAGGAGGACAAGGATCACATCATCGGAATTGTGCACGTGACCGATATGTATAATGCCGCGCTATCGCAAAATACAAATATCGACCTGAAATCATTAGTCCGACCGGTTCCGATTGTGCCGGAATCGATGGAAGTGAGCCAAGTGCTTCGCGTCATGCAGCAAAGCAAAGTACAGATGGTCGTCGTCATGGACGAATACGGCGGAACCGCAGGCTTGATCACGCTGGAGGACATTCTCGAAGAAATTGTCGGAGATATTCAGGACGAACTGAATCCGGAACGTCCCGAAGTCGAAATTTTGGAAGACCGTACTTCGCTGGACGCCAGAATCCTTATCGAGAAAGTGAATGAGCTGTTCAAAATCGATATAGAAGACGACGAAGTGGACACGCTCGGCGGCTGGATTTACAGCCAGCTGAACGAAACTCCGAAAGCGGGACGGAAAGTCACGTATAAAGACATCGTGTTTGAAATAACGGAAGTGGAACATTTGCGCATCAACCGGATCGTCGCCTATGCGCTGCCTCGAACCGAAGAAGATGCGGAAGCAAAAGAGACAACGGTCCATTGAACACGCTCCGATGATAAATGAACATAGAGCCTTCTAAGGGATGACCTGAGGCTTCACACGCTTCAGACGCAAATCCCCCGTTCCCGTATCGGGAACGGGGGATTTTGCATGCCGGCCGTTAAGGAACCGAGCGGATTTTGCGTTCCTCGCGAATAACGGCATAACCGAAAATGACGACGCATAATAACGCGACAACGGCACAGATCAAAAACACGCTGCGCATGCCGATCCAATCGCTGGCCACCCCGCCCAAGAAACTTCCGACAATCCTCGCGGCACCGAGACTTAACAGGCCGAGTAACGTTTGTCCGCTCGCTTTCAGCTCTTTCGGCACCTCTCTGTTAATATACGTCGCAAGCGTTACCGACAGGACGATGAACATGAGCCCGTGCAGCAGCTGAACCGGAAGCGCGTAATAAGGGCTCGTGATGAGGTAGAACAGCAGCCATCTGGCCGTGCTGGCGATACCGGTTCCCAACAAAACATAAGAAATTTTTACGCGTTTGAATATTTTATCGGCATAAAGCAGAAACGGAATCTCGCTTAACGACGAGATCACCATCGACCAGCCGAGAAGTACATGGTTGCCCCCCATTTCTTTGAAATAAACCGGAAAAAATGTGTAATAATAGCCCAGCGTCGCTTGTAGAATAAAGTTGACGGCCATGTAAATCATCAGCTTCCGGTTTTTAAACAGGACCCACACATGCATTTTTCTGCCGATCGACTGGTAACCCGCCACTTTCGGAAACCGCAGAAACAGGATGATCGAAACGAGCATAATCAAGGCGTATACCGGAAAAATCAAGTGGATATGCACTTTCGCGATAAAGCCGAAGATGAGCGACATGGCGGCGAAACCAATCGTTCCGCCCATGCGGATGGGGCCGAATGTCCATTTTTTTTGTTTGTCGAGTTGTTCAAGCGTAATCGTGTCGCTGATGGCAAAAATGGAAGTTTGGAAAAACGTGAACACGCTGATGATGAACAACAAATAGTAAAAATGCTCGGAGAGCGGAAAAAACAGGATGGAGATTCCGCTTCCGGCCAGCAAGATAAAAAGAACGCGATTTTTCGTTTTGGCGCGATCCCCCACTGCGCCCCAAACCGGCTGGGCCAAAATCGCGATAAGCGGTCCCAGGCTCAATAAAATGCCGATTTCCGTTTTCGACGCCCCGATCGAATCGAAGTATACCGGAATAAACGTTCCGTATACAGCGTTGCCCATATAAATCGCCGCGTAAAACAATAAAAAAGGTATCATGCTGTTCAAAACGATCTCTTCTTTCCGTTATCAATGTTGGAATCTCGCAGCCGCGCGATTCTAGCGAACTTATCTATTATATCTTATTACGTCGATAGAGATAAACCCCCAAGCAGCAGACAAACAGAGATTCGCTGCATACAACGGATGCGGGTTCGTGTTATTATTTTCCTTTTTCTTGCGAGTCGACAGGAAGGAATAACCTGATTTGTTAACGAATACAAATGATATACAAAAAATGAAATGGAAGAAGAGGAGGAATCGCGATGGCAGGAAATCGGGCGGTTGTGTATCAAGGTCCGGGACAGGTGGAAATTCAGCCGATAGACTATCCCGAGCTCGTGTTGAAGGATGGTCCCGGAGTCAACCCGTTGAATGTGGGCAGAAAATGCGAGCACGGAGTCATTCTGAAAGTCGTGTCCACGAATATTTGCGGAAGCGACCAGCATATGGTCAGAGGGCGTACGACAGCCCCCGCCGGACTTGTTTTGGGGCACGAAATTACCGGTGAAGTGATCGAAGTGGGGCGAGATGTCGAGTTTATCCAGAAAGGAGACCTTGTCTCCGTGCCGTTCAACATCGCCTGCGGGCGCTGCCGGAGCTGCAAGGAACAAAACACGCACGTCTGTTTGAACGTCAATCCCGATCGTCCCGGATCGGCATACGGATATGTGGATATGGGCGGCTGGGTAGGAGGACAGGCGGAATATGTGATGGTGCCGTATGCGGATTTCCAGCTCCTGAAATTTCCCGACAAAGATCAGGCGATGGAAAAAATCAAAGATTTGACGATGCTGTCCGATATATTTCCGACCGGGTTTCATGGCGCGGTAAGCGCGGGCGTAAAACCGGGGGCGACCGTCTACGTCGCCGGCGCCGGACCGGTAGGGCTTGCAGCGGCCCATTCCGCCCAGCTTCTCGGAGCGGCCGTTGTCATTGTGGGCGATTTGAATGAACAAAGGCTTGCGCAGGCGCGCAGTTTTGGCTGTGAGACGATCGACGTAAGCAAGCACGATAACATCGCGGAGCAAATCGAGCAAATACTGGGCGTTCCCGAGGTGGATTGCGCCATCGATTGCGTTGGATTCGAAGCGCATGGGCACGGTCCGAACCATACGGAAGCTCCCGCCACCGTTCTCAATTCGATTATGGACATTACCCGCGCCGGCGGCCGCCTCGGCATTCCCGGTCTATATGTTACGGGAGATCCCGGCGCCGTGGACGATGACGCCAAAATCGGCACCCTGAAAATCCGTTTCGGCCTCGGATGGGCGAAGGCCCATACATTTGCCACAGGCCAAACTCCCGTCATGAGATACAATAGAGATTTGATGATGTCTATCTTGAGCGGGAAGGCGCAAATCGCCAAGGCCGTTAACGCGACGGTCATTTCGCTGGATGAAGCGCCGGCAGCGTACCAGGATTTTGACAGAGGCGTTTCCAAAAAGTTTGTGATTGATCCGCACGGAATGATAGCACGTTAAAGAGCATTTGCCTTCATGGGACTTCATGCGCCTTTCTCCGTTGGCTGCGGAGAGAGGCGATTATTTTTGTGCTCCTGGAAGGGTTTTGCATTACTTCTCTGTTTTTTTGGAAATAAGGAAAAGACTGGAACGTTACAAATTTAACATACCAGTCTTTTTCAATTTAAGGCTGTGCGGTATTGGATCGTTTCATGACAGCAAGGGCCGTCTACTTGACGGATCGTCAAAAAGCGAATATGATTAGAACGATTATGATCACGGCACGTTCAGCCGCATTGGAATCGCAATTGACGTGTGCGTACACGGTACGGTCGAATTCTACTTTGCGCAAATGAATTTAGGAGGAACTATGTCAGTTACGATTAAGGACATCGCCAATATTTGCGGCGTATCTCCAGGCACCGTGGATCGAGCTTTGAATAACCGGCCCGGAATCAACATCAAGACGAAGATGAAGATTTTGGAAGTCGCCAAGGAGTTGAATTATACGCCGGACCACACAGCCCGCAGCTTGGCAAAAGGCAGAACTATGACGATCGGTGTAGTGTTGTTCGATCTGCATAATCGATCATTTTCCCAATTGATGAATGCCATTGAATATAAGTCGAGGGAGCTCGGCTATTTTGTCGATCTCGTGCTGACAGACAAAGATCCCGAGAAAGAAAAAAAATGCATAGAACGTCTTGTCAACCGGAAGGTTGACGGCATTATTTTATTTACCGTGAATTTCGGCGAAGAGTTCAACCGTTTTCTCAAAAACCTCAAAATTCCGATCGTGACGATCTGCAACCGCGTTTCCGACGATTGGCTGTATATCGGAATCGACGACCGGAAAGCGATGAAAGATGCGGCCACCTATATTGTGAACAAAGGCTACAAAAAAATCGTGTATATTTGTCCTCCGCTCGCCCATCGCGGCAAAAAGAATATATATACGCAGGAAGAACGGGTTTTGGGCTGCATCGAAGCGCTGCAGGAACATCAAGTGGAAAAAGGTCCCGTCATTATATTGGAAAAAGACTACATCGGGGCGCTGGATGCGATTGATTTTGCCGGAAACGAGAAGACGGCGATTTTATGCGCCTGCGATTATTACGCTCTGGAAGTGATGAATTATTTAAAAGCAAGAGGGCTGAAAATTCCCGACGATGTCGGTTTGATGGGGTTTGACCATATCGATGTGCTCAAATATATTACACCCAAATTAACTACCGTACAATACGCGGTGGAAGATATGGGCGTGAAAGCGGTGGAATGTTTAATCACGCAAATCGAAAAAGGGGACAGTCATCACGTTCCGCTGCTGGACTATAAAATCATCGAGGGAGAGTCCGTCTGATTCTCCCTCGAAGGTGAATAAAACTTACATAAAGTATAGCAAATCTTACCATTATGCCAAAATTCACGAGATTTCCAAAATTTTGCTTGACGAACATGAAAGCTATCATTATCATAATTTCATGAAAGCGCTTAAACGTGTACGCACACGAAAATAAGCTCGCGCATGAACTTGATATACATACGATGTCGCTCAACTTTAATAGTCAACAAAATGTACATACAAAGGCACATACATAGGCAAACAAAGGCATACAAAAGCGTACAAAGGCGGTGCAAAAGGCATATAGGCATACTTAGGGATTGGACCCGACTACGTGTGCGCACACGGATTTCTCGTTTTTTTGTTGATGGGATACAGATAAAATATAAGATTTCGTGTACGATAACGATTACTAACGTGTACGATAACGTATTTGATTTCGTTTCTTCCTGAGCTTCATCGGCCCGCATCAGATACTAACCCGAAAGGGTTCAGTATATATCAAAAAATGAGGGGGAGGAAAATATGCGCGACATCAGAAAAGCTCTATGGCCAGCCATGATTTCCATACTTATGCTCACCATGCTTTTGGCAGGTTGCAGCGGTTCGGGCGGAACATCGCAAGGACAAGCGGGGGAACAAGCGGAAGGAAATGGAGGGGAGAACTCCGGCACCGGCTCGGGCAAGAAAACAACATTAACGTTCTGGACATTTGTGGGATTGCACGAGGAATTTTATAAGGATGCGGCAAAAGCTTGGAATGAAGCTCATCCCGACAAGCAAATCGAATTGAAGGCAACGACTTATCCTTATGACGATATGCACAACAAGCTGCTTCTTTCTTTGCAATCCGGAGTAGGCGCTCCGGACATTGTGGACATTGAGGTGTCCAAATTCTCCAACTATTTGAAAGGCGATAAGATTGCGCTGGAAGTCCTTGATGATATCGTGGATCCGGTGCGCGACAAATTCGTTCAATCGAGATTGGATTTGTACAGCAAAAACAATCATGTTTACGGCGCTCCCACTCATGTCGGCGCAACGGTAATGTACTACAACAAGGAAATTCTTGACAAAGCCGGTGTCAATGCAGACGACATAAAAACTTGGGACGATTACGTCCAGGCCGGGAAAAAAGTGCTCGCTGCCACAGGGAAGCCGATGACGACGGTTGAGGTAACGGGTACGTTCAATTTCCAACCGATGGTTCTTCAACAGGATTCGGATTATTTTGACAAAGACGGAAACGTAATTATCGATAACCAGGCGAATGTAAAGGCGCTCCAGTTCCTGCTGGATATGTTGAAGGAGAAAGTTGCCGTTCCCGCTCCCGGCGGGCATCATCATGCCGAAGAGTACTACGGGTTTATGGGTAAAGGCGGAGCGGCCTCCATCATGATGCCTATTTGGTATATGGGCAGATTTCTTGAATATATGCCGGATTTGAAAGGCAAAATCATGATCCGGCCACTGCCGGCATGGGCGCCGGGAGGAAAAAGGTCTGCGGGTATCGGCGGAACGGGAACTGCTGTGACCAACCAGGCTAAGGACGTTCATCTTGCCAAAGAATTCCTCGCTTTTGCCAAACTGACCGAAGAAGCAAACATCAAAATTTGGAACATTCTCGGATTCGACCCGCCAAGATGGGACGTTTGGGACAAACCGGAGTTGAAAGCGGACAACAAATACACCCAATACTTCGGAAACGATATTTTTGACCAGCTTTTGAGCGTGAAGGAAGAAATCAACTCGCCGCATATGACGGAACTGTATCCGGTGGCCGTAGATGTTCTTGCCAAAAAGGCGATATTTAATGTGCTGAAAGAGCAAAAACAATCGCCGGAACAAGCGCTGAAGGAAGCGGCTGATGAAGTCAAAAAACAAAAGAAGTAAAACCGATAGAGTATCGGGTCAGTCGCCGGCCCCATACAACTCTAGCTGGTGACTGACCTCATACTAGGGAGGATAAAAGGGGGGAGAAGGTTGAAACAGGATGTTATGCACCAGGTGAAGCCACCCTATGCCACAAAGCGGAATCCGCTGCAAAGCGTATTACGCTCTCAGAAGTTCGCTCCATACGTTTTTGTCTCGCCTTTTGTAATTTCTTTTCTGCTTTTTATGCTTTATCCGATCATCAGCGCAATAATGATGAGTTTTCAGGAAATCGTTCCGGGAGATGCCCATTTTGTAGGCCTGAAAAATTATAGAGAGCTTTGGAATGAAAACTTTATTACGGCGGTGTGGAACAGCACCCGTTATACGTTTTGGACTCTTGTTATCCTGATCCCGGTTCCGTTAATTCTTGCGGTGTTTTTGAATTCCCGGTTTATGTTTGCCCGCAATTTGTTCAAATCGGTTCTATTTATGCCGGCTTTAACATCGATCATAGTCGGGGGCGCTATTTTCAGATTGATTTTCGGCCAATTGCCGACGGCGCCTATGAACACGTTATTGGGCAAGCTCGGATTGGATCCGATTGAATGGACGATGGGCGCCGGTACGGGGATGTTTCTAATGGTGGCCCTTGCCTCCTGGCGCTGGATGGGGATTAACATCCTGTATTTCCTGTCGGGATTGCAAAACATTCCGCATGAACTGTACGAAGCGGCAGAAATCGACGGGGCGAATCCGCTGCGACAATTTGTCAATATTACTTT
>JAWLCZ010000032.1:0-26983 GCA_041686835.1 Paenibacillaceae bacterium | reverse complement strand
GCACATGATACTGTAGTCTTAATAAACCTGGGTTATCTTCTGCTTTCGGAGCCTTTAGGTTTGCTTTCAGTCTACCAAATAAATAAATGTTGTGTTTTTTTAAACAAATATCCATGTCTAAAAATGAATTACATTCGTCGACTAATTCACGCACGTTAGCAAAACCAATTGTTCCATTTTGTACCATTTTTATGACTTCATATAGTTCAACAAGAAGGCTGTGAGTGTTACGAGAACGAAATCTATATGAATCGATCGTCCTATAATTAAATATCTCTGCCCATTTTTGACAAAAAAATATTTGTCCAGGCGCACAAAGTCCCCATACGTCCTGAAGTTCTGTATTATTCATTAACGGCTCCATTTCTTTTCCATCCTCCAGTTGCAAACAATACAAAATAAGAATATAATGGTTTCATAAAACGTGAGTGAAAAGAACAGTTGAGGTGTCTAAATGCAGCCCTTTACTGTTCTTTTCGTTTTCCGCAAATTTTTCCTCTCATGTTAAATGGGGACATTGGATTATTTAATGAGATATTACCATTTGTTAAACGATTGGCTCTCCCAACTAATTCAAAACATAACCTTCCACTCATCATCAGTCAACTGCTTGGACAAAGAGTCTCTGTATTTCTTTTGCAGAGAGATTCATTTCATAGTAGCTTTGTTTCTGATGCCTTCAATACAAGCCCCCAAGTTGAATAAAACATCTTCCCTTCGAACGAATTATCTTCCAATAATTGTATCATAGTACAAAGAATTTGGTGGTTGAAAAAGCTGTTACGGCGTTCCATGGCGGTTCAGTGGTCGTGAAGTGAAAGTGCGGGAAGTGAACGGTTTGTCAAGATCTATTACGAAAAACAGCCCATCGCTCGGCATAAGAAGCAATACCGATCACGGACGCTTGTCATGTGCAAGAACCAATATGCCAACCTAAGTACAGCTCAGGGATATGCTTATCCGAAGCCTCAGGGCATACAAGTACCGATTCAGGACGTGGAAGTGCGTCCGCTGAAAGTGTATGAGCATCTCGCGGAGGTAGGCGCATGATCGAATTGGAACAGGCCTGTCTCCGTCTGAAGGAGCTCGTAAAGTTGGAAGCTGTCAGTCGCGGCCAAAGTAAACATTTCTCATTCTTAAACAAGCTGCTGGACACTGAAATTCAGGATGGATTCAGTGATTTGAGTTCTTTAAACCGTGTCATATTGAAACATTATGACAAAGTCTGTCCTCGCTATACAGACTCCTGCTCTGGGACGAAAATAATACCTTCCCCCCTCCTTAAACAGCAGCTTCAACGAGGATGAAATTGATGATCTTTGCGCCCTACCATCATTCCACGCCGAAACACGACATGAATGTATTCCTTTGACCAATTAGGAATCAAGGCATTATCGGTAAAGGCGGTCGTCTGGATGGAGGCCGTGTTCCGCTTCATGGTCCTGACGATCATGGCCGCCATTTCCGACCGGATCACGGTCTGCAGAGGCCTTAGCCAGGATCGATGAATGATCGCCTGCAGTGAGGACAATGGAACCATCGCCCAGAAGCGTGATCGCAGAAGGCTGCGTGCCCCTCATGTAAACCGAGCGGGTTACTGACGGTGCAGGAACACCCTCTGATTGGAAACGCGATATTCGAATACGTATGTCCCATTCTGATTCGTATCGACACTTCCGATGACGGCAATATCTTCCGTAATATCGCCATAGACCCGGTCTTCCGCCGTCGCTCCCGGATCTGTAAAGATACTTCCCGCTTCTACTTGCATGGATGGACTTCCGATCAACGTGATACTCAGTGGTGTCAAAATCCACCGTGAAGGGAAACGCCGCCGAATCGGCACTCAAATTGCCACTGCGTCCGTTGTTCTCACCCTCACCATATGTGCTCCTTCGGCCAACGCCGTCGGTCCCGTCCACGTCTAGCTGCCGTCGCCGGCTGCCGTTGTCGTTCCCGAATGGACACCGTACAGTTCGACCGCCACCGTCGCTCCCGCTTCCGCCGTGCCGTTTGGCTTGGCATCGTTCATCAACTGACCGTTGCCCTGAGTTGCAATCGCGGGTGTTACCGGTGGACCCTTGTTTACAACGTCGAACAACAAGGTTTGCTGCTGTTCATGACCTTTAACCGTGTCCGACACCGTAATTTGAATGATATAGGCTCCTACTGGATAGTTGCTCTAACCAAGCGTCGTCGACCAGCTGAACGTCTGGTTACCCCCTGTCGCGGTCAGGACATACTCAGTTTGAGTCATTGTTACGTTCGAATTGTTATGTATCAAATACGTGACTTTCAGCTGTTCGCCGATGCTGCCATTCCGGACGGCAGTTCCGACACTTGACGCTTTTCGTACGCGAAACTTTTAACGTTCTCCTGTGAGGCCCCCCAGGAGATGCTATACAGAAAACTTATCCATGCATTTCCATTATACTTCAGGCTTATAATTTATTGCATAAATTAAGTTTATTGACCTAAGTTATAACGAAATTTCGCCTTATTTGTGATACGGTTCACCTTGTTTGAGTTTAAATAAGTTGCTTGTTTTTGAAATCGATTCATTACAATTTGAAACTATCTCATCCCTTTTTGTCCTGTGATTTTTCTTCTCATTCACTGATTTAGGTTCTAGTGAGCGCAAATTTTACATCAGATTTACATCAATCAAAAAAATCAGCACAATTGAAATGGAGGTGCTGTATCACACAAAGATATTCTTTTACATCAAGGTATTTTGACGTTCTGTTTCATTCCGGACAAGCAGCGTTACCGACTCCACATGCACCGTATGAGGGAACATATCGACCGGCTGCACCTCGACGGTGCGGTAGCCGCCGTCTTCGAGGATGCGCAGGTCGCGCGCGAGGGTGGACGGGTTGCACGAAACGTAGACGATTCGCTCCGGCCGCATCGAGAGCATCGTTTCCAGCAGGCTCGCCTCGCATCCTTTGCGCGGCGGATCGACGACGATGACGTCAGGGCGAATGCCCTGCTCCTTCCATGCGGGAATGACGTCCTCCGCCTTGCCGACGGTAAAATGCGCATTGTCGATGCCGTTCAGCCTGGCATTGCTGCGGGCGTCGTCTATCGCCTCTTTAACCACTTCCACGCCGTACACCGTCTTCGCATGCTTCGCCAAAAACAGCGAAATCGTGCCGATGCCGCAGTACGCGTCGATGACCGTTTCGCTGCCGGTCAGCCCGGCGTACTCCAGCGTTTTGTTGTAGAGGACTTCAGTCTGCACCGGGTTGACCTGGAAAAACGAGCGGGGCGAAATGGCGAATTTGACGTCGCCTATGTAATCGTAAATGACGTCCCTGCCCCACAGCACCTTGGTATAATCGCCGAAAATGACATTCGTCCTCTGCGTGTTCACGTTCTGGCAAATGCTCGCCACACCCGCAATATCACTGCGGATTCGTTCGATCCACTGCCGCTCGTTCGGGATCGTTTCGCCGTTCGTGACGAGGACGACCATGATTTCTCCCGTGCGGAAGCCGACTTTGACGACAACGTGGCGCAGCAGCCCTTGATGCGTTTCTTCGTTATACGCCGTGATGCCGAGCTCCCGTCCGATCCGCTTCACGCGGCGAACGACATCGTCGCCATGTTCATGCTGGATGAGGCACGAATCCATATCGACGATGCGGTGGCTGCCGCGGGCATAAAATCCGCCGACGAGCCCGCCTTCCCCGCTGCCGATCGGCACCTGCACCTTGTTGCGGTAACGCCACGGATCGCGCATGCCGAGCGTAGGGTGAACGAGGATTCCGCCCTTCTTAGCAGACGATCGATCAGTATGACCCTCCGCATCCTCCCTCCGCACGTTCAGCTTGCCGATCCGCTCCAGATTGTCGATGACCATTTTTCGTTTATAGGCAAGCTGCGCTTCGTAGCTGACGTGCTGAAGCTGGCAGCCGCCGCACTGCCGGTAGATCGGGCAGGGCGGTTCGCTCCGATCGGGGCTGTGTTCCATGATGTCGAGCAGCTTGGCGTAGCCGTACTGTTTTTTCACCTTCAGCACTTTCACGCGCACTTTTTCCCCGGGAAGCGCGCCCTGTATAAAAAGGGTAAAGCCGTTCACGCGGCCTACCCCTTCCCCTTCATGATTCATGCCGACAATTTCCGTCTCGTATTCGCCGTTTTTCACCACCGGCACGCCTCCGCCTTCAGCGGGCGCCCCATTCTCCCGCGCGTCTCCTTCAACGGGTACTTGGCCGCGAACGGCCTTTGAAAAGGCATCCCCCGAAGTTCCTACGGTTCCTACAGTTCCGGCTGTTCCGGTCGTTCCGGCAGTTCCGACAGTTCCAACAGTCCCGCCAGCTCCGTCAGCCGGCTTTCCTTCCCGCGTCCTTCCCCGGGCCTTTTTCCGTTTCCCGCTCATTTCAGCAAGCTCACTCCGCCTTTTGAATTGTATGAATAGCTGCCGGACTCATCCACAATGAACTGCATGTGGGACGGCAGTACCGAGAATGTGCACGGCAGCGTCCCGCCCAGTTCCCCGTCCAAATTGACCTGAACGTAATCGGGAGAACTGATCTCGATATGGTTCGCCTTCAAATGTATGACGTGCGGATCGTGAAGATGCTCTCCGCGCAGCGCAAGGGTAACGATGCGGATAAACTCGGCCAGGTTGCATTTTCGGATGATGAGCATATCGAACATGCCGTCATCCAGATTCGCATCGGGCGCCAGTCTTTCAAAACCGCCTACGGAATTGCTGTTGGCGATCAGAAACATCATCACTTCTTCGTTCAGTTCCACCTCGTTGGTACGAACGGCGATTTCGATCGGACGGAGGCGCGGCAGCTTCTCCAGCCCTTTCATATAGTAAGCGAGCTGTCCGAGAACGGTTTTCAGTTTGCTCGGCACTTCATACGTCAGCTCCGTAATCGATCCGCCGCCGGCGATGTTGATAAAGTAACGCTGATTCGCCTTCCCTACATCAATCGTGCGCGTATGCTGCTGGACGATGACATCGCATGCGAATTCCCAATGCTTCGGAATGCCGAGCGCCCGGGCAAAATCGTTCGTCGTGCCGAGCGGCAGTATGCCGAGCGGCGGACGGCTCGGTTTGCCCGCCATGCCGTTAATGACTTCATACAGCGTTCCGTCCCCGCCTGCGGCGATAATGATGTCGAAATTCCGGTCAACGGCGTCCGCGGCGGCCAATGTCGCATCCCCTTCCCCGATTGTCGCATGGCAGGACGTTTCCAATCCGCCCCGCTCCAACCGCTGCAGGATGTCGGGCAGCCTCTTTTTGATCTCCTCCCGCCCGGAGGACGGGTTGTAGATAAGTCTAGCTCTTTTGGCCATCTCGTATCACCTGATAACTTTCATGGATTCTCTCGTTAAGATAAAAAGCGGCTATCGATACGGTTCCGGACGAAGTTACCCATTACTATCCGGCAGCAGCAGGCCAACCTGCTTCTCGATCCACCGGGATACGAGCGGATGCGGCAGCATCGCCCTGCCGTTGTAACGGTACGCAAGCCCTTCCAGCCGGGCAGGAATGACACTGCTCGTAAAATAACCTTCGCTCAAAAACAGCGGAGCGACCAGAACGTCGCAATCCGGCCGCTGTGTCCGCCAATGCCGGAGACGGCTTCCGGCCTCGTCGGGCAAAAGCAGCGCGGCGTCGGCCGCGGCGAAACCGGCAAGCGCCCGGATGCGTGCGGCCAGCCGTTCCGTTCCCGCGCGCCACTTGTCGTAAAATCCTGGTTGATTGCTGCCGTGCCCGATCAGCAGCACGATTTCTTTTTCCGGCCGAACCGACAAGTCCTTGATTTTATCGTATAGTATATCCGCCACCAGCGGATCGTCATCCATCGGCGAACCGAAATGAATGCGGGAACGGACGGCGAAAGGCTTCCTTTCCGATGCCGGATCCGGTCCCGAAATGACGCCGAACGCGCTGCCGATCTCATGGATATGGGTGCTGCCCGAAGAAACGAATAGCGGCACGACGATAATGTCGGTGACGCCCCGTTCTTCCAGCTTGCGGATGCCGTCCGGAATGAGCCGGTTCTCGACGATTTCCAGAAAAGACGATTCGATCGGGATGCCCGCCGGAAGCCGAACCCGGGACACCGCTTCGTCGACCAGCCGCACCCAGCGGCCGCTGCGCGATCCGTGGCTGATGACGAGCACGCCGTATGCGGCCATGCCGATTCCTCCTGTGCAAGCAAAATCCGAATCCCGTGCCAGTACGATCTTCATGCTAACGAAACGCCGGGCGAAAGTCAATGAACGCAAAAAATCCCGCTCTGCAGCAGAGAAGTATGCGTACTGCCCTATGAGGTCATCCGCTCAAGGCGCCTATCGTCCCAGCCGCTCCAGCGCCAGCTTGTATCCGTCGTTGCCGTAATTCAGGCATCGTTTCACGCGCGAGATCGTCGCCGTGCTGGCTCCGGTTTCCGCCTCGATTTGATTGTACGTGCTGCCTTTGCGCAGCATGCGGGCGACTTCCAAGCGCTGCGCCAGAGATTGAATTTCATTGACCGTGCACAAATCATCGAAAAAAATGTAGCATTCTTCCACCGTTTTCAACGTCAATACCGCTTCAAACAACTGATCTATCGCTTTATCGTTCAATTTTTTCAGCTGCATGCCAGATCAACCCCTCATCCGTCATTATCGTCTATCTTTTTCGACATCATCCCGGAATAATCCTTCCTTTAGACTGGCAAAACGTTAAAATTTTTATGCTTCACCGGATTAAATGACCGCACCTGCCCTCCGGCCGAAATTCTCGGAAACCGGGGCATTCGTCCAATCCATACGTTTGCCTATCTCATAGTGTATAGGAAAAAAGGAATGAGATCCATTGAATAAGCGGAAACAAGCTTATATCAGGCAGGTTCCTCAGTACCGGGAAAGCCCGGGCTCCGGATTCCTGCCAAGCCCGCCGGGTCCGGGGATTCAATCATACCCCGGACTCGGTGTGCCGCTCGGCCAGGAAAGTTCCCCGACGCTCTTTAGTCCGCCGGAACAGACCGGCACATTAGCCAAGTTGGGCAGCCAGCTTAAAGATATAAAAGTATTAATCGACCGGATGGGCGGAATCGACGGTATAGTGGAATTGGCCGGGAAAGTGCAGAAGGTGCTGGAAAGCGTATCGCAGATGACTCCGATGATTAAGCTGCTGATGAGCAGCCTGTTTAACAAATCCGGCGATTCCGGCGAAACCGTACGGAGGCGCAGAAGGAGAAGGGGGAGAAGAAGAAAGGGACGCCGCAAAGCGAAAATAAAACGCGCGGATAAGCAGCCGTCCCGCAAAAAACGGGAAGAATAGCGGTTTAAAATTGCCGGACACCGTGCCGGTGAACGGCTTTTTGTCCGCTTACATGCCGGAAAGCGGTTCGTATTGTACTTTCGCCCCTTCCGGAACAACTTGAATCCACGTCTGGCCGGGAATGAGGCCGACTTCCTTGCCGTCCGCGTACGCCTTGATGATGCCGTCTTTATTCTCCCAAACGACAGGCTGGATGCGGCCGAGCTGCACCAAATAACCCGGTCCGGGACCGGTAACGTCCACCGCCCGCCTTCCCGCATTGTCCACTATGCGGTGCTTGGCTTCGCAGATGAGGATATTGGCAGCGGACAGCTGCTTTCCGGTTTCTTTATCCTCATGAGGCTTGCCATCCATAAACCGTTTATACGCGGACGCGGACGCGTCATATTCGTACGATACGTAATATCCGTTAATATAATGAATCGTCACCTTCCCGGCTTCCGTCCCCTGTTCGGCCTGTTCTTTCGGCACAAACGTCAGGACGGGGCCGTTCCATTCCGTTCGAAACCGTTTCTTCTCGGCGCCTTGCCGGATTTTCTCGATCGACGTATACAAATTGTGCGGCGCTTTCCGGCTGGAGTCGCGCCAATAATATGCGTGGTCGCCGTACACTTGATCGAAATGCGCCAGCTTTCGCTTGATGATCAAATCCATCGCCGCCGGGCTCCAGCCCGCGTGCACGATGAGCGCATCCAAGCCGTCGCCGATTTCGACAAAATACGGCCGGATGCTGCGAACCGGTCCGACGATTTGCGGGCTGCCGCTCTGGTACACGGCAACAAACCGCGTAATGTCCCCTTCCGCCAAAATTTCGAAGACGATATCCGCCTGATCGAGACCGGATTGCGGTCTGGCAGCCGGCGAATTTTCCACCATGATCATGACCGGCCGTTCCTTGATTTCCCGTTCGCTGCCGAGCCCTGTAAGCGGCGCCCGGTACGGGGCCGGTTTTTCCTCGGCCGGCGGAGGATCAAGAGCCGCCGGGTCGTTACCGCCGATATTCGACGACGGATCCGGCGGTGCGGCGGGGTTCTGTCCGCAGCCGGATACGGCAAGTACGGCGAGGAAGGCCAGCACGGCAAGGCCTGTTTTTATGATGGCGCGGTAAGTGACGCTGGTGCGCGGTGTTTTTCGATGTTCGCTCATTTGCCACCTCTTCGTTCATGGGAATGGCGATGCGACTGCACATGGGTATGTTTCTGCAACCGATAGAACGACGTTCAACAAAATTATACCACGCCTCTGCGAAAAAGGCTGCCCCGATTCGATACGAATCGGGACAGCTCCAAAGCGTTCCGAAATTATATTCTTCGTCAAGCCCCTTACGGCCTGCTTACGGCTGAAGCGCTTTTTGCGCGATGTCCGTCCGGTAATGCATTCCCGTGAAACGAATGCGCCGGATGTCGGCGTACGCTTTTTCCCGCGCTTCCGCGATCGTCTTTCCGAGAGCGGTGACGCCGAGCACGCGTCCTCCGTTCGTCACCAGCCGTCCGTCTTCTGCCAAAGCCGTTCCCGCATGGAAGATGAGCGACTCTTTCACTTCGTCGAGGCCGTCGATCGGCAGCCCCTTGCGATAGGAGCCGGGGTAGCCTTCGGATGCGGCGATGACGCAGACGGCGGCTTCTTCGCTCCACTCGATCTCCACGTCCTGCAGCCTCCCGTCCAGCGTGGCGAGCATGATGTCCAGTAAATCGGTTTTCAGCCGGGGCAGCACGACCTGCGCTTCCGGATCGCCGAAACGGGAATTGAACTCCACCGTTTTCGGCCCGTCCGCCGTCAGCATCAATCCGGCATACAAAACGCCGCGAAACGGCCTGCCTTCCTGAACCATCGCAGCGGCTGCCGGCTTCACGATCGTCTCAATCGCCTGCTCCACCACCGACGGCGCAATGTGCGGAAGCGGGGAATAGGTGCCCATGCCGCCCGTATTAGGTCCTTTATCCCCGTCGAATGCCGGTTTGTGATCCTGGGACGGCACCATCGGGCGTACGACATGGCCGTCGACGAAAGCGAGTATGGACATCTCCTGCCCCTGCATAAACTCTTCGATGACCACTTGATTGCCGGCAGCGCCGAACACTTTCGCCACCATCATGTCGTGCAGCGCTTTCTCGGCTTCCTCCAGCGTCGCGGCCACGATAACCCCTTTGCCGGCGGCCAGCCCGTCCGCTTTGATGACGATCGGGGCACCCTGCCGGCGCAAATAAGCGAGCGCTTCATCGTAATTGTCGAACGATTCGTACGCCGCGGTAGGAATGCCGTATTTTTTCAAAAGCCGCTTTGTAAACACTTTGCTGCCCTCGATAATGGCGGCGTTTTTCCGCGGACCGTAGACGGCAATCCCTTTGTCCTCCATATAATCGACGATGCCGTCGGACAGCGGATCGTCCGGTCCGACCACCACCAGATCGATGGCATGGTCGAGCGCAAACCGGCTTAACTCCTCAAACCGGTTTTCCTGTATCGGCACACATTCGGCGATGCTGCTGATGCCGCCGTTTCCCGGAGCGCAGTAAAGAGCCGTGACCTTCGGGCTTTTGCGCAGCGCCCACAGGATGGCGTGCTCCCTTCCGCCCCGGCCAATAACCATAACCCGCACAATATAACCTCCTAATGTTTGAAATGGCGGATGCCGGTGAAAATCATCGCAATGCCGTTCTCATTGGCCACTTTGATCGACTCTTCGTCTTTAATCGAGCCGCCTGGCTGGATGACCGCCGTTATCCCCGCTTTGGCGGCCAGCTCCAGCGTATCGCCCATCGGGAAAAACGCGTCCGAAGCGAGCACCGCTCCCCTGGCTTTGTCGCCGGCCTGATCGATGGCGATTTTGGCGGCGCCTACACGATTCATCTGCCCCGCTCCGACCCCGACGGTCATATCGTCCTTCGCCAGCACGATGGCGTTCGACTTCACGTGCTTCACCACTTTCCAGGCGAACAAGAGCTGCTTTAACTCTTCATCGGTCGGTTTGCGGTTCGTAACCACCTTCAAATCGTTCTGTTCCAGCCGGGCAATGTCGCTTTCCTGCACGAGCATGCCGCCCTCTACGGAAGTGACGACGAATTCCGCCTTGCGTTCCGCCGCTTCCAAGGAACCGAGCTTCAGCAGACGGATATTTTTCTTCTGCTTCAGAATATCGAGCGCTTCTTCGCTGAAATCGGGCGCGATGACGATCTCCAGGAAGATTTCATGCAGCAGGAGCGCCGTGTCTTTGCCGATCGTACGGTTGGCCGCAATGATGCCGCCGAAGATCGACGTCGGATCCGCCGCATACGCTTTTTGGTACGCTTCGTGAATCGAACGGCCGATGCCGACACCGCACGGATTCATATGCTTCACCGCGACGACAGCCGGTTCGGCAAACTCTTTGACGATTTGCAGCGCGGCGTTCGCGTCGTTTATGTTGTTGTACGACAGTTCTTTTCCGTGCAGCTGCTCGGCTGTCGTAATGTTGCCCGCCGGCGCGAGCGGCTTGCGGTAAAACGCCGCTTTCTGGTGCGGGTTTTCCCCATAGCGGAGATCCTGCACCTTTTCGTAAGTCACCGTAAACCGTTCCGGCAGCACCTCTCCGGCCTGCTTGGACAAATAATCGGCGATGAGGGTGTCGTACGCGGCGGTATGGCGGAACACTTTTGCCGCCAGCCGGCGCCTCGTTTCCAGCGTCGTATCGCCGTTTTGTTTGATTTGCCCCAGCACTTCCGCATAGTCGGCCGCATCGACGACCACTGTAACGAAAGCGTGGTTTTTCGCCGCCGAACGGAGCATCGCGGGCCCGCCGATATCGATGTTTTCGATCGCGTCCTCGTACGTTACGCCCGGTTTGGCAATCGTCTGCTGAAAAGGATACAGATTGACGACGACGAGATCGATGTACGCCAGTCCCAGCTTGTCGATCTGCTCCTGATGCCGCTTATTGTCGCGCACGGCCAACAGTCCGCTGTGCACCGCCGGATGCAGCGTTTTGACGCGCCCGTCCAAAATTTCCGGAAAACCGGTTACGTCGGAAATGCCGATGACGGGTATGCCGTTTTGCTCGAGCATCGTTTTCGTTCCGCCCGTGGAAATGATTTCGACGCCCAAATTGCTGAGCTCCCGGGCAAAATCGGTAATGCCGGTTTTATCCGAGACGCTGATTAAAGCTCGTTTGATCGCCATGATGCGTCCTCCTTGAATATTTGTACTAACGGAATCATCCGGGGATCCCCGCAAAATAACGCCATCGCAGTCCGCTATTGCCGAAAAATCACACCCATTGCCAAAAATAGCGCCCTGTCAACCTCCATTGCATAAAAAACGGACGATATTTGCGGCTTTCAAGAACAATAGGACCCTGCGAGCCCTCTATTTTACAATTCCAGGAAAGCAAAGAGTAAATTAAGGTCCGCAGTGCCCTTATTCCATTTTACTCCGCCAGCCCGCACTTTCATTATGCTTTGACGGCCGGCTTCCGCCCCGCACTTCTCAATTATACAACATCCGCGCCTTCGATCCGCACCTTCCGTCCGTTCAGCCGGATACGCCCTTCGCGAATCCAGCCGATCACTTCGGGAAGAAGCGCATGCTCGACCCGATGGATGCGCGCGGCGAGCGTCTCTTCCGTATCGTCGTCGTGCACCGGTACGGCCGCCTGCGTGATAATCGGACCGGTATCCATGCCCCCGTCGACAAAGTGCACCGTAACCCCCGTGACCTTCACGCCGTAACCGAGCGCATCAGCAATGCCGCTTTTGCCGGGGAAAGAAGGAAGCAGCGACGGGTGGATATTGATGATCCGGCCTTCATACGGCACAAGCAGCACTTCGGTAATGAGCCTCATATATCCCGCGAGCACGATCAGATCGATGCGGTTCTCTTCCAACCGGCGCAAAATGTCCGCTTCATACTCCTCGCGCGAAGCGTAGTCCTTCGGCCGAAATACGAACGCCGGCACGCCGGCGCGTTCCGCCCGTTCGACCACCTTGGCCTGCGGTTTGTCGCAAACGAGAAGCTCGACGGACACATCGAGCTTTCCCGCCGCAACGGCGTCGACAATCGCCTGGAAGTTGGAACCGCTGCCGGAAGCGAACACGGCGACACGAAACGGCTTCATCACCCATCCGCTCCCTTTAAAACTACGGCTTTCTCTCCCGCCGTCACCCGCCCGATGCGGTACGCCGTTTCCCCATGCTGTGCGGCGATGCGCATCACTTCGTCCGCCTCATCCGGGGAAACGATGATCACCATGCCGATGCCCATGTTGAACGTGCGGTACATGTCGCTGCGGCTGATGTTTCCTTCCTTTTGCAAAAGGCGGAAAATCGGCGGAACGGGCCACGAACCGCACTCGATTTCCACATTGACACCTGAGGGAAGCACTCGAGGGATGTTCTCGATAAACCCGCCGCCCGTAATGTGCGCCAGGCCTTTCAAACGAATGCCGCTTTGCATCGCCAGCACCGGCTTGACGTAAATTTTCGTCGGTTCGAGCAGCACGTCGCCGAGCGTGCCGCCGAGTTCGTCCACCCGATCGTGCAGCCGGTAACCGCGCTGTTCGAGCAGCAGTTTGCGCACGAGCGAAAATCCGTTGCTGTGCACACCGCTTGACGCCAGCCCGAGAACCGCATCGCCGGGCGCAATCGCCGAGCCGTCAATCAGGTTCTTTCGGTCGGCGATGCCGACGGCGAAACCGGCGATATCGTATTCGCCTTCGCCGTACATGCCCGGCATTTCCGCCGTTTCCCCGCCGATCAATGCGCAGCCGGCCTGAACGCAGCCGTCGGATAGGCCTTTTACGATCGCCTCGATTTTTTCCGGAACGACCTTGCCGCAGGCGAGGTAATCGAGGAAAAACAGCGGCTCGGCCCCCTGGACGACGATGTCGTTCACGCACATGGCCACGGCATCGATGCCGATCGTATCGTGCCGATCCATCGCAAACGCGATTTTCAGCTTCGTGCCGACTCCGTCCGTCCCGGAAACGAGCACCGGCTCTTCATACTTCTGTTTATCCAGACCGAACAATGCGCCGAAGCCGCCGAGTTCCGTCAACACTTCCGGCCGGAACGTTTTTTTCACATGCTTCTTCATCCGTTCGACGGCTTCGTTCCCTGCGGCAATGTCGACCCCGGCCTGTTTGTATGCATCGGACACCGTGCTCCACTCCTTTATTTTCATTTTTTCGCGTCAATCGCATCCGCTGGCGCAGCCGGCGTGCGCTTCTTCCTCCAGCTCCGTCGGATAATCGTTGTCGAAGCAGGCGGTGCACATCCCGCGGTTATATTCCCCCTCGGGCCTGCCAATCGCCTTGAGCATCCCTTCCTTGCTGAGAAAATAAAGCGAGTCGGCGTTAATCGCCCGGCGGATTTCTTCCACCGTTTTCGAGGCGGCGATAAGTCCGGTGCGGCTCGGTGTGTCGATGCCGTAAAAGCACGGATTCGCGAAAGGAGGCGAAGTGATGCGCACGTGCACTTCCGCCGCCCCCGCATCGCGCAGCAAATTGACGATGCGCAGTGAAGTCGTGCCCCGAACGATCGAATCGTCAATCATGACAACCCGTTTTCCTTCGACCACTTTGCGCACGGCGCTCAGCTTCATTTTGACGCCCTGCTCGCGCAGTTCCTGGCTCGGCTGAATGAACGTCCGTCCGGTATAGCGGTTTTTTATCAGCCCGAGCTCATAGGGAATGCCGGTCTGCTCGGCAAACCCGATCGCGGCGGAGATGCTCGAATCCGGCACGCCGGTCACGACGTCGGCGTCGACGAACGCCTCCAGCGCCAGCTGCTTGCCCATCCGTTTGCGCGCCGTATGCAGGTTAATCGAGTCCATGTCGCTGTCCGGGCGGGCAAAATAAATGTACTCCATGGCGCAGATGGCGCGCCGCTGCAGCGGAGCGAAACGTTCCTCCGCATAACCGTCCGCATCCAAAATGATCATTTCCCCGGGTTCCACATCGCGCCAGTACGTCCCGCCTACCGTATCGAAAGCGCACGTCTCCGACGCGAACAAATACGCGTCACCGAGCTTTCCGATGACGAACGGCCGCAGCCCGTGCGGATCGCGGGCCGCAATCAGCTTATCCGGCGTCATAATCAGGAAGGCGTAGGCGCCGACAATTTGCTGCAGCGCTTCTTTTACCGCCCCGACGATATCGTCATGCTGCGATCGGGCGATCAGGTGCGCCACCACTTCCGTATCGCTCGTCGTCTGAAAAATCGAGCCCGTGCGCTCCAGTTTTTTGCGAATCGACGCGGCGTTGGCGATATTCCCGTTCGTGGCGACGGCCAAATCCCCTTCGCGGTATTTGAACACGAGCGGCTGGGCATTCGCCAGCTTGCTCTCTCCCGCGGTCGAATAACGCACGTGGCCAATCGCCGCCGAGCCCGGCAAAGACTTCAATTTGTCATTGTCGAACACTTCCTTGACGAGGCCCATCCCTTTATGGTGATGAAACGCGCCACTGTCCGACGTGCAGATGCCCGCGCTTTCCTGCCCGCGGTGCTGCAGCGCATGAAGTCCGTAATAGGACAGCATGGAAGCTTCGGGATGGCCGAACACGCCGAACACGCCGCACTCTTCCTTCAGCTTGTCGAACAGCGCATCGTTCACGATGCCGTCGTTGTAAAACCGCCCGCTCCACTGTACCGACCGGTTTATTTCATCAGACATGGGATCGCATCCTTCCAGATCTTTTCCAGCCGTTCCACCGGGCTTTGGATCGCCGGTTTCCCGTTTACCTGTATGTTCAGCTGCTCCCCTTTCACCTTTCCAATCACCTGATAAGGCACCCGATGTTGGTCGAGGTGCTGCCGCAGCCGCTCGATGCGGCTTGGGTCGGCCGACAACAGGACCCGCGACTGGCTTTCGCTGAACAGGGCGATATCGGCGCGCAAACCGGTTGTAAAGTCCACTTCGGCGCCCAACCCGCCGCTGATGCAGCTTTCGGCCAGCGCAACGGCAAGTCCGCCATCGGACAAATCGTGCGCCGAAGCGACGAGTCCCGCCTGGATGGCGGACAACACGGCGTCGTGCAGCTTTTTCTCCGCGTCCAAATCGAGCTGCGGCGGACGGCCTTCCGTCACGCCGTGCATCACATACTGGAATTCGCTGCCGCCGAGCTCCGCTTTCGTTTCGCCGAGCAGCACGATGATATCGCCATCTTTTTTGAACGACTGTGTCGTAATATGTTCGATGTCGTGAACGAGTCCGACCATGCCGATGACCGGCGTCGGATAAATGGCGCCCTTGGCGTTCTCGTTGTACAGGCTCACGTTGCCGCCGATGACCGGCGTATTCAGTTTGCGGCACGCTTCCGCTATGCCGTCGACGGCTTTCTCCAGCTGCCAGAAAATTTCCGGCTTTTCCGGGCTGCCGAAATTGAGGTTGTCCGTGACGGCGAGCGGTTCGGCGCCGGAGCAGACGATGTTGCGCGCCGCCTCGCTGACTGCGATTTTGCCACCGACTTCCGGATCGAGGTAAACGTAACGCCCATTGCAGTCCGTCGTCATGGCAATCGCTTTGCGCGTGCCGCGAATTGACACGACCGCCGCATCCGATCCCGGCCGGACGACAGTGCTTGTGCGCACCATATAGTCATACTGGTTGTACACCCATTCCTTGCTGGCGACCGATGGCGAGGCGAGCACTTTTTCAAGCGCTCCCTGCAGGTCGGTCACTTCCGGGTAACGGGCCGTATCGATTTTCCCGTTCGCTTCATAGTAGGCCGGCACTTTCGACGGCTTATGGTAAACCGGGCATTCGTCAACCAGCGCCGCAACCGGAATGTCCGCCACGATTTCGCCTTTATGAAACAGCTTCAACCGGCCATCGTCCGTCACTTTTCCGACTTTCGCGCAGATGAGTCCCCAGCGCTCGCAGATGGCGATTGCCTGCGCCGCTTTGTCCGGCTCGACGACGAACAGCATCCGCTCCTGCGACTCGGACAGCATCATTTCGTACGGCGTCATTCCTTCTTCGCGCTGCGGCACGTCATCGAGATAAAGCTCCATGCCGTTGCCCGCCTTGCTCGCCATTTCCGAGCTGGAGCACGTCAGTCCGGCCGCCCCCATATCCTGAATGCCGAGCACAATGCCGGAATTGATTAACTCGAGGCACGCTTCCATGACCAGCTTCTCCATGAACGGGTCGCCGACCTGCACCTGCGGCCGTTTCGATTCCGACTCCTCGGTCAGCTCCTCGGAAGCGAAGGTGGCGCCGTGGATGCCGTCCCTGCCGGTGGCCGGACCGACGTAGTAGACCGGGTTGCCGATACCTTGCGCCACCCCTCTCTGAATTTTGTCGTGCTCGATGATCCCGACGCACATCGCATTGACGAGCGGATTGCCCTCGTAGCTTTCGTCGAACATTACTTCGCCGCCGACCGTCGGAATGCCGACACAGTTTCCATATCCGGCAATGCCGCCGACGACGTTTTCGAACAAATACTTCACCCGTTCGTTGTCCAGCCGGCCGAAGCGCAGCGAATTGAGCAGCGCAATCGGACGGGCGCCCATCGAGAAAATGAAGCGGATGATGCCGCCGACTCCGGTAGCCGCTCCCTGATGAGGCTCGACCGCCGACGGATGGTTATGGCTCTCAATCTTGAAGGAGACCGCCATATTGTCGCCGATATCGACGACGCCCGCTCCTTCCCCCGGGCCGACGAGGACGCGCGGGCCGCTCGTCGGGAAACGGCGGAGCACCGGCTTGGAATTTTTGTAGGAACAGTGCTCCGACCACATGACGCTGAACACGCCGATTTCCGTATAGTTCGGTTTGCGTCCCAAAAAGCCGCAAATTTTGCCGTACTCCTCGTCCGTAACGCCCATCTGTTTGTAAATTTGCTGTTCGGCAATCTGCTCCGGCGTCGGTTCTTTAACCGATAGCTGCTGCGCCATGTCTCTCCCTCCACGTTTGCAAAATGGACGTGAACATCCGCCTGCCGTCCTCCGAGCCGAGCAGCCGGTGAACCGCCCGTTCCGGATGCGGCATCATGCCGAGGACGTTGCCATTTTCGTTGCATACGCCGGCGATATCGTCCACCGAACCGTTCGGATTCTCCCCCGTATAGCGGAACACAATCTGGTTGTTCGCTTTCAGCCGCTCCAGCGTTTCCGCGTCACAATAATAGTTGCCGTCCCCGTGGGCGATCGGAATGTCGATCGTCTCTCCCTGCGCATATTGGGAAGTAAACGGCGTATGGTTGTTTTCCACCCGCAGCGTCACCGGATGGCAACGGAACTTCATCGTTTTGTTGCGGAGCAGCGCTCCCGGAAGAAGACCGCTCTCCGTCAAAATTTGAAATCCGTTGCAAATGCCGAAGACGAACTTTCCCGCCTCCGCCGCTTTGACGACTTCGTTCATCACCGGGGCAAATCGCGCGATTGCGCCGCAGCGCAAGTAATCGCCGTAGGAAAATCCGCCGGGAACGATGATGCAGTCATATGGCGACAAATCCGTCGCCGTATGCCAAACGTAGTCGACCGGCTGCCCGATTGTATCTTCCACCGCCTTGTAGCAGTCGATGTCGCAGTTGGAGCCCGGAAAGACGAGAACCGCGAAATTCATTGCCCGCCCTCCTCCAAGTTTCCTTCGGAAACTTGCTCCGAAAGAGCTGCCGAGCTTCCGGAGGAAACTTGCTGTTTAAGTGCCGCCGGGTTGACGGAGCCACCCTGTTGCGCGGTCGCTTCCAGCTCAAAGCGGTAATCTTCAATGACCGTGTTGGCGAGCAGCTTATCGCACATCGCCTTGACCCGGTTCTCGGCTTCTGCGAAATCATCGGTGCCGAGCTCCAGCTCAATGTATTTGCCGACCCTCGCTTTGCTAACTTCCTGAAAGCCCATGGAGTGCAGCGCGCCCTGCACGGCGTTTCCCTGCGGATCCAGCACGCCCTGTTTGATCGTGACGTAGACGGTTGCTTTAATCATGTATTCTCCTCCTCAATCTCCCGCTCTCTTGCCGCGTCGGAGCATGGTTGGTTGCGTTACCAGTCTGCTTACGAACCGTCTGCCGGCGGTTGTCCATCTGCTCGCGGCACCATTTGCCGGCGGTTGTCCGTCTGCTTGCGGGTTTTCAATCTGCTTGCGGTGCCCCAGCCTTGCTCACCACCTGCCTGCGGTTACCACCTGCTTTGCTTACGGCATCGGCTGCTTGCGGTTGTCAGTCTGCTTACTGCCTGATTGCCGTTGTCAATCTGCTTGCGGCACAAGCCTGCGCAAAATTTCGCGGTATCGGCGCGACGTTTCTTCCACCACATATGCCGGAAGCTCGTCGGGCTCGCTTGTTTTGTCCCAGCCGGAATTGGCCAGGTATGTGCGCACCGGCTCTTTGTCCATGCTGTCGATCTCGATATCGAGCGCGTAGTTTTCTTTGGCCCAAAAGCGGGACGAATCCGGCGTGAATAATTCGTCTATCAAAATAATTTGCCCGTCAATCATGCCGAATTCGAACTTGCAGTCCGCCAGAATAATGCCGCGCCGCTCGCAATAATCGGCGGCGTACCGGTACAGCCGGATGCTTTTTTGTTCAAGCTGCGCAGTCAGTTCTGCGCCGACCAGTTCCTTCATCCGTTCCACGGAGATGTCTTCGTCGTGGCCGACATCGTTTTTGACCGAGGGAGTAAACACCGGCTGCGGGAACTTCTCGTTTTTTCGCATTCCCGCGGGAAGCGGGATGCCGTTAACCGCCCCCGTTTTTTGGTATTGTCTCCAACCTCCGCCGGTAATATAGCCGCGCACGATGCATTCGATGCCGATGCGCTCCGCTTTTTTCGTCACCATGATGCGATCCCGCAGCACGTTTTTATCCGCAGCGACGTCCCCGAGCTTGTCGACGTCGGCGTGCACCAGATGGTTGGGCTGAAAACCGGCCGTCCGCTCAAACCAGAACTGGCTGAGCCTGTTCAGCACGCGGCCTTTATCCGGCACGGCCGGACGCAGCACGTAATCGAAAGCGGAAATGCGGTCGGTCACGACCATTAAATAATGTTCTCCCAAATCGTACAGCTCGCGTACTTTCCCTTTATACACCAGCGGAGCATTCACATATCCGGCTGCCGTCGACAAGGCGGTCGATCCGTTCAACTCGGCTCCTCCCCTCAAATGAATCCGAGACGCTTGAATATCGTGTCCACGTGCTTCAAATGCCAGTCCGGATTGAAGCAATCGGCGATGTCCTCTTCGCTTAAATATTCGCGAATGACCGGGTCCGCCAACAAGATGTCACGGAAGGAACGCTGTTCGGACCATGCCTGCATCGCTTTCGGCTGCACGGTGTCATACGCCTGCTCCCGGCTTAAGCCTTTGTCGATCAGCTTCGTCATGACCCGGCCGGAGAACGGCACGCCGTACGTTCTTTCCATATTCCGCTTCATATTCTCCGGGAAGACGGTCAAGTTCTTCACGATGTTTCCGAACCGGTTCAGCATGTAGTTGAGCAAAATCGTCGCATCCGGCAAAATGACCCGTTCCACCGAGGAATGGGATATGTCGCGTTCGTGCCAGAGCGACACGTTCTCGTAAGCCGAAATCATGTGGCCGCGGATGACGCGCGACAAGCCGGAAATATTCTCGCAGCCGATCGGGTTGCGCTTGTGCGGCATCGCCGACGAGCCTTTCTGCCCTTTGGCGAACGGTTCTTCCACTTCGCGGAATTCGCTTTTTTGCAGCGCCCGGATTTCGGTGGCGAACTTGTCGAGCGAAGTGGCGATGAGCGCGAGCGTCGCCATATAATCGGCGTGCCGGTCGCGCTGCAGCGTCTGCGTCGATATCGGGGCCGGCTTGATGCCGAGCTTATCGCAAACATACTGCTCCACGAACGGATCGATGTTCGCATACGTTCCGACCGCACCGGATATTTTGCCGAACTGCACTCCGTCGGCGGCTCTGCGGAACCGTTCCAGATTTCGCTTCATTTCCTCGTGCCAGAGCGCCATTTTCAGGCCGAACGTCGTCGGCTCGGCGTGAACGCCGTGCGTTCTGCCCATCATGACCGTATCCTTATGTTCTATCGCTTTATCGCGTAAAATATTTATAAAGTTAACGATATCCCGTTCCAAAATGGCGTTCGCCTGCCGCAGCAGATAGCCTAACGCGGTGTCCACCACATCGGTGGAAGTCAAGCCGTAATGCACCCATTTGCGCTCCTGGCCAAGCGTTTCGGAAACGGCGCGGGTAAAGGCGATAACGTCATGACGGGTTTCCTGCTCGATCTCGTAAATGCGGTTTATGTCAAAACCGGCTTTTTCCCGGATCGTCCGCGCGTCCTCCTTCGGGATGACACCGAGCTCCGCCCAGGCTTCGCAGGCGCAAATTTCCACCTCGAGCCATGCCTTGAATTTGTTTTCTTCCGTCCAAATCGCGGCCATTTCCGGCCTGCTGTAGCGTTCAATCATTGCGTGACCTCCAAATGTTTGATTGTTCGACCCACGACAAGGCGGCATCGATATGTTCGGTAAGCAGATTGATGTGACCCATTTTTCGTTTCGGCTTCGCTTCTTTTTTGCCGTACAAATGAATTTTCGGCGTGACGCCGCGCAAACCGGCGTCCGTTCCGGAAGCCATCCATTCAAGCAAAGGCGCCACATGCTCGCCCAAAATGTTGGCCATCACCACCGGCGTCCGCAGCTCGACCGGCCCGAGCGGCAAACCGCATATGGCTCTGATGTGCTGCTCAAACTGCGACGTCGCGCACGCTTCCATCGTATAATGCCCGGAATTGTGCGGCCGCGGCGCCAGCTCGTTGACGTACAGCCTGCCGTCCCGGCCCAAAAACATTTCCACCGCCAGCAGACCGACGGCGTTTAAAGACGAAGCGATCCGCAAAGCCAGCTGTTCCGCTTCTTTTTTCACTTCGTCCGGCACGCGCGCCGGCACGATCGACAAATGCAGGATGTTGTCGACGTGAATGTTTTCCGCAACCGGAAAAGCTTTCGCTTCGCCCTGCGGGTTTCTGGCCACGATGACGGACAATTCCCGCTCGAAATCGATAAACTTTTCCAGCACCAGTTCAGTCTTCGTCTTGCTGAGCGTTTCGTACGCCTCGTCGATTTCCGCGAGGGAACGGATGACCCGCTGGCCTTTGCCGTCGTAGCCGCCCGTCGCCGTTTTCAACACGCAAGGCAGCCCATACCGGCTCACCGCTTGCCGAAGCTGCTCCGCGCTGTCAATCGCCGCGTAAGGGGCGACCGGCGCTCCCGCCGTTTCGATAGCCCGTTTCTCCCTCAAACGGTGCTGCGTCGTGTGCAGCAGTCCGCTGCCCTGCGGAACGTACGATGCCGACGCCAGCATCTCGGCCACTCCGGCGTCGACATTTTCAAATTCATACGTGATGACGTCGGAAAGCTCCGCCAGCTTCCGCGCCGCATCCCGGTCATCGTACCGCGCGACAATCTGCTCGTCGGCCACTTGTCCGCACGGCGAGTCGGCGGTCGGATCGAGCGTGACGAAACGGTATCCCATATGCCGACCGGCCAATGCGAGCATTCTCCCCAGCTGTCCGCCGCCAAGAATGCCGATGGTGCTGTCCGGCAGTACGACCCGGCATTGTGCATGTACCGTATTCACGACAAATCACTGCTTTCCAGCACTTTATTGCGCATCTGTTCCCTCCGCAGGCGAAGCTTTTCGCGTATTTCCGGATCGTGCGTCCCCAATATTTGCGCGGCCAACAATCCCGCATTCGTCGCCCCGGCATGGCCAATCGCCACGGTCGCCACCGGAACGCCGCCCGGCATCTGCACGATCGATAGCAGCGAATCGAGCCCGTTCAAACTGGACGATTTGACCGGCACGCCAATGACGGGCAGCAACGTTTTCGCTGCCACCATACCCGGCAAATGTGCCGCCCCTCCGGCCCCGGCGATAATGACCCGGATCCCGCGATCCGCCGCGGACTCGGCATATTCGAACATCAGATCCGGCGTGCGGTGAGCCGATACAACCTTTTTCTCGTACGGTACGCCAAGCTCATCCAGCACATCGCATGCGTGCTTCATCGTTTCCCAGTCCGACGTACTGCCCATAATGACACCGACGCGTGCCGTCATACAAAACCTTCTTTCGATCGTTTGTTTTGTTCGATGGAAAACAGAAGAAAAAAGTCCGGAGTTAGGTTTTACATCAAACCTTTCCGCCAGACATGCCTACACGATATTATTTGTGTATTTATTGATAAAATTCCGTAAAATTAAGAAAAACGGCGTTTCTGTATTTAGTTTATCAAGGTTGTATCGTGAATGTCAACGAAAATGGCGAACATTTTTTATATCATTTCATATAATAGTTCGTTTTTCATCGCAACAAGTATAATCCTTCTCATTCATTCTGTTCTCTAATGCAGCGGTTACGACACAAAAGAAAATACACGGCAGCGCCGTGCTACTGAGGTTTGTCATTCCCGCTTATATTTCGTTGTGCTCCTGCAGCCATACTTTCAACGGCACGTCGGCGTCTGTCGGCGAGTAAAAGCCGTTGCAGTTTGTCCCGTATCCCAGAAGCTGGCGGCGAATCGGATCGCTATGTTCCCAAAGCTGCTGCACCGTCATGTCATCCTTCGTGCGGAGCCACCGGTATCCGTATCCGTAGAACAGCACTTTGCGGGTGATGTCCGACCAATTCGGGCTTGCCGCATGCCACAAGCGGCGGTCGAACAAAACGGCCGTCCCGGGCTTCACGCAGACGGGAACGGCTCCTTCCGGCTGGCCGATTCCGTTCGGCGGACGATCCAGCGTATCGTTCAAATGGCTGCCGGGAATCACCCAGAAGTTGCCGCGTCCCGGTTCCGACACATCGGATAAAAAGTACGCCACTTTCAGCGAGAGCCGCGGGCGGGGATGCGACTCGATTTCCAAATTTACCCTGCCGCTGTCCTGGTGCCAGCCAAACGTCTTATCGTCTTTCTCCCTCCCGAGCGGCGGTGTGACGATGAGATGAGCGTGGTACAAATAAATATTCCAGCCCAGAAGCCCCCATACCTTCGGAACAATTTTCCCGTAATCGACCAATTCAAGAAACAGCGGATCCTCCGGAATAAAATTCGGATAGAACAGTGTGTTCCCGGGATCGAAGCCCTTGCTCAGCTCGCGCTCGTGGAGCCGGTCGACCGCCTGGGTAAGCTCGCTCACCTGCCCGGGGCTTAAAGCGTTTTCAATGATCAGCATGCCTTTCTCGTCAAACGTCTTCCGTTCTTCTTCCGTCAACCGGTACTGCAGACACGAAATGTCCATGTGCGCCTCCTTCCGGCCTTCTTGCGAAGGCCGTTAAATTTATTCCTTTTATAATTACAAGCATGCAGATCCATTTATGTGTTCATATTCCGCTTATCTGCAAACGATTGAAAAGTAATGCTCGAAAAATTGATCCCGGTTCACGGCGGTTGCGATTTCACAATTGCCGGCATCGCTTGCCCGAAAATTCATCATGCCGAGATTCGCCTCATTTTGAATGTCCACATCGATAAACCCTTTTTGATACTCGCATAGTTGCGGTTCAAAGATGCAGGCGGCAGCAAGCGGATCGTGGAAGGTCATATGATGATTTTCCAGCCAGGGCGAACCGAAATCTTCGACGGCCTTCATCACATCCGTATTGAAAAGATCGGCCTTCTCTCCCTTTTTGAGCACAAGCCTGGTCGTCACATTGAGTCCAAAGATTCTGAGGACGGGCACGGCGGTATTGCAAACAACGGCACAAGCATGAGGATCGGCCCACGAATTCCAGTTGGCCATCGGCATGTCCATGGTGGCTTGCAGTTCTTCTGAAAACACGCCGCATACGATGTTGAGTTCTTTAATCAGCTTCGGAATTTCCGGATCCAGCAGAAATAGCACGGCGATATTCGTCAGTTGGCCAACGGCTAAGAGTGAGATTTCATGCGGATTGTCGCGGATAGTTTTGCGCATAACATCAACGGCCTGATATTTTTGGAAAAACGTATCATGCTCCCAATTGGGCAGTTTGGCCGCTCCATCCGGCGTCGGATACATGGCGGTGGGCATCATGGGCTTGTCTGCGCCCGCGTAGATTGGAATGTGTTTGCCTGCCGCCTTGCAAATCGCATCGGCAATCATCGCTCTTTTTTCAACTTCCCCGCATACCGTTGTAATTCCAACTAATTCACATGAAGGGTGGTTAAGCAGGTATGCCAGGCATAACGCGTCGTCAATGTCTCCGCCTATGTCGGTGTCCATCCATACTTTTCTGATTGTCAAAGCTATTCTTCCTTTCCATTTTTCGGATCATGGAACAATACCCTCTCGGCGATGTCTTTCATCGTGCGGACGCGCATACGGATGATTTCGGATTCATCCTGATCCCCGTAAAATTTCATCACGCCGCTTTTGTGGGAGAAGAAAAAGTAGCACGCCCCCAAAAGGCTTACAAGATAATCCTCCGGGTGCTCGAGCGGCCTGCATTCCCCATTCCTCACTCCCTCCCGGTAAAGATCCATGGCCAGGTTGTAGAATACATTCTGCTGCTGAATGTGCTCGAACAAGTCCTCGCCTTTCCGGACCGCTTGATCCATAATTTTGACGAAATACGGATTTTCATGAAGAAAAATAAGAAATTGCGCCAGCAAATGAAGGAAATTTTCACGCACGGACGCACCGGGCATTTCGAGTTTCGCCGGCATTGCTTTTAAAAACAAATATTCGATAACCGCGGCGTATAGTCCTTCCTTGCTTTTGAAGTAATAATAAATGAGCGCCTTGTTTACTCCGGCATTCCCGGCAATCCGATCCACTCTCGCCCCGTCAAATCCTTTTTGCGCAAACTCCTCCAACGAAGCTTCCAATATTTTTTCCTTCCCTTGCGGAAATGTGGTCATTCCGTTCACCTGCCGTTATTTTCAATCATCGCCCTTTTTTTATTTAGTTATGACAAATCCTATTCGCTACGGACAAAGCGCTGTCGTAGCACGGAATCCCCAGGCCTCCCCTGCCTTCAGTCGAGTCGCCGACAAAGTAAAGCGATTTTACGGATTGGCTTTGCAACGGCAAAAGCTTGCTGCCGACGCGTCTCGCAATTCCGTTCACCATCGCTCGTTTGATGATGCGTTTCCCCACGACGCAGTTCTCCCATCCCGGATACACTTTGTCGAATAGGCGTTCGACCGATCTTTGCGACCCTTCCGCATGGCTGTCGTCTTTCTGCTCGGCCGCAGATAAAAATCTCAAACAGTTAAGCATTTGGCCGCCTTGCGGCGCCGAGGACGGAATGTTCAGGCTGTTATCATTGATATATACACCGTCGTGCAAATCCAACAGGTTGGTGATATCGCTGCGCAGCCTTTTTGAAAACCAGATATCGTACACAAAAGCGTACAAGGGGGACTGGCCGGCATAAGAAGCCATTTCCTTGACAAACGGTTCATAGGCGGTGATTTTCTTTAAAGCAGCGGGCGGAAGACCCAGGATTACGCGATCCGCCGTTTCCGGTTGACCGTTGACAATCACTCCTTTCACTCTGCCGTCCTCAATGATCAGCTCCGTTACTTCTTTTCCAAAACGAATTTCTCCGCCGTGGCGGACAATTGCCTTCTGTAGTTGATCCAGAAGCGCATCGTACGCTATATACACCAACGGCTGCATCTTTTCGTATGTCACATTCGTATACTCCACAAAACGGTTCATCGAATACAGCTCCAGCGCCCGGTCATAAACGGTCAGTTGGGCATAGGCGGCAATCACCTTTTTGACCGAGGGATTGTTGATCTCGCGATCCATCCAATCCTGAACCGAAACGGACGGATCGAAATCGGGCTTTGCCTTCATCATACCAAACCATTTCCGGAAAAATGCAATCCGGTTCCCGATACCGTGTATCGCAGGCGTCGTCAAGGCCCCGGGCCCCAAGGGACCCGGCATCACTTTTCCGTCGGCAAATAATTTGAATTTGGTGACGCTTGGCATCTTATGGGTCAATTTCACTTCCAGTTCGCGAAAAACGGAATTCATCGGTTCCGCCTTGGGTGCAAGCAAAGCGTGGGCTCCATAACTCATCGCAAACCCATCCTTCTTGAACACATGGGATCTTCCGCCCGGAATCGGTGAACGTTCCAACACTGTAACCCGGTATCCTCTCTTGGCCAACAGCCCTGCAGCGATTAATCCGCCCAAGCCCGCGCCGGCAACCATGATTTTCTCCATCACCGCACCCTCCTCGAGGAAAATATGATTGATCTGTTTGGATAATTTTAACTTAGACTAACTTTTTAGTTAAGTCAATCGGAGAGGGTGCAGTTCATTAAATTGTCACTATTTACGCGTATTGTATCATCATACACGTATGTATCGTCGCAAGCGCGTTGTCAGTGGAAATCGGTTTCAACTTTTTTTCGCGTTAAACTTTAATGGCATGGCCCGAATGTAATCGAAAGTAGCCTCAGAGCAGCATCCCATTGCTCGCGGCAGCTTCTCACTTTGAACACCGCGTTAGGAATAATGGCCTCTGAAGGTCTAAAGCCGCTGGAAGGAAGGATGTATTTCGAAGATAAAGCCCCCGCAAGGTCTTACCACGTTAAAACTTTTGCGATTTGCACGAAAACATGACGATTAGCGCCCCGCCAGGGTCTTATCTCATCAAAATCATGGAAAATGACGTGGATAGCGCCCTCTCAGGCACTAGCATTGCATCAAAGCTATCACGAAAAATAAATCACATAATATTTACTATATTTGGTAGTTTATGTGCATATTTCATGGATTTTGAACAAAAA
>JAWLCZ010000031.1:0-27119 GCA_041686835.1 Paenibacillaceae bacterium | reverse complement strand
TACAAAATCCATTCATGATAACACGATTTTAACAGTGGTGGAGGCAGATACCCCTCCCCTTCTACATGCAGATAACCGTACGTAGGACTTTCTCAACATCCTCCGCAGTTCTGCACAAGGCAGGCTGCTTTTTTGTTTTCGGGGCTTTCCCCTTCCATTGGCCGGTTGCGTTCCGCCTTTTGTTTCCCGATCGCGTTCCACATCGTCTCCCGGTATGATATGATCGGAATATATATCCTGCAAAATCGTCTAAGGAGGGGGAATGTACCGTGAATGAACTGATCGCCCACTATGCCGACGGATACCGGCGCATAACGGAAGCGATATCCGGTCTTTCCGAGGAGGAACTGTCGTTTAAACCGGCGCCGGACCAATGGAGCGTGAAAGAAATCGTTATTCATCTGGCCGATACGGAAATGGTCGCCGTGCACCGCATGAAAAGGGTGCTGTCGGAAGATACTCCGCTGCTGACCGCTTTCGACCAGGACGCTTGGGCCAACTCGATGCGTTATAACGAGCGGGATCATAAGCCATATTTGGAGCTGTTCAGGCTGCTGCGGGAAAACATGCTGACGCTGCTGGACGGCGTGACCGAGCAGCAGTTGGCGAGAGCGGGGGTGCACGAAAAAAACGGAAAAGTGACGCTCGAAAGCATGATCCGCACGTTCTCGAACCATGTCGACGGGCATATCCGCCAAATCGAACGGGTGAAGGCGGCATACCGGGAGTCCAAATAGCGGTCGCGCTAGAAGGAAGGTGCCCGGATGTCCGGCGAACTGCGCGTACATGAACTGATCACGTTGAAGACGATAGCGGAAATACTGAACCAATGCAGCGATCTTGAACCGATGCTGAATGCGGTGCTTGAAAAATTGCTCGAACTGACGGGGCTTCAGGCCGGATGGATATTTCTCGTGCATGAAGCGCCGGATCATACATGCGCCGCCGATTGCGGACTGCCGCCCGCGCTTGCCTGGGGCGATAAACAGCCGATGCGCGGAGGGTCGTGCTGGTGTCTGGACCGGTACAGAACCGGCGCACTCCAACGGGCGGTGAACATATTAAACTGCAAGCGGCTGGAGGACGCGGTCGAATACCGATGGGGCGATACGGCCGGCATAACGCATCACGCCACGGTTCCGCTTTGGACGGGGGACGAGATGTTCGGCGTGCTGAACGTGGCGGCGCCGGGCAAACAGCGGTTTAGCGGAGAAGAACTCGCGCTGCTGCAGTCGGTCGCTTACCAGATCGGAACGGCGGTGGAACGGATTAAGCTGTTCCAGTCGCAGCGGCGCCGCGCGGAAAAGTTTGCGAGGCTCGGGGACATTACCCGCAGGCTCGGGGCGCTGCTCGAACCGGATAAAATTCCTTCCGAGTCGGTGGAACAGGCCGGGACGCTTCTGGGATGGCCGTCCGTTGCTTTATATTTAAAGGAAGGCCGTCGACTGTCGCTCCGCGCAGTATACGGCGAAGGCCGGACGGCGGACGAGTGGCGCCAAGTCTCCGTCCATAAATTCGGACCGGTGCAAACCGCGTTTCTTGAGAAGCGATCCGTCGTTTCCGGAAAAGTAGCGGTTGTTCCCCTGCTGATGCGCCAGGAGGCGATTGGGGCGATTGCCGTTGCCTCTCAGGGGAACGCTCCGTTGGACCAGACGGACGTGGAAGTGTTGGAAGCGCTTGCCGAACATATTTGCCTGGCGCTCGAAAACGCCCGCTTATACGAGCAGCGCCGCGAATTGGCGCGGATGGAGGAAAGGAACCGGCTTGCGCGCGATCTGCACGATTCGGTCTGCCAGATGCTGTTTTCGCTGGCCCTGACCGCCCGGGGCGCTGAAGGATTGCTGTCGGGCGAGTCGGAAACGGCCAAAACCGCGATGAAAGAAATTCAGGAACTGTCGCAGCAAGCGCTGCGCGAAATGCGTTCGCTCATTTACCAGCTCCGCCCGGAAGGATTGGAAAAAGGGCTTTTGACGGCGCTGAGAATGTACGGCAAAAGCTTGGGGCTGCGCGTAACGACCCGAATGACGGGGGTAAGAAAATTGTCCCGTCGCATGGAAGAAACGTTATGGCGTATCGGACAGGAAGCGCTCAACAACGTACGCAAGCACGCTGGCACAGATCGGGCGGCGGTAAGCGTTGCGTTTGAGAAGCAAAGTGTCATGATGAGAATAAGCGATAAAGGCGTCGGGTTCGTTCCCGGGCGTTCCGGCGAAGCCGCCGGTTTCGGCATGAATACGATGCGCGAGCGCGCCGAGGCTGTCGGCGGCGAGTTTTCCATCCAAAGCCGGAGCGGAAAGGGGACTGTCCTGACGGTGCGCATCCCGCTTGAAACGGAACAGGGCGAATAACGAAATCGGGGTGAACTTGATGAAGATCAAAGTGCTGTTGGCCGACGATCATGCCGTCGTTTTGCGGGGGCTGCAGTTTTACCTCAGCACTCAACCGGACATTGAACGGGTCGGGGAGGCCGTCAACGGACGCGAAGCGATCGATAAAGTGGCGGAATTGAAACCGGATGTCGTGCTGATGGATTTAATGATGCCCGTTATGAACGGCATCGAAGCGACGAAGCATATTCGGGCGTCGTATCCGGAAGTCAAAGTCATCGTCCTGACGACGTTCGACGATCGCGATCACGTGCTGCCGGCCATTCGCGCCGGAGTGCACGGGTATTTGCTGAAGGATGTCCAGCCCGACGAATTGGCGGAAGCGATTCGCCGCGTTCATGAGGGAAAGGCGCAGCTTCATCCGCAGGCGGCCGATCGGCTGATGGCGCATGTCGCCGATACGGAGAATGGAGCGTCTTCGCCATCGGCGATGCATCCCGCCGAAATTTTGACGGCCAGGGAAAAGGAAGTGTTAAGCCTCATTTCCCGCGGCAAAAGCAATAAGGAGATTGCCGCAGAGCTGCACATCACCGAAAAAACGGTAAAAACCCACGTCAGCCATCTTCTGGGCAAGCTCGGCCTGGAAGATCGGACGCAGGCGGCCGTTTACGCGGTGAAGAACGGCATCGCGTAAACCGGAACAGGCGGCATCAGACCAAAGTCGTAAATCGGTCCGACCGGAAGGTTGGACCGATTTCGTATACGCCGCATCGACCGAACTGCCGATGTCTTCTTTGTTTGCCGGTGATACGATGAAATCGAACCATCACCCGACATAAAAGGAAGTGGAATCAATGAAAATAACAATCGTGGCCGGCAGCAACCGGAATCAATCTTCGGGGACGAAGCTGTGCGTTTATTTGAAACGGGTATTGGAAATGAAAGGTCACCGGGTGCGCCTGTTCGATCTTTACCGGCGGCCTGTTCCGTTGTTCTGCCCCGACGGAGGACAGGACAACGAAAATTTGCTTGAGTTGAAATCGATCATAAACGAAGCGGATGCCGTCATCTTGAGCACCCCGGAATATCACGGTGGCCTTTCCGGTGTCCTGAAAAACACCCTGGATCATTTGGGGGGTGAACATGTTTCCGGTAAAGTCGTCCTCTCCGTCAGCGCATCCGGCGGTCGGGTCGGCACCGGATCTCTCTTGCAGCTGCAGGCGATTGTGCGGAACCTGCACGGCATCAACTGTCCGGAATGGATCTCCATTGGAGGTGAAAGCCGGCGGTTCGACGAAAACGGCGACCCTGCCGACCCGCTAATGAAAGAACGCGTCGCGAAGGCGACGGACTGTTTTTTGGAGATGGCGGGCAAATTGCGGCGGCCCGAGTATATGAAACCGTAACAGGTTTGCGGCAAGGAGGCGAAGACGATGATTGTCTATGAACGAACCGGAGATTTCATCATGATCCGGCAGCACGACCATGCGCGGCTGTCGGGAGAGGCGGCCCGGCACTGGAAAAACAATATTTTGCCGGCGCTGAAAAATTTGAAGACGTGGCAACCGCCGTTTTCGAGCACGACCGGGGCTGGATCGATTTGGACGACACGCCGTTTTGGAACGACCGGAGCGGCGCGCCGTACTCGTTTATCGATTTTCCGCTCGTGCCGAAAATCGCGTTTTACCGGAAAGGGATCGATGAGGTCGAACGGATGAACCGATACGCCGCGCTGCTCTGCAGCCTTCATTACGCTTCGTTTTTCGAACGGGAAACGCATCCCGCCGGCGTAAACTATTTGCGCGAAGAGAGGGAAAGGCAGCGGCGCCTTAAGCGGGAACTGCGCATCGATTCCCAAGAAGCGGAAGATGCGCTCCAGTTCCACTTCGAGCTGCTGCAATTTTGCGACCGTTTGTCGCTGTATATCTGTTTAAACGAGCCCGGAGTCAAGAAAGCGGACGAATTCGCATGGTACAGGGAAGGTTTTCCGCACTCCGAACGTTTCCCGTTCGCCGCCAACCGGAAAATTGTCGCGTATTGGCTTGACGAACAACGGGTGTCCCTTTCCGCTTTTCCGTTCGAGCAGCCGTTTCTGGCGTCTGTCATGATAAAGGCGGTAGGAAAACCGGATATAGCGGAGTACGGTTTGGCGCAAGCGTATGAAAGGACGCCGTGGACGGAGCGGAAAGTTACATTAGTTCCAGGCTGAGGAAGGCAAGCATCACGGAGGCGGCGTTTGTATCTCATCGAGAAAATGAAGGGGGAATTTCACATGCCCGGCAATTTGTTTGAAACCCATATTACGGTCGCCGATTTGGACGAATCCGCCCGGTTTTATGAAAATGCAGTTGGGTTGGAGCCCGCATGGACTGCGGAAGGAATTCGTTTTTACTGGATTGGCGGGAAAGGAAAAGCGATGCTGGGGTTGTGGCAGCAAAGGAATAATGGTGAAAACACACGATTGAACGGTCCGGATGTCACCAGAGTCGTTCCTCAGCATTTGGCATTCGGCGTATCGGCAGAAGAACTCCGCATCGCGATGAAGGCATTAATCGAAAAAGGCGTGAAGGTCCGCAATTTTCTTAATGACGGAAAAGACTGTTTGTACGTCCATGCGTGGATGCCCGCGGTAAGCTTTTATTTCTCCGATCCGGACGGACATGTGCTTGAATTCATCGCGATGCTGCCGGACGAGCCGCGTCCGGAACTGGGCATCGTCGAATGGAGCCGGTGGGAAACGATGCATGGCCGGACGCAATGACGGAAACCGGAGCGAAGCGCCATTCCCCGGTGCTTCTGCCCCGGCGGGAGCTCCGGACCGTCACACTGTTCCGGCTCCTTTATCTGTGGACTTCTTTTACAACGTCACTGCCTCTTGTCTCCCGCATCGGAGAAACTTCTCGTCATCTGCTGCCAGACAGAGCCGCTCGCTTCCTCCCCTTTTTCAATCCGTTCCAGCGCCATTTTCACCTGAAGGCTCACTTCAAACTCCGGATCGTCCTGGGCGGCGCGAAGGGCGGGTACCGCCGATTCGTCCCCCGCTTCATAAAGAAAACGGGCCGCGCGCCAGCGGACGAGCTTGCTCGGATCTTTCAAAGCTTGAATCATCGGTCCAATGGCATCGGGGTTTCCGATATCGGACAAGCAGTCGCCGGCCGTGCGGCGAACGGCGACCGACTCGTCTTTCAGCGCCCGGTACAAATAAGGCAGCACTTCGGGAGAGCGGATATCGCCCAGATAAACGGTCGCCAAACGGCGTATCGAAAAATTCGGATCGCCGAGCGCCTTGGCGAGAACGGGGATATACTCTTCGTCCGGCTTGATTTGTTCCAGGGCGGCGTAACGTTTTTTCCAATCCGGGTTATCGAGCAGCGCGGATACTTCCGATGGGGAAAGCGTTTTGACCGGGACCGGCTCCGTCTCTTCGGAGCGGTGTTCCAAAGCCTGCTCAACGAGCCGCTGCAAATGGCTGTCGTCATACGACGCATCGATCTCCTGCGCCACCTGCTCGCCGATTTCTTTCAATTCTCCGTAGCGGACGCCCTTCTCTTCCCATTTCCTTTCCTTTAAATAATGGGGCGAAGCCTGGGCGACTTGCATGGCGGCCTTGCCGAACCGTTCGGGCAGGGAGACCCGCACCGTTTCAAGGCCGGAAACGAGCTTGATTTGCGAGGGTATCCCGCGAATCGTCTGTACAAGCACCTGCACTTCGCCATAGGCCGGCGCCGTTTCGGAGGCCGCTTGCGCCGAGCCATCCGGCGCGCCGGAAGCCGCTCCGTCGAAGATTTGTCCCGCTTGCGACAGTATCGATTTCCAGTCGCCCGACGGAACCCTTTCAAGGGCTATGAAATCGGCCACGCGAAACACGCTTTTCACGCCTTCAATCTGAAGCAGTTTTTTCACATAACCGGGTGCGCCGTCTTGATTTTGCCGCGTATATGTCATTTTTACTCCATTCGGCAACGTTTCGTCGACGTTCAATTTCATCGTGTGGGGACTCGGCGTCGGTTCTATCGACAGCAGTTTCATAAGGTCATCCTCCTGTTCTTCCGATTCGGTTCAACGGTTCGTTACTTCTATTTTGTCATAAATGAAGAAAAGAAAAAACAGGCCGGGAATTCCTTAACGGGTTACCTCCTATAATATGAAACCGAATATAAAACCGCGCGGACGCAAAAATAATCCGGAGCGTCGTCGTTGAGCGCTCCGGCGTAGGGCAGGCGGTTTATTCCCCGGGACGGATCATCTTCGTTCCCCCGAAATATCCCCTCATCTTCTGGTTGAATTCATTGACGTACCGGTCGAGAGAGCGGCCTTTCCACGCTTCCTGGGCATACCGGTTCAACAGATTGACGAAATCGCGGTTCGCGGAAATGTGCACTTCCTGCACATAAGGATTTTCCAGACGCACTTTGGCGGCGATTTTCTGCCTCAGATCGCTCGATAAGTCATCGTGGCCTTTGGTCGTGAAATACGAATTGTATTTGGTAACGAGCTCATTCGGTTTTACATATTGCGAGCCGGATATCGGATCGTACATGCCTTCGATCGTCCCGGTGTTGTCGGTATCCAGCCGGTTTCCTTCCGCCGCCGTTCCCGTGGCGGAATTGTCCAGAACGACGGCCACGTAGGCGTTGCTGTCCGTCCTCATCACGATCGAAGCGGCGATGCCGCTCATGGCGGATATTTGATCCGCGGTCGGCTGATCGATGTACAATTTCCTGTTGTCATGTTTTCCCCAGTATTCGGACTGAACGCCGTAAGCTTTCGTATCCGGCAATTGGCGCGTTCTTTCCTTGTCCCGGGTTCCGTAATTGTAGTGGCTGCTTTCAAATTTTTGCGTGTATTCGCTGCATGCGGCGGCGGTGGATAACAAGACAGCACATATCGTTATCGAACGGACCAGTTTCCAATTCATGATCGATGCCCTCCTGGCGATAAGAGCGGTTTTACTTTAGGATTGTTTTTCTCGGCCGAAATATGCATACAGCGGGGGTGGTTTATTTTTCTCGGTGCATAATAACGCCGTTTTTTGGCAATAACCTTGAGTAGAATCCTGCATGGAGGACAGGTGAAAAATGCCTTTAGCCAAAGGATTAAGAACAATTTGTGAACATACCTTAGGAAAATTGACAAAAAACTTTCGCGAATTTATAGTTATTATGGTGATTAACTTCATTGACAGGAAAAGGCCATCCGTTGTAAGGCTAATAGATTTTCAGTCGGTGGAACTGTCAATCTATGAATACAGAGAATCGGGGTTGATGAATGATGAGTCGATGGCATTTTATGCGGCGCCTTATTCCGTTGTTGGCGGTGCTGGCGTGCGTACTGACTGGTTGTGGTGAAACAAACCTTTCCGCGTTGAAACCGCAGGGGCCGATTGCCGAAGAACAGTTCGGGCTCATGAAGCTTGCGGTGTACATAATGGTTGGCGTGGTCGTGGTCGTCTTCGCCATTTCCGCATATGTGCTGATCCGCTACAGAAAGCGTCCGGGGCAGGACGAAATCCCTGAACAGGTGGAAGGCAACCATACGCTCGAAGTGATTTGGACGGTTATCCCGATTGTTTTACTGCTTATTCTGGCTGTTCCGACGGTAAGCACCACATTTAAGCTGGCCAAAGACTACTCCGGCGATAAAAATGCGCTGCAGGTGAAAGTGACTGCGAAACAGTTCTGGTGGGAGTTCGAGTACCCGGGACTCGGCGTAGTCACCGCACAAGATCTGTGGATTCCGACCGACAAAACGATTCAGCTCACCTTGACGTCGTCCGACGTTGTACACTCGTTCTGGGTTCCCGCTCTTGCCGGCAAAATGGACACGAATCCGGGAATGGAGAACAAGATGTATCTTAAAGCTCCGAAAGAAGGGGTTTATAAAGGAAAATGCGCGGAGCTGTGCGGCGCTTCGCACGCTTTGATGGATTTCAAGGTCGTTGCGGTTTCCCCGGATAAATTCGACGCATGGGTAGCGAAAATGAAAGCCCCCGTATCCGTTCCGGCCGAGGCGAAAACCGGCGAACAGCTGTTCAAGGACAACTGCTTGTCCTGCCATGCTGTAGGCGATCAAGGAACGAGAGTCGGACCGAACCTGACGGATATCGCAAACCGCGAGAAAGTTGCCGGATTCCTCGACAACACGAAGGAGAACTTGAAAGACTGGATTGCCGACCCGCAAAAAATCAAGCCGGGAACGATGATGCCCAAGGTCGAACTGAATGAGAACGAGCTGAATGAAATCGTAAACTACTTGTCGAATCTGAAGTAATACCCTAATCGCTGGATAAGGAGGTTAACACTTTGTCTCATACGGTAAAAAAGTACAGCGGGTTAATGGATTGGCTGACGACCGTCGATCATAAGAAAATAGGCATCCTTTACCTGTTGGCGGGCGGCTTCTTTTTCTTGATCGGCGGATTGGAAGCCGTTCTTATACGGATACAATTGATTCGGCCGATGAACGACTTTGTAAGCGCCCAAACGTTTAACGAATTGCTCACGATGCACGGAACGACAATGATCTTCCTTGCCGTCATGCCGGTCATCTTTGCGCTCATGAATGCGGTCATCCCTCTGCAGATCGGGGCAAGGGACGTAGCGTTTCCGTTTGTGAACGCGCTCGGATTCTGGACGTTTTTTTTCGGCGGGCTGCTGTTGAACATAAGCTGGCTGTTCGGGGACGCCCCTGATGCGGGATGGACGGCCTATCCGCCGTTATCCTTAATGTCGAAAGATCACGGGGTTGATTTCTACGTGCTCGGGCTGCAGATTGCCGGTATCGGCACGCTGCTCGGCGGCATCAACTTCCTCGTCACGATCATTAACATGCGCGCTCCGGGAATGACGTTCATGCGCATGCCGCTGTTTACATGGACTTCATTTGTGACGTCGGTCATCATCCTGTTCGCCTTTCCGGCATTGACCGTCGGACTTGTGGCGCTCATGTTCGATCGGCTGTTCAACGCCAACTTCTTCGATGTGTCCGCGGGCGGAAATCCGGTGCTTTGGCAGCATATTTTCTGGATATTCGGGCATCCTGAAGTGTACATTTTGATTCTTCCCGCTTTCGGCATCATTTCCGAAGTGGTGGCGACGTTTTCCAGAAAACGTCTCTTCGGCTACAGCGCCATGGTGTTCGCTACCGTTTTGATCGCCTTTTTGAGCTTCATGGTGTGGGCGCACCATATGTTCACGGTAGGCATCGGTCCGGTCGGGAACGCGCTCTTCTCCGTAGCGACGATGCTCATTGCCGTGCCTACGGGGATTAAAATTTTCAACTGGCTGTTTACGCTGTGGGGCGGGCAGATCCGCTTTACCGCCGCCCACTTATTTGCTATAGGATTTATCCCGACGTTCGTCATGGGTGGAGTGACGGGGGTCATGCTCGCTTCCTCCCCGGCGGACTACCAGTACCATGACACCTACTTTGTGGTGGCGCACTTCCACTACGTTATCGTTGGCGGCCTCGTGTTCGGCCTGTTCGGCGGATTATATTACTGGTGGCCGAAAATGTTCGGCCGTTTGCTGAATGAAACACTCGGCAAATGGAATTTCTGGCTGTTTTTCATCGGTTTCCATTTGACCTTTTTCCCGCAGCATTTTCTCGGTCTGATCGGAATGCCGCGCAGGGTGTTCACTTTCTTGCCGAACCAGCAAATGGACACGTTGAACTTTGTCAGCACGATCGGCGCGTTTTTCATGGCCGCCGGAACGATTGTATTCCTTATCAACGTTGCCGTAACGGCTACGAAGCGGAAAGACGCTCCTGCGGATCCGTGGGATGGGCGTACGCTGGAATGGTCCATACCTTCGCCTGCGCCGGAATACAACTTTGCGCAAACGCCGCTGGTCAAAGGGCTTGACGCGTTGTGGAAAGAAAAGATGGCCGGCAATACAACGGTAACGCCTGCGGAACCGCTCGGACCGATCCATATGCCGTCCCCGTCCATTCTTCCGTTTATCATGTCGGTCGGATTGTTCATCGCCGGTTTCGGGTTTATGTACCATATCTACTGGATGGCGATCGGGGGACTCGCGATTACACTTGTCTGCATGGTGCTTCGCTCGCTCATCGACGATCACGGCTACCATGTGGAACCGGAAGGATTGCACGATAAGGGGGTTAAGGCATGAGTCAGGCCAATTTGCATGTGAACGATAACCATCTGCCGCCCGAGCCGGAGAAAGCGACACTGGAAGGCAAAAACAAGGTTCTCGGCTTCTGGCTGTTTCTCGGGGCGGAGACGGTGCTGTTCGGCACGTTGTTCGCGACGTTTATCGGTCTGCGACATCAGGTGCTGGACGGTCCTACAGGCACGGAACTGTTCGATTTGCGCATCGTCGCGTTGGCCACGTTCATCCTTCTTACGAGCAGCCTGACGAGCGTGCTCGCCGTTCAGGGCATGCACCGCAACAATGTCGGCGCGATGCGCGGTTGGCTCACAGTGACCGTACTGCTCGGTCTCGCGTTCCTTGGGCTGGAAATTTATGAATTTTACCATTATGTGCACGAAGGCCATAAATTTACGACCAGCGCGTTCAGCTCTTCCTTCTATACGCTTGTCGGTTTTCACGGCGCGCACGTGCTGTTCGGCTCCGTATGGATTGCGCTGTTGATCTTACAATCGTTTAAAAAAGGGCTGACGGTCGTCACCGCCCCGAAGGTTTATGTAGCCAGCTTGTACTGGCACTTCGTCGACGTCGTCTGGGTGTTCATTTTCACGGTCGTTTATTTGATGGGAAAGGTGGGCTAGTCGAATGGCAGCAAATCATCATTCGGCATCGAATCAGGTGCAGAGCCGCAGACGTCATGAAGGACCGAAAAATCATTACATCTCCTTTGTGCTGTCCATCCTTTTAACGATTTTGGCTTTTTTCGCGGCAGCCAATACGGAACTCGATAGATGGTTCATCTACGCCTTCATCGTTCTGCTTGCTATCGTGCAGGTTCTCGTGCAGCTGGGCTATTGGATGCACTTGAAAGATCGCGGCCACTTATTCCCGATCCTGGGCATGATTGGCGGAGCAGTTGTAGCGTTAACGTGCGTCATCATGGCGGTTTACTGGCTTTGGTGGTAAGAAGTTATAGCAGAGGCGGGCTCCGGGCCCCCTCTTTTTTTCCATCAACGGCAGGCAGATGCGGACGGGGAAGATGATTCAATAGGGATGCTGCGAGAGGAGGAGTTCGCCTATGCATCACGGACAAGAGATGCACGATCCCGGGTTTATTCCGTTGTGGAGACCGGATATATTGCTGCTCACGGTATGTATAGCGGTCTTGTACTGGATGTTGGACGGTTCGCTGCGCAGCCGGTTTACCGGCTCGGGTCCGATCCCGCTGAAGCGCAAAATGTATTTTGTTATCGGGCTGTGTGTCTTCTATGCCGCGCAAGGGAGCCCGCTGCAGTATTACGGTCACCAATATTTATTCAGTGCGCACATGGCGCAGCAGTCGTTGTTGTATTTCGTGATGCCGCCGCTCATTTTGCTTGGATTGCCGGATTGGTTTGTCCGTCGTTTCATCGGCGGAAATGGGGTCGGAAAAGCGATCGCTCAGCTCACCAGACCGACGATTGCCGTCCTTTCGTTTAACGTGCTGTTTTCGTTTTATCATATCCCGTTCATTTTTAACGCCTTGTGGGAACATACGGCGCTTCACGTAACGTATCACGTGCTGCTCTTGTTGAGCGCGTTTCAAATGTGGTGGGTCGTCGCATGTCCGCTCCCGGAAATGGACCGGATTTCGGATCTCCGCAAAATCGCCTATATGTTTATTAGCGGCGCTTTGCTGCTGCCGGCCTGCGCGCTCATCATTTTTGCGAAGACGGCGATGTACGACGCGTATGCGGACGCTCCGCAAGTCGTATTTTTTCTGACGACCGCTCTCGAAGATCAGCAGTTAGGCGGCGTCATCATGAAGCTGATGCAGGAATTCGCCTACGGCACCGCTTTGGCCTATATTTTCTTCGAGTGGTACCGCAAAGAACGGAAGAAGGACGACGACGAACCGATCGAACCGCATAACGATGCGCTCGTCCCATCCGCGGAAGGACGTTTGAACCGGGCGTAACACTGCTGTCGCACTTTTTGGCCGATGAAACATGGAGGAGGAGCCCTATGACGAAACTGCTGCCTTTGCTGAGTACGACGTTTATTGCCATTAGCGCCGTTCTCGTCGCTTTCGGATGGTATTTCATCGTAAAAGGAAAAAGAGAAACCCACAAAAAAATCATGCTGCTCGCATCCGCTTTCGCTCTCGCCTTTTTCATTATTTATGTGTCCCGAACCGTATTCGTCGGCAACACATCGTTCGGCGGGCCGGACGCGGTTAAGCCTTATTATTTGGTTTTCCTGCTGTTTCATATTGTTCTTGCCACCGTTGCGGCTGTTTTCGGAATCGTTACTTTGCTGCATGCGTTCAGGCAACGGTTTGCGAAGCACCGGCGGATGGGCCGGGTTACGTCCATCATCTGGTTCTGCACGGCGATTACCGGCGTGACGGTTTACGTTTTGCTGTACGTCCTGTATCCCGGGGGGGAGACGAAAGGGTTGATTGACGCCATTTTCGGATAACAGCTCTGGAAGTTTGTCCGGTGAAACGGGCAGACTCCACTTCATCATGCATCGGGCTTCCCACATGCTGCGGTCATGGCTGCCGTCTATTGTTGGGGAGCCTGTTGTTTTTAAGGCTATGAAAGCTTTTGATGTATGGCAAGAAAAAAGATATAATCTGTTTATGAGTCGGAGGTGGATGATTGTGAATCATGTGTCGGTTTCACCGCCTTCCAAAGCCGGGTTTTTCCGTAACCGGTTTGTGCAGGCGATTATGCTGGCAGGCGTATTTATTCAGCTTGGGATATGGGTGCGCAATTTTGCGATTTTGCTGTTTGTGATGGAAAAGACGAACAATGACCCGTTTGCCGTGTCGCTTATTTCCGTTGCGGAATTTGCGCCCATTTTCCTGTTTTCGTTTATTGGAGGAACGTATGCGGATCGCTGGCGTCCGAAACGGACGATGGTTTGGTGCGATCTGCTCAGCGCCGTGTCGGTATTTGCCGTGCTGCTTACGTTACTTTTCGGCACGTGGAAGGCGGTCTTTTTCGCGACGCTCGTCTCGGCGATTTTATCGCAGTTTTCCCAGCCTTCCTCGATGAAGCTGTTCAAAATGCACGTTCCTCCGGAGCATTTGCAGATGGGAATGGCGATGTTTCAAACGTTGATGGCGATATTCATGATTATCGGACCGGCCGTCGGCACATTCATTTTTCAGAGATACGATATTCACGTATCGATGGGTATCGTAGGAATCGCGTTCCTACTGTCGGCCGCGGTGCTGACATTTTTGCCGCCGGATATAGTGGAGAAAGAAGATAAGCGGCAAACGAATTTCTGGACGGAAATGGCGGACGGATTCCGTTATGTGCGTTCCAATACGGTGTTGAGGACGCTCGGCGGTGTATTCGCCGCGGCCGGGATGGCCGTCGGCATCCTGCAGCCGCTCGGCATTTTCATCATCATCGAACGGCTCGGCCTGCCCAAAGAATATTTGCAGTGGCTTATGATGGTGAACGGTGCGGCCATGCTCATCGGCGGGGGCCTCGTCATGACCCTTTCCAAAAAAATATCGCCGCAAAAGCTGCTCGCTCTCGGCACGCTGGCCATGGCCGTTTCCATCGCCGGCATCGGCCTTTCCACGAACCTTACATTAACGCTGCTGCTGCAGTTTGTGAACGGACTGTTTTTTCCGTGCATTCATATCGGAATCAATACGATGATTTTGCATACGACCGAACCATCGTTTGTCGGCCGCGTCAACGGCGTTCTCAACCCGCTGTTCATGGGAATGATGGTGATCACGATGAGCGCTGCGGGCTGGCTGAAGCAGCAGTTCTCGCTTGTTGTCGTGTATGAAGCCGCCGCGTTCATGTTTCTCGTCAGTATGCTCCTCATCGTTCCGCTGTTCCGTTTGAACATAGAGCCTTCCCGCGAACAAACGCCAGAGCTGCAAAACCAGCATACGTAACGGCCGCTTTAAATCGCCGCGCGCCACTCCCGGCGCGCGGCTCGCCACATGGTGGCGGTCAACCACAGGCAGCGCGTCACATGGTGGAAAGCATTTTTTCCAATGTCAGCCGCAGGTCGCTATCCGGCATTTGCTGCCGGTACTCGGTCATGTTCCTGCGCAACCGATCCAGCAGATCGGAAGATTGCAGCATGGTTACGAGGTGACCCTCCAAGTCGGCTAAGCGCTGCCAATTTTTTAATTCAACAACGACTCCCCGCTCCAGCAAATGCCGCAGGTTCATTTCTTCCTGCCCCGGCAGGGCGTGATACACAAACGTCGGAATGCCCTTGCGCAAACTTTCGCTCAAGGTGACGCCGCCGGGCTTGGTCAGTATCGCGTCCGCCTCGTCGTAAATCGCGTTCATTTCTTCCCGCGACTGAATGTAAGGAAGCGGAGTGACGAACGGATGACCGAGCTGGCGGACGTATTCATACAGGCGGCGGTTTTTGCCGCACAGCACTTTGTAACGGATGCGCCCCGCAGCGTTCAACCTGGCGACGAGCGATTGGATGACGCCGGCTCCGAGACTTCCCCCGGCAATCAGCACGGTCAAGGGGGAAGCGGAGGCCGGCTTTTCTGTGCGCGGACGGGCCAGCTTCGGATGGACGGGAATGCCCGTAACCGATATGCGCCGTTCGTCGACGCCGAGACGGATGAGCCGCTGCTTCGCTTCATTGTCGGGTACGAGATGCGCGTCAATTCCTTCATTTCCCCACAAATCGTTAATGAAAAAATCAGTATAAACGTTCACGATCGTAACGGGAAGCCGGTAAGCCTGTTTCAGCCGGCCGGCGATATACGACGGCAGGGCGTGCGTGCACACAATCATGCCCGGTTTCGATTGACCGATTAAATCGAGCACGAATTTGCCGAACAGCATCTCATACAGCCGGTACCGCTTGTTCTTGTCGGGACATTCGCCTACCGACTTTCGATACACCCAGCTGTATGTGCCCGGCAAGTAGCGGATCCACTTCAAATAAATTCCGGAAACGACCGGTTCGATAATTCCGTAGCTGTAACGCAAAGGGTCGACTTTTTCGCACACGATGGTGGAGTCGATGTCCCGGCACCAGTCGATTAGCGCGTCGGCGACTTGATGATGACCCGATGAAATGTGCAAAAAGGCAGGAACAATATTTTTTTCACGAGCGTTCCTCCAGACAACCGAAAATGACCGATATGGTTATCGTGAACCGGTTTGACGGCATTCATACATGAAGCGGGCCGTTTCGGTGAAATAATGATTACATGGAGGGAGCGCTGTGGAGCTGAATGTCGTCACGTTTAATATTCGCCACGGGAGAGGGACCGACGGACGGGTCGATTTGCCCCGCATTGCGGAAGTGATCGAAAGGAGCGGCGCCGATATCGTCGGATTGAACGAAGTGGACAAATGTTTTTCGTACAGAAGCGGATATGCCGATCAATTGACGTGGCTGTCGGAACGGCTCGGCATGCACGGCGTGTTCGGGGCCGCCGTTACGCTCAAAGGGACGGCCGAGCTTCGCCAATACGGCAACGCGCTGCTGTCGCGCTATCCGGTCGTGTCGCAGGCGAATCATCCGTATCCTACGCGCGCGCGATGGTTCGAGGGCCGGGCTTTGCTCGAAGCGGGCATAGCCGTGAACGGCCAACGGGTGAAGCTGTATGTGACCCACCTCAGCCTGAATCCTTTGTCGCAAAGGAGGCAGATCGACACCATCTTGAACAAGATGGCGGAGGAACGTTCGCCGGTCGTTCTGATGGGGGACTGCAACATGCGTCCCGGCACGAAGCCGTGGCAAAAAGTAAGTGTGCGCGTCCATGATGTATGCCGCAGCGCAGGCGGAGCCGCATTCCATACATTTCCGTCCCGCCGTCCGAAAATGCAGCTCGACTACATTTTCGTCAGCCCTTGGCTCGGAATTTCCGCCGTTCAGGTCATCGCGGACCGGCCCGACGCTTCGGATCATTTGCCGTTAAAAGCGACCTTGCGGTTAAGCGAGTAGCGGCTTCCGCGGCTCTGCGGCTCCATTCATTATTTGGCCGGTTTCGTGAAATACTGTAGTTGTGCGATTCCGATTCCAACAGGACAGGAAAGGTGCCATGAAAAAAGTTATCGTTCTTCTCGTTGATTCGTTGATGCCGAACATATTGGAGGATTGCATGCGGCATAAAACGGTTCCGGCGCTGCGGTTTCTGATAGAGCGCGGAAGATATTGGCCCAACTGCGTCACGGTGTTTCCGACGATGACCGCTTCGGTGGACAGTTCGCTGGTCACGGGGGTTTACCCCGATAGGCACCGGATTCCGGGGCTGATTTGGTATCATCCGGAAGAACAATCGATCGTCAATTATATAAACGGGTGGAAATGCATCTTAAAGCTCGGTTTGTCCGACTGCGTCAAACACGTGCTTTACAATTTGAACGAGAAACATTTAAGCAAGCAGGTGACGACCGTGTTCGAGGATTTGGCGGCCAAAGGGAAGACGTCCGCGTCCATCAATGCGATCGTTCACCGCGGCACGAAGAAGCATCGCGTGAAACCGCCGTTTCTCGTTGAACTGGCGACCAAGTTCCAGTCGTATCCGGATGTTTCCGGGCCTGACGTACTCACACTGGGTTCGATGGTCGAATCGGAAGTGACGGACCGCATTCCCGCCCGTCTGTCGGGAGCGCACCGGATGTACGGCATCAACGACCGGTTTGCCGTGATGGCGGCGAAAACCCTCATACAAGAGGAGCGCACGCCCGATTTTATGCTTGTCTATTTTCCCGACAACGATCACGAAGTGCACCGGAAAAATCCGGCGCATGCGGAAGAAGCGCTGATCAAAGTGGACGGGCAAATCCAGGAAATCCTCGACACGTTCGAATCGTGGGACGAAGCGTTGAATCAGTTTGTATTCATCGTCATCAGCGATCACGGTCAAACCCGCATCGGGGGCAAGCCGCGGTACAATATCGATCTGGACCGGCTGCTCCAGCCGTTTCGCGTGCTTCAGCTCGGGGAAACGGTAAACGGCCACGATCTCGCTGTCGCCAACAATGAACGGATGGCTTACATTTATCCGCTGAAACCGGGTTTGGAACAGCGGCTCATTCCGCTTCTGGTCCGCGAATCGCGCCTCGACCTTATCGCGTGGAAAGAAGGGAAGGGCGTCCGGGTGGCGGCCGGCGGCAGCGGCCGGCAGTTGTATTTTGAGCGGGAAGGCCCCATTCAGGATATATACGGGTCATTCTGGACGGTGGAAGGGGAATGGGGAACGCTGGATTTGCGTCCCGGCGAAGGCATGCTCGATTACGGCGATTACCCGGACGCGCTGTCCCGCCTTTACGGGGCGCTGTATTCGCAGGACATACCGTCCATCGCCGTTACGGCACGTCCAAGGTATGAGCTGATGAGCCGGTTTTTCCCGTCGCATTTGAACGGAGGCAGCCACGGGTCTCTGCACAAATACGACTCGCTCATCCCGCTCATTGTGGCGGGAACGGAACGCCGCATACAAGAACCGCCGCGCCTTGTCGACATCAAATCGTTTATTATGGGGCTATTTGGCGGCTGAGCATCGCTCTTGATGAGTTTTTCCATGCAAACATTAACATCCAGGCATAAGAGGGGAAAGATTCATGAAGGTGAAATCGTATTTTCTATCCGTATGGGACATCATCGATCCGATCTATTTTTCGTTCACCCGGCTTACGTACCTAGACCACCGTTCGCAGGAAAACATTTTCAGAGTCAGGCTTACGAAATACAAAGGGAAGAATGTGACGCTTTCCGACGGAACCGTCATCCGAAAGAACGACGTACTGGTCAAAATTCATCTGCATAATGTCGCATTGCTGAAAAAACTGCTTCCCGTCGCAAGCGATGTGAAAAGGGGAAGATTGATTTATCGGGCGGTGGAACGTTCTTTGCCCGAATTGGCCCGTTATGTCGCCAATCATCCGAACAGCGATCAAATCAAAGGGATAGTCGGAATTACGACCATGAACCGGGGATGCGAACGGCTCGGTTTTGAAATTGTCGATATTTCCAGCATCGTCTACAAAGCGCTGAAATGGATTAGGTTGATGCCGATCCATTTGTTGTCCGTGTCCCGGCCGTTCAAAACGCTCGGTAAACATGAGCCCAAATATTTGTTCATGTCCAAACCGGCACTGTTGCAAAAAACCAAAAATTAGCTTTGTGCGATTTTCGTCCGCCTCTTTCGGACCGTTTCCGGGAGCGGGCGTTTTTATTTTGCACGGGCCGTTGGTACCGACCAAATGAGTATAGCTGTTTTTTCGCTTCAATTTGAAAGCGTTATCCATTATGATGATCATGTTGTTCTTTAAGCTTGAAAAAAATGGACAAAGGATGTGACGTATCCGGATGACACCCGAGCATAAGCAATCCATTGAACTGTTGATCCGCGCCGTTTCCTCGAACCCCCGTTACGATGCTTTGATTCTTATCGGTTCCCTCGCCCGGGGGGAGGAACATGACGGTTCCGACGTAGACGTCATTCTCATCGATTCGTCCATGTCTTTGGCGGACGGGGTCATCGGCGTGGATGAGAACGAACTCGGCGGTCCGTTTCCCGCGCAGGTCAGCGCATCTTGCACGAGCAGGGCGTTTTTGGAAGAAGCCGCCGTGCGGGCGCCGGAACCGCAGCGTTTTGCTTTCCTGCGGGCGAAAGTGTTGTTTTCCAGGGATGAGAGCATCGAAAACTTCGTAAAACAAATTGCGGTTTACCCGGAATGGGAACGGGAAGAAAAAATGAAGTCGTTTTACAGCCAAATTCCGGTCCATTTTTCGTATCTCAAACTGGGCGAGTCCAGCCGGAACACCTTTCTTCTGACACAGACCGCCGAAAAGCTTGCGTTTTTTTGCGGTCGGCTCATCCTGGCCCATAACCGAATGTTGTATCCGAACCGAAAGCAATTTATGAAGGCTTTAGCCCAAGCGCCGGATAAACCGGAACATTTCATAGAAACGATGGAGAGGCTGCTGGAAAAACCGTCCATCGCCAATGCCGAGAAATTAATGGACACGGTTTTCCGTTTTCGCGATTGGGAAGTTCCGGAGGAAGGATGGATGGCCCGTTTCTGCAGGGACAGCGAGCAGTACTGGCTGTTCAATAAAACGGTTGCGCCCGAAGACTGCTGAACGGACAGCAGAGAGGCCGTTCTATACATTTCGTATAGAGACGGCCTCTTGTCGTTTTCCGGTGCTGCTATTATACCTGGACAGGGTCCTATTGTGCCGACATTGATTTGAGCGTTGCCAATGTGGTAAAATGATAACGCGTCGTTTATCAGATTGTTCGAATTTAAAAATATATTCCCAATATAATTATAACACCCTGATCAACGGCGTGTCAACCTGTTTTACGTTTATTTTTCGAAGGAGGTTCCCCCGCATGAGCATTGCACCTGCCGAGTGGAATGAGGAGAGAAAACAGCTGGAGACGGTTGCCGGACATATCCGCAGCCAGCTTGCGGAAGTCCGGGATATCGTTGAGCGGCGCAAGTCGGACGTTCTCGACATCCGCAAGGAATTTTGGGATGAAATCAAGTTTGACCCGGATGAGGAGATTGAAACGTTCGCCAACCTGAAACAGCAGTCCAGGCTGCTGAACAGCCAAGAGCGGATTTTTCAGCAGGCGCTCGACAAAATGCGCAAGCTGGAAAAAATGCTGAACTCTCCGTATTTTGGCCGGATTGACTTTGTGGAGCAGGGCAGTTCGCACCGGGAGCGAATCTATATCGGCATAGCCTCGCTTGTGGAAGACGAGACGGACGAGATCCTCGTTTTCGACTGGCGCGCTCCCATTTCCAGTATGTTTTACGACTATTCGCCCGGCCGCGCCGAATACAGGACGCCGGTTTCCGTCATCGAGGGGGAGCTGCTGCTGAAAAGACAGTTCATCATCGAAGGCGGAAAGCTGGAAACGATGTTCGACACCGGACTGCATATCGGGGATGAAATCCTGAAGAGAATGCTCGGGAGAAGCGCGGACGACAAAATGCGCAGCATCGTCACTACGATTCAGCGGGAACAAAACCGGATTATCCGCGATGCGGACCATCGCGTTTTAATCGTGCAAGGCGCGGCGGGCAGCGGGAAAACGTCGGCCGCGCTGCAGCGGGTCGCCTATTTGTTGTACCGGTACAGGGATCAATTGAATGCGGACGATATGATCCTGTTTTCGCCCAACCCGCTGTTCAACGACTACGTTTCCAACGTGCTTCCCGAACTGGGGGAGGCGAACATGCGGCAGACAACGTTCTATGAATATGTGGAGCGGCAGCTCGGGGAGCGGTTTGCCGTCGAGCACCCGTATACGCAACTGGAGCGTTTGTTGAGCTGTGAGAATGAGACGGAGTATGCGGCCGAAGTGAGCGGTATCGAGTATAAAGCGTCCACCGGTTTCATACGCGTACTGAACAACTATGCGGAATGGCTGAAGACGGAAGGGATGATCTTCAAACCTTTCGAACTGCCGAAAAGAACGCTGATCAGCGACGAGCGGCTGGCGGAGCTGTTTTACGTCGAATACGCCCATGCGCCGATCAGCGGCAGGCTTGAGCGAATGGAACGATGGATTGTGGAATACCTTGAAGAACAGAGCCCCGGGCTGGTCAGGCTGGCGTACCGGAAACTGCTCAGGGAGCCTAGATATATCGGCACGGAGGAAGAATTGCTGCAGATGAGCAAGCGGATCGTGCGCAAACGGCTCGAACCGCTCAAGGAAAGGGCGAAAAAGCTGGATTTTATCGATATTCACGCCATGTATTTGCGGTTGTTCAAGGACCGGGCGTTGTTCGAGAAGCTGGCCGCGGGGACCGGCATTCCCGCCGATTGGGACGGCATATCCGTGAAAACCGCGGAACGGCTGGAAAAAGGGGAGATTCCCTGGGAAGACGCGACACCGCTGCTTTATTTTAAAGAATTGATCGAAGGGGTCAGCGCGTTCAACAACATCCGGCATGTCATCATCGACGAGTCGCAGGACTATTCCCCGTTTCAGTACGAATATTTGCGAAGAATGTTTCCGCGCAGCCGCATGACGCTGCTCGGCGATTTGAACCAGGCGATATATGCGCATACGAATCTGGAAAGCTACGATCCGGTGCGGGACATCTTCGGGGGAGAGAATACCGGAACGATTCGCTTGACGAAGAGCTACCGTTCCACAGAGCAGATCGTGGAATTCACCCGCGCGATGCTTCCGGACGGGGAAATGATCGAGGCGTTCAGCCGCAGCGGGGACAAACCGAAGGTGCTGCGCGCCGCGTCAGGCGACCGTCTTCCGGAAGGCGTCGCCCGCCATATCCGGGAAATGCGGGCGAACGGCTTCAAATCGATCGCGGTCATTTGCAAAACGGCCGACGAAAGCCGCAAAGCGTACGAATCTCTGAAGCATTTGGGCGGCGTTTACCTGATTACGAAGGATACGTATTCTTTTGTCACGGGAACGCTGGTCATCCCGGCTTACCTCGCCAAAGGACTGGAGTTCGACGGCGTCATCATTTATGACGCGGGCAAGCTGCAGTACGGGCGCGAACGTGAGCGCAAGCTGTTTTACACCGCCTGCACGCGGGCGCTGCACGATCTTCGCATTTTCTATACGGGAGAGCTGACGCCGTTCGTCGCCCATGTAGACGACGGGTTGTACGACAGCCTGGAAGAATAGGCGCGGGTAGCGCAACGGCTCAATGAATAGAGGAGGGTTAGTTCATTTTATGAGCTAATTTCCTCTATTTTTTTATGTAGTGGAAAACATAAATCAAGGTCGCCATCATCGCCTCCCTAAAGCGAAAGATTAGCGGCAAACCAACAGTTGCACAGTTACTTTCAATTGCCAATATAGACAACGCGGAGATCCGTATGACAAGTTATTGAGCTAACTTCAAGGGGATTAGAAAATTCATGGTAAAATCAGTGTAAGGGAAAGGAGTAGAGAAAGTGAACAAAACAAGCATTTCGTATATCATTGGTTTATTGGCTTCTATTGGTTCCAATGATACTTTGGATTATACTTACTTTTTACAATCCATACACTCACGAATCAGTCGAAAAAGACTTAGAAACTGCGGAAAATCTAAGGCATTTTTTTGTATTTTATTAAATTTCCAATAACATTTCATCCGAGAAAAGAGGTACTAGCGACAGGATTAACGAGCATGGATGTAGTTCAAGTACTTATTTTTGACGGAGAACAGTCTATTATCGGATAACAATATACGGTCTCATCATCTCATAATCCTCGTGCTCCAAGATATGACAGTGCCATACATACAACCCTGTATAAGGACCAAACTTCATGATAATTCGAGTTACCTGGTTAGGATTAGCTCTTACTGTATCCTTCCATCCTCGTTCTTGTGGTTCGGGAGGCATCGCCGGACCCGTATAATGGATAATTCTCTCCTTGTTATACTTTTCTACATCGAAATCTCTCCGGTCTAATATTTGAAAATCAATTAAGTGAAGATGAATAGGGTGTGTATCCGTAGTTAAGTTAATTAGATACCATATTTCGGTTGATCCCAATCCTGGATTTTCTGTTATGGGGGCATCCCACTGTTTATTATCCAATAGCATGAATTCACGACCGTACTTATCCATATTATCATTTAATGTTAGGTATCGTATCTTTGAAGCTGACTGTTCTTTTATTTTTGGAAGAGGCATCATATAAGCCGGAATAACACTCGACAGCGGAAGAATCACTCTAAACTGCATCACAGTACCTGTATTTTCATCTGGCGGATCTCCGGTTGGAAAAGGAGCGGGGGCGTCATTCGTCATGATAATATTCTTCCCCTCAAGATTGGTAAAATCAATGATGATATCGGCTCTTTCTGCAGGAGCCAACATGATTTCTTGGATTCCTATCGGGTGTTCCATCAATCCTCCATCCGTCCCGAATTGATAGAAAAGTTGTCCCGAATCAAGCTTTAGCCTATAGAAACGGGTGTTAGATGCATTTAACAGCCTGAATCGATATTTACGGGGTTCCACTTTTAGATAGGGCCATACTTTTCCGTTCACCAGGTTGGTATCCCCTATAAATTCAGGAATTACTGATGTTTCCAATTCCGGGACCGGTTTTTCCGGCTGCCTCGGGTAATAAAGAGAACCGTCTTCATTAAAGGACTTGTCTTGAAACATAAGAGGGATCTCGTATTGACCGGATGGCAAATTCAATAAACGTTCCCGTTGATCTCTTATAAGGTAAAACCCTGCCAATCCCGCATATATATTAAGTCTTGTGATACCAAGCGCATGGTCATGATACCAGAGGGTGCAAGCACGATTGTAATTATCATATCGATATATTTGCTTTCTAAAATATGGTCCGACTTGTTTGAATCCCTTTGTAAACCAAGCCTCCGGGTAGCCATCGCTTTCCCATTCAACACTAGCGCCATGTACGTGTACCACCGTTCGTACTTCCGGTACATCCACATGGGCACCATGCACCGTATAGTCTACCGGCAAAAGATGCTTATCTGGAAGATTGTTGATCCATTTAATAAACACTTTTTCTCCGCTCTCTACTTCAATTGTAGGGCCTGGATAGCTGCTTTCATAGCCCCATACAGTTGTATCATTTAACTCACTATGGAGTGATTGCTTAAATTCCGTCATATTCACTTCATAATAAGTATGAAACTGATCTTTCCATCGAGCTTTTAAAATAGGGGGAATGGGGAGTTCATCTACAAATTTAGAGAGAATCATATTTCCGCTCCTTTATAACGTGTTGATTATAATTACCTTCTTTCTAAAGGTTATAAATATTACAAGCCCTGTATGACAAATTCAAATGGCTTTGCGGTTGACAAATAGTGCGATTGCGCGAGAAAATCAAAGAAAACAAAAAGTAGAGGAGATTACCTTAGACGGGGATAGAGTTAGCCTGTCCCTCTGAACATCAAGCCATGCAGAAGAATTATATAAGGCAATTGATAGTACAGATATTTGGACTTTCTTACCTTGTCATATGGAAAATTTAGATGATATGACTCGTCACGTCGTTGAAGCCTTACATGAAAGAGGGCAAGGGACAGTAATACCCTTTGTGGTTTTTGATAAAGAAACCAATAAAATTGTTGGAATGACAAGATTACAGAACATATCTGTAGAAGACAGAAGTTTAGAAATAGGGTATACATGGTATTCAACTGCAGTTTGGCGTACCCGAGTAAATACAGAATGTAAGTTTTTACTCCTAAACTATTGCTTTGAAGTTTTAAAAACTATTCGTGTTCAGTTTAGAGTAGATAGTCGAAATACGCGGTCGAATCAAGCTGTCTTAAGGATTGGAGCGAAACAGGAAGGTATTATCCGTAAAGACCGTATTTTATATAACGGATACGTCCGCGATACTATTTTTTACAGTATAATCGATGAAGAGTGGCTGGAAGTAAAGAACAAGTTGAATGATTTGTTAACATTAAAGTACCACAAATAGGACGGACGGTTGCTTCGTCAGCCGTTTTTCATTACGCTAACGTAAATACCGAAAGGGCTGCCGCGTGGCAGCCCTTTGCTCCGCTATCGGGCAGGTTAGTTCAATAAGTTATAAATTGAATGGTTAAAGTTATAGAGCATTTCTTTGTAATGAGGAATGCTTTTTTTTGGTTTAAAAAAGGATGATATCTCTATAACAACAACAATATATTTAATAACGGCATTTTTTTATTGTAAAACGATAAATTTGGTGTTAAAGTCAAATTGAATTCAATAATAAGTGAGGGGTTTTTTATGAAACGAGGAACAACACTCTTTTTAAAGGTAGCTGTTATTCTTATTGGAATCCCAGTTCTTGCTTTGTGCATATTTTTGGTGCCTGAGATAGCGAATTATGCAGCTGAATTGTTTCCAGATATTACTTATATGAAATATCTCGTTTTAATCGATTTGTATGCAACGGCGATACCTTTTTACTTTGCTCTGTATCAAGCTTTTAAACTTTTAAGCTATATTGACAAGAATAAAGCCTTCTCAGAATTATCTGTAATAGCTTTAAAGAAAATAAAATACTGTGCAATCACAATCAGCATCTTGTATGTGGTAGGCATGCCACTCTTCTATCTCATGGCTGAAGTAGACGACGCCCCAGGTATCATAGTAATCGGATTGGTCATGATTTTTGCCTCCATGGTGATTGGCGTTTTTGCTGCTGTTCTCCAAAAGCTTTTAAAAGAGGCTATTGATATAAAATCAGAAAATGATTTGACGGTCTGAGGTGAATAACATGGCGATTATAATCAATATTGACGTGATGCTAGCTAAAAGGAAAATGAGCGTTACAGAACTTTCGGAGAGGATTGGAATAACGATGGCTAATCTTTCCATATTGAAAAATGGAAAGGCAAAAGCAATTCGATTATCAACTTTAGAGGCGATTTGTAAGGCTTTAGAATGTCAGCCTGGAGATATTTTAGAATATAAAAGTGACGAAGACACTTAAGGATTCTGAAGTGAGTCAAATTTATAAAAGGCGAGTTACTATATAACCGTTTCGTGTAATCCACTCAGAAGGTGAGAAGCTTATGCAAAGACGCTTATGGCATGCCCTGCAGCAGCTGGTGCGCTTCGGCTGGCAGCAAGCGCTGTCCTGTGTATTTCCTGTGGTCATCTTTGCATCACTGGCTCTGACCCAGCTCATTCCCCTTCCCTGGCTACCCCGTTACGACTGGCTGCTGATCATCTGCCTGGCCATGCAGGTATGGATGCTGCGCTCCGGTCTTGAAACACGCGACGAGCTGAAGGTTATCACCGTCTTCCACCTGATTGGCTTGGCTCTGGAACTGTTCAAGGTGCACATGGGGTCCTGGTCGTACCCGGAAGAAGGCTGGACGAAGGTGAATGGAGTCCCCCTCTACAGCGGATTTATGTATGCCAGCGTGGCCAGCTACCTGTGCCAGGCCTGGCGGCGCCTGAAGGTAGACCTTGTTCGTTGGCCTCCACTCTGGTTGGTTACCCCGCTTGCCGCTTCAATCTACCTGAATTTCTTCACCCACCATTATTGGGTCGACATTCGCTGGTGGCTGTCGGCCTTGGTGCTGATCGTATTTTGGCGAACCTGGGTTACCTATGAGGTCGGCCGTCATCGCTACCGGATGCCGCTTGCCCTCTCCTTCGTGCTGATCGGCTTCTTTATTTGGATTGCGGAGAACGTCGCCACCTTTTTTAGTGCGTGGGAATACCCGAATCAATCCGACACCTGGCGTCTCGTCCATGTAGGTAAGGTCAGCTCCTGGCTTCTGCTTGTCATCGTCAGCTTTCTGATCGTCGCCGCGTTGAAACAAGTCAAGGAGCAGCGACCTGAGGTTGGAAAAGATAGCCGCAACTCCACTAGTCCGGAGTTTTAATATCAACCGAGTAAATTCTAAGCTATATGGATTGGTTAGCGGCCAATCATGTTCAAAGTGATCGTTAAATTTGATGGTTATTTTCACGAAGTCCTGGTTACAGGGTGAGATGATCTAAGCAGGAGTTAGAACAAAGATATTTGCAGGCAAAAGGACTTGCTTCAACCGTTAGAGATATCCCTGTGTTGTTTTGCCGGCTGAAAACATGCAGGCTGAATCTGTAATTGATACGGACACATACAGGATTTACGAACTGATTTATTGAACTCCCTCAGTATGATTTAGTTTTCTCTCAAATACTCGCTTATTCGCAGGATTTCGTCCCTCTGAATATGGGTGAACGGATGGATGATGATTGAGACTCT
>JAWLCZ010000030.1:0-27191 GCA_041686835.1 Paenibacillaceae bacterium | reverse complement strand
TCCATTTAATCAGTAAACGAGCGATCTTTTTACTGTTTTCTACACAAAGAGGCTGGCCCATTTTCATTTTGTGTCGACCTTATGTCGAGTTATCCGAGCAAAGGGATTCGTATCTGGTGGAGGAGCGTCAGCGTTTGCCTTTGACTTTGGATGTTACCCTTAGCCTGTTCATTCAAGAACATCCAAAGTCAACAGCAACCGGAACCAGATACGAGCCCGGAAAGCCGGGTGTTCCTCGACTCTTCTTTAACGACACATTTGACTTATGGGACAGCCCCTTTATCGTCCGGCAACGATTGACTTTGCCCTCCGTTTGTTCCATATTAAAATGTATATCTTCACAGATGGAGGCTTGCTTACGTGCATCTAGATCCTGGCAAAATCAATGAATCGGTATGGAATGACAAAGCTTACGAAGCGTGGCTGCGCCGGTACGGGACGCCTCGGGAAGCGGCGGACAAAATTTCGAAAAATCCGGCCGCGCGCCTTCGATCGCTTCATAAACACTTGGGGGATGTGAATGGAAGAAAAGTGATGAATCCGCTCGGTTCCCACGGCGGTAAAGCCGTTGCGCTGGCGCTGCTCGGCGCCGATGTGACGGTCGTCGATTATTCGGCTTCAAACGCCCGCTACGCGGAAGAAGTGGCGCGGGAAGCGGGCGTCCGCATCCGCTACATCGTTTCCGATGTGCTCGAATTGCCTCCGAACGAGCTGTCGGGGGATTACGACGCCGTTCTGATGGAATTCGGCATCCTTCATTACTTTATCGATCTGCGCCCGCTCATGGGCGTCATCTTTCAACTGCTGCGGCCGGGCGGCCGGCTCATTCTGCAAGATTTTCATCCCGCATCGACGAAACTGATCTCTTCCCGGGGAACGACAGCCAAAATCCGCAAGCACAAGGTGACCGGGGATTATTTTGACACGTCGTTGGAAGAAACGGATGTCGCCTATGCGAAATTTCTTCCGGAGGCCGACGCGCAGCAACTGGGAAAAGTCCGGCTGCGCAAATGGACGCTGGGCGAGATCGTGACCTCCACCGCCGAAGCCGGATTGTTCATCAAAAGGTTGGACGAAGAACCGAACGCTTCGTCCGACGTATTCGATAAAGGCATTCCCAAAACGTTTACGCTGGTAGCGGACAAGCTCCGACAACCGGGAATCCGCCAATGAAAGCAGTCATTGCGTGGAAATCTGCTCGCCCGTCCCCTCCGGAGCTTTCGGCACGCCGTCCAGGCCGAACTGCCGGTCGTACGCGTCGAATATTTTCCGCGCAATCGGCGCGGCGCCCCAGGCGCCGTAGCCGCCTTCCGGCACGACGACGGCAACCGCCAGCTTCGGTTTATCCGCGGGGGCATAAGCGATGAATACGGCATTCTCCTTGATGCTGCCGCCCACATCCTGCTGCGAGGTTCCGGTTTTGGCCGCCACCTTGTAAGGGAATCCTTCGAATCCCCCTTTGCTGACGCCCTCCATTCCTCTCTGGACCAGATCCCAATACTGCTTCGGAATCTTGACTTCATTGAGAACCACGGGTTGGAACTTCTTTACGAGATCGCCGTTGTACGTCGTAATTTTATCGACAAAAATCGGCTTCATCCGTTTGCCGCGGTTGCCCAGCATGGCGGCATACTGCGCGAGCTGCAGCGTCGTGTATCTTCCCTGCTGTCCGAACGACGCGTAAATCAACGCGGACTGCGCGCTTCCTCTCTTCACTTCGCTCTCGTATTCCTTGATTCCTTTAATTTCGTTCGGCAAGCCGCTCCCCGTCAGAACGCCGAGTCCGAATTTTTCCATGTAATCGTCCCAAATGTCGACGCCTTTGTTGCCGTATTTCATGTACAGCCGGTTGCCGATCATCGCGGACATGAACGTGTTCGACGAGTGGGTAATGGCCGTCTGGGCGGTAAGCGTACCGTAAGCTTTGGAATTCGAATTTCTTACAAATGCGGAATTGTTTCGCCCGAAGTAAAAAATCCCGACGTCCCGGTACGTTTCATTGGGGGTGAGAAGCCCTTCATTCAGTCCCAGGAGCACGGTAAGAGGCTTCATCGTCGAGCCGAGAGGGACGATCGAAGTCGGGTGCTTCGGAAGTTCCTTTTCCGGATAATCGGAATAGGCGGTCGTAATCGTCCCGTTATTGATAAAGGGCTGAATTTGCTGGTATTCCTCCTTGCTTATCCCACCCTCCCAAACGTTCGGATCGTAGTCCGGCATACTGGCCATGGCAATCACTTTTCCGGTATCCACTTCCATCGCCACCGCGTATCCGGAACGGGCATACGGCGCTCTCACGTATTTCAGCGGCGACGTCCGGATTTCTTTCAAATGATCCATGATCGCCTGCTGTGTCGCCAGTTGGACGTCCTTGTCGATCGTCAAATAAAGGTTGTTTCCTTTTTCCGGATATTTAATGGAAACGGAGCCGACAATTTTTTGCTCGGCGTTCACGGGATAGCTCTTGATGCCGTTCTTGCCGCGCAGTTCCTCCTGGTAAATGAATTCTAGCCCGTTGAAACCGACGTCCTCCGTATCCAAATATTTATTTTCCGGGTTGCTGCTCTTTGCGATTTTTTTGTAGTACTCCAGACCGTTCCGCTCTTCCCTGGCGACGGAAAAAGGCCGCAAATATCCGACCAACTGCACCGCTACACGACTCGGATCATAGGTGCGGGTACTTTCCTCGACGATTTCGATGCCGGAAAACTCGTCGCGGTGCTCCATCAAATAGGCGATTTCATTTTTCGACAATCCGGCTTTGATCCGGCGCGGCGAGAAAGCATAGCTGGGCGGCGTCGTTTCCTTCTGATTGATATCGTAGCCGACGTCCATTCTGCGGATCACCTGATCGGCGGTCAAGTCCGGCGATTTTTTATCTTTGTACTTCGCGAAAATGTCGGCCAGCCTTTTGGCCAGAGCGATGACCTGTTCCGGCTTCTGACCCGGTTCAATCCGGTAAAACAGCGACTGCGTCGAGCTGGACGACGCGATCGGATATCCTTCCCTGTCGTATATGTTTCCGCGTATCGGGGCGATCGGAACCGGCTTAATCGTGCTTTGCAGCTTCTGCGCCGACAGCTGTTTCCCTTCTACGAACTGCAATATCGCCAAGCGGACGATAAGAACGGAGAAAATGAAAAAAGTGCAGAAGAAAAACAGATTAAGCCGGAACGAAAACCGGCGCTGTTTGTTGATTTCATGTTTTTGCGGATCATCGATATGCTCCAAATGGTTCATATCTGCATCAAACCTTTCTTACAGTAGTGCAGAAAGACGTTCCTCCATCAGTTTACCATACATCCGCGCGGAAAGTCATTCAAGCATCCTTCACGTGGCTCTGGTAAAAACCCGGCGGATCGAACCAGTTCCCGCCGCTCGCCGCCCACGTCGAATCGAGGGGAACCCATTTTCCCCGTTCAGAGAGATAAACTTCGTTCCATGCATGCGGTCCATACCCTCCGCGGCCGTCATATCCGAGTCCGGTGACGACTTTGGCCTGCAGGCCGACAGCTCTGGCCATGACTGCGTACAGTCTGGAATAATCGATGCAGACCCCCTGCCGTGTTTTGAAGGTCTCTTCCGGAGTTTGTTCCTTCCAAATGTTTCGTTCCTCGTACAATCTCACTTTTTCCCAGTCATACCGGATTCTTGTCCCGATCCAGCGGTACAGCGCCCTTGCTTTTTCTTCGTCGGTCTTGGCGTCCGCCGTTATCGTTCTCGCCGCAGCGGCGATGTCTTCGGGGATATGGTTGTCGATCACTTCATATTTGCGATCGAGAATTTTGCCGAGTTCTTCTTCCACCGCCCGCGTAAATACGGGCAGCTTGCTGGCGATGAAATCACCGGACAGCGGCTCGATGATCTGCGTCGCACCTCTCTGGTACAAGGCGGATTCCTGAATGTACCCGGTAAAGGGCCCATGCGGAAACAGGGTTACGTAAATAAACAGAACCGCGATAACCAACAAAGCGCGCGCCGTTCCGATGACGGAACCGATGGCCGCGCCAATCAGGCCGCTGAAAAATGAACCCCCGCGGGCACGGTGCGGCGAGATGCGCACATCGTTCCACCAGCTGAACAAAAACGCCCAAATCCAATACAATATATGTTTAATGAGCGCGTAGCCGGCGAGAAAGATCAGGCCGAAACGAAGCAGCGGAAAATCCCTTATGCTCGTCACGAGCGAATAATACAGCTGTTTTACCGGTCCAATCCGTTCTTCGGGAATCGTGATGTTTTGTGCGGTCAGCCATTCCTGCAGCTTCGGCGACAGCAGACCGGCCAGCTTCCAGGAGACGAAAACGGCTGTAATCGTAATGGCGGCCTCCGACACGAACGACAGCAAATGCTTGGCGGACCCCGACGCCCTCATCATCATTCCTTGTATCGCAGACCCGACAATCACGCAAACGATGAGCGCGGAAACGGCATTCCAGGAAGCCAACTTCTCGATAAGCTCCGTCATAAACGCTCCTTAGTTCGATGAGTTGTTTTTAATCTTTTCAATGAACGCATTTAACGTTTCATCCAGCTTGATTGTAATGGTCTGACCTTTAAAGGTAAGCTTGGCTTCATTGGAACCGATTTTCCCGTCGAGACGCAGGTTTTTCGTTGTGACCGTATACGTTCCGTCCTCATTCTGCTTGTATTCGGCCTCCTTCGCCTCGCCGGCGAGCGCCTCGATGGCCTGCTCTTTCGCATCGTTGACGAGCGTCGCGCCGATATCCTTCCATTCGCCCTCGTAATTCATCCCGTAGACGATGACACCGGCCAGTATGGCCAGCACGAGAATCCATTTGGCGACCGTTTTGATGACATTGACGACGACGACCAGCACGATTAACGCCACGATGATGACAAACCAGCGATCATGTATGAATGATATCCATTGTTCCATAGAGAATTCCTCCCGCAATCCGTCCGATGACCGTTCAAGACAAGGTTTACATAGGAAATTATACATCATTTCCGGGAAGAACGATATATAAAAAGCATGGCGGTCAGACCGGTAAAATTCAATGTGGCATAAAGGACAGGCCGTTTGACGTACAAGTAGTTGTAGCGGAATGTCCATTCACTTTCGGAGGTGCTCGGGATGAAAACTGCAATTTGGCTTTACCTGTTTATGTTCGTCGCTTTTTTCGATCTGCACGCGCAGTATCCGATTTTATCGCCGTTTGCCATATCTCTTGGCGCCGCCCCTTCCTTTATCGGGCTCATTATGGGGATGTACTCGATTACGCATTTGCCGGGCAATTTGCTGGCCGGTTACGGCGTCGATCGGTTCGGAAGCAAACCGTTTATCGTATTCAGCCTCATCGCGGCCGGTTTTATTCTGCTTTTGCAGTCCAAAGTCACCGACCCGTGGCACCTTTTGATCATCCGCTCGATAAGCGGATTCGTGCTCGCCTTCTTATCCCCGGCCTGCTTGTCCCTGCTTGCGAAGATCACCAGAGACCGCATTCAGCAAGGAAAGCTGATGGCGGGAAACGGACTCGTTCATACGCTGGCCTCCGTCGTATCGCCTGCAGCCGGCGCGCTGCTCGTGGCCCAGGTCGGATTTTCGGCTTCGTTTACCATCCTCGGGTGGGTGCTGATTGTGATCGGTCTGCTGGCCGTTATCGGCGTGAACGATTGGCGCGCATCGCATGCGGCCGTTGCCCTTCCGCAAGACGGGCATTTCCCGCTTGAGGCCTCCGCGCCGTCTCTTATGTCCGGAGAACGGCCGGCAGCCATACCGTGGCTGTTTTACGGCATACCTCTCGCATTATCTTGCTCGCAGGGCATTTTATTTTTTGAGCTTCCGCTGGCCCATGTGTCGCAAAACTCGATCATTACATCCGGCCTGCTGTTTTCCATCGTCAGTCTGGGGGCACTCGTAACGTTAAGCCTGCTGTTTTTGAACCGGTTTTCCGCATTTGTCCGTACGGTGGCGGGCAGCCTTTCACTGGCGATTATTTTTTTCGGCATGGCTGTCCATTGGCCGCTCCCGTTATCGGTGTCGCTGTTTTTGATCGGGATGGCGAAAGGCGTCATTTTTCCGGCCATGTCGACACTGCTGATCAGCCTGGCCGATGCGGGAAAATACGGGCGCGTGTTCTCGATCATGTCCATCTCGTCTTCGATTGGCGCTTTCTTCGGCCCGCTGCTCGCAGGAAATTTCCGCGACGATATATCCCCCTATTTCATCGCTTTTATAGGCCTGATGCTGGCTTTGTCCATCCTGCCTACGGGTCCGGTCAATTCGATCACCGTATCAAAAGCGGGCTAGGGTGTCTGTCCGTTACGCTGCCAATGACGCATATCTCGGTTTGAAGGAAAAGTGCTGCACTTCTTGTTCTGTTATAGGGGTACTTCGAGTCATGGTCGTCCAATTCGAAAAATAAGTAACTACTACTTGTTTCTTTGATAAGTCATCATGCAGTCAGCAATAAGCGATTTAATGACTTCTATGTTACTTTTATTGCAGGTTTCTAGTATCCCTGACATTTCAAGTTGGTTAAATTCATCAGCAAAAGACATAAAATATTTAATCGCTTTATCATGATTCCCATCTGTATAAGTTCTTGTTGCCATGATTAACTTATTCGTTAAAGTTTTTACTTGCTCGTCATTCAAACAAGCACGCAAACACGCGTAATTATCAGTTGTCAATATCTGTGTGATTAGTTCTTGAAAGGTCATCATGATTTCATCCTTTCGTTGTAAATTACCGATTTCAAGTATATGAATAAATGAGCATTTGAATGTCGAGTTTAGCTTTAATATATTTTTCTTCAAAATTTATTGAATCCACCTGAACGTTACATGCTATAGAAGAAGCTGTTACTTTTACGCCGGAAAATTCTTTGCTACCGCTCCAAGTTTCAGGTAACTTCTGTTATTGCACTCTAAATGTATCTGATAAATCTCAATGAGGAGTTGCACCAAGTGCGATAGGCCCCGTATTAACGGGGCCTATCGCTGCCTTCCTCGACACTTCTATCCGCCAGCCTTTGCGCGGAGCCGGACCGAAGCGCGCCGCTTCAAACAATCTGCGATGGTTTTACCTGGGGACCCGGTCAAATTTTCGCCAAGTAGTCGGAAAGTTGATCGAAGGTTCCACCGAATCCTTGCTTCAAAGATTCCACCATTCCTTTATAAGTGTTGCGCTCTTCCTCGGTTGCGTGGATTGGGCCGCCGCGGAGAGTAAGCGTCGTTCTTCCTTCATTTTCAGTGAAAGTCAGGACATTCAGCACTTCCAAAGGGAACGTTGGGCTGAACGGCGCACGGATCTTGTTGCCTTCGGAATCGGAGAACGAATTGACAAATACAATCTTCTCCGGCGCCACGATTTCCCGATACTCAAACTTGCCCCACATCTCGAGGCCTTCGGGCGAGCGCATACTGTAATGGAACACTCCGCCCGGACGAAAATCAAGATTAGCCGTCCCCCACTCGAAACCTCTCGGTCCCCACCAGTTCTTGAGATGATCGACTTCCGACCAGACCTTAAAGACGATCTCGCGCGGCGCGTTGAACACCCGTGTGTACACAAAATCGTAGTTTTCCAGTGTTTCCATGTTGTTTGCGACATTGCTTTCAGCCATGTCCATCCTCCCATCATTAATGGATTAATTGCTGCACTTCGACAAGACCGGCATCGCTGAGAACGCGGAGATGCTTGCTGCGATCTTGACTACTTGACGATACGACGACGAATGGCCATGACCACGGCTTGGGTGCGATCTTCAACCCCCAACTTGGCGAGAATCCGGTGAACATGCGTTTTGACGGTGCCTTCCGAGATGAAAAGCGCGTCGGCAATTTCCGTATTCTTCTTTCCGTATGCCAGCAATTGCAGAACTTCGCGTTCTTTCTCCGTCAATGGCTCGAATTCGGCGGTTTCCTTTTCCGGGTAAAGGAATCCCTCCTGTTTCAACGTCTGCGCGATGGCCTTGGCGGCTGTCGTGCTTTGATAGAGCGCGGCTCCCTGATGCACGGAACGGATGCCGTCAAGCAGCACTTTGGTATCGGCATCCTTCAACAAGTACCCGATGGCTCCGGCCCGAATCCCATCCGCGACATATTCTTGAATGTCGAAGGTCGTCAGGAGAATGATTTTCGTCTCGGGATTCATCTTCATAATGTCTCTTGTTGCCTCGATTCCACTGCGTCCCGGCATTTGAATATCCATCAGCACAAGATCGGGCTGGACCGAAGAGACGATCGCAACGGCTTCTTCGCCGTTTCCCGCTTCACCGACAACCTCCATATCCGGCTGCATCCCGATCATATATTTCAGGCCTTGCCGGATGACGGCTGGTCGTCTGCGAGAACAATCCGGATGCCCTTTTCTTTGTTTTCGGTCATTGTCATGAAATATGAGCCTCCTTATGCAGCGGGATTTCCGCCCGAACCGTAAATCCTCGAGGAACATTGCATGCAAAAAAAACCCTGCCTCCCGCCGATTCACAGCGTTCGATCATCCCCTTCAACCCGAAGCCGGGTGTGAAGCCGCTGCTTTCCGCAAAGCCTCCGTTATCGGATACGGTCAGCACGACGTTTCCGCTCTGCATTTGAAGTTGGACTTGAACGGCGGTGGCCTCCGAATGCTTCATCGTATTCGTCAAAGCCTCCTGCAAGACGCGAAAGAGAATCACACTCGTTTGCGGGGGAACTTCCATCCGTTCCTCGTCCTCAACTTGAAATTCGATGCGGATCCCGGAGTGGGCGGCAACCTGGCTTGCAAGACCTTTCAGGGCGATCAGCCCGGTGCCCGATTCGTCCTCGCTCCATTCCCGGACAGCATGCCGGACCTCGCTCATCGCTTTTCTCGCCACCTCCAGCATGGACTTAACCTGATCGGATGCCGCCTGCGGATCATCAGGCAGCATCATCTCCAGCGCCTGAAGCTGAATAATGAGCGAGGTAAGGTGATGGCCGATACCATCATGAATGTCCCGGGCCAATCGGGTACGTTCACTGAGCGCGGCATAGCGCATCGAATGCACCGTTGCTTCCTGCAGCTCGTCATGCGCTTTTTGGAGCCGGGAATGGGCTGCATCCAATTCGGCCAAATGTTGCGTACTCACACGGTACGCTTCCTTTACAAAGGTGATTCCCCGGCATCCCAAGTACAATCCGCAAGCGCCGATGAGCATGTTCGAAAGATTCGGATGATCCCGATTCAGAGCGGCGGCGGCAGCTACCAGAAGAACGACCAGCAGAATCGAAAACTTCATCAGCTTCCGCGGCATGGAGGCGAGAATCCATAGCAAAGGCCAAATGAGAGGAATAACCTCTTTACCGGCTTCGTATCCGGAAAAGACAGCCAATGCGGCAACGACAAATCCGACAGCCAACGCGTACGGCCGCCAGCTCCAGTCGTTTTTACGAAACCAGATCAGAAAGCAATAAACGAGCAGCATGGACATCAGCGTCGATAACAGCAGCGCATTGCCGGACGCCGTTTTCCCATAGGGAATAAAAATCAAGATCGTTGCCACCAATGCGATGATACGGATATGCAGCGGTCCCATGGCGGGAATAACCTCTCCTTTATTTTCCAAACCCGATATTGCTTTCAGTGTAATGGTTTTGGCACGCTTTTGTCCATCCATGCGCTTACCGCCAAGCGACCGAAAAACAAGCCGGAGATCGAAAAAAGAATTTGGACGATCAACGATAATCCTACATGGCTTTCCAAATGAGACGGTATGCTTCCGGTCAACACACCTTTGATGACGAACATGGTAAACAACGACAAAATCACTCGCAATTTAAGGGCCTTTCTGCTGATTTTTCCCTGCATGTGACGAACGATCGCGATACCGTGGTAATCCCGACGCAGAGACCGAGCAACCCAAACACAAGAAGCAGAGACCATTCCGTCACGCCGAGATGATGCAGCCTTGTGGAAAGAGCGATTCCGGCCCCCAGCAGCAGGAACGATAAGATACCGTTCTTTTTGATACTCATGACACGATTTCCTCCAAATCGATTTCTTTTCAGTAACCATCATAACGCTGCCGAGTCGCCTCTCGCGTCTACCCTGTGTCGTATTTTTTCGCAAATCGGCCTCTATCTGGAGTTAGACGAAGACGGTACGCCGTCTGACAAAACACAACGGCTGATCAACGATACGATTGGCGGGTGGCTTGGGCGGTTTCATCTTCGCCACCGGCCTCTGTCCGTTGAAAGACAGCCGTACGTAGCACGCTCGCTGTGGTATTAGTCCTATTTATTGCAGGAAAACAGTGCATTGTGGCGAAACATACTCATCAAAACGAGAACGTCACCGTGGTCTTCATGCTAAGCGGCAACGACGGACGACGATTCTTAAGCAATTCGCAGGGTTGAAGATAATCATCTCGGGCGAGGAGGAGCCGAATGTACAAAATTGGCACATATACGGTAACCGAACGGCAGATTCAACGGTGGACGCGCAACTTTGTGCCGGAACGCGCGCCGTATTTTTTCACGAACACAACATGGTTGGACTACTTCCTTAAACAGGGAATTCTAGTCTATACGAAGAAAGAGTTTTTTGACATGTTTACGGAATTTGCGGTTTCCTACGGGTTTATTTACAAAGTCTGGACCGTCCCGGAGAATGCGCATGTCATATTTGTCCACTCTCATGAACTGAGTCCACTGACAGAGCCATTGCGCGAGGACATCTTGCGGGCGCAAGTACAGTTGAACCGGGGACAAGTGTATGATCCGCAATGGATCATGCAAATGGAGGGAGCGGCAAAACGATTTCAGAGCCGTAAGCTGTGCCCGATACTTGTCGACGGAAAAGAAAGTATTGTTCTGACGCACGCCGTATGGAGCGGTTTACCGGAAAACGTAAAGACGAACTGGCTGTTGCGCTGGCTGTCGGAACAAGTGAACCCACAAGGCGAAAGTGTCCAACTGCCGCCTGAAACGCCGCTGCCCATTCGTTCCCGCGAAATTGTGAGCCATTACGCCTCGACATTCCCGGACATTAGCGGTCCGAATTGTTTTGCCGCTACCATTGCCGCTGCCGTCGGAAATCCTGACATGGCCTCCACCATTATTCGACAGTGGCTGCATGCAGGGCCTTTTTTCAGATTGCTTGCCGCTCACGGTTACGAGAAAATGAGACAGCTTTGCCTATCTGATGCAGGTACGGCTATACAGCCGCATGACGTTCTCGTATGGGAAACCCGTGACAATGACCCGATACATGCTGCATATGCGGTATCGGACAAGCTCGTGTTCAATAAATGGGGACAATTTTGGCACCAGCCGTGGCAGATCGTACCGCTGAAGGAAGTGTTCGATTATAACGATGCGCTGTCGGAAGGGGGGCGAATTTCGGTATATCGGCAAAAAGGATTGGCGCCGTAATACGAAATAAAAGCTGACTATTGTTCTCGGTCCAATTCGACATTCCCCGGGAAATATGTAAAATAGATACATATATATAAATGCTGTGAGCGGTTTTCGGAGGGACATGGTGGAAGATTTCGTTATCATTGTGGAAGGAAAGAACGATCGCGGACGGTTGAGGAAGCTGCTCGCCAAAGACGTCCCGATTTTATGCACATACGGGACGCCGGGAACGGAACGCATTGAACAGCTGAAGAAAAAAATCGGCAGCCGTCACGTTTATTTATTGACGGACAACGACGCTTCCGGCAAAAAAATCCGGGCCATTCTCCGCGAAGCGTTTCCCGACGCCGAGCAGATCTATACGAAGAAAGGATACGCCGGAGTGGAAGGCACGCCCGAGGAATATATGATTAAACAGCTGGAGAAAGCGGGTCTCGAAGAGTATATTTTATATCCGGACGCCGCGCCGCATAAGCGCACGTAAAATTAAATATACTGCAGCAAATAAATGACGAGCGTGACGGTAAATATGCTGAAAACGGTCGAAGAAAATACGGCCTGCGAAGCGAATTCCGGCTCGTTGTCGAACTCGACGGCCAGCAGCATACTGCTTAAAGAAGTAGGCACCGCGCAGGACAGGACAAGCGCCTGGGCCATTACGCCTTCAATTCCCAACAGCAGCACGATCGCATATCCGAGCGCCGGGCTGACGCACAGCCGGAGAAAGTTGGAAAGCGCCACATCGGAAAAGTTGATTTTCCATTTCATATTCCCCAACTGAATGCCAAGCGTCGTTAAAGCAATGGCGATAAATCCGTCGGCAACGTAATGGAGCGGCACAGAAATCGGCTGCGGAATCGGGACGTGAAACGCCCTCATTAATAATGCCAAAGGAATCGCGTAAATGGCCGGCATCGAAGAAATCGTTTTCATCGTTTCTTTGACATTTTTCTTGTGGGCGTTGACGCTGTAAACGCCATAAGTGTTCGGCAGCAAGTTCTGCATCATCATGATGATGATTTGAATCGACAGCGTGAACGCATCCCCGACAAAGACGAGTTGATTGAGCGGGATCGCATAATTGGCGCTGTTGTAAAAAATGACGCTGTTGCGCACGGAGGTTTTCATCCCGGGGTCATACCGCCTGATGCGGGTCACGATTTCCGTCAGGAGAAAAAGCGCAAGGAAAAATATCCAGAAAAAGCCGAGCACTTTCAGCAGAACGGAAAATGAAATGTCCGATTCGTAAAGCATGACAAATACGATACACGGAGAAAACATGTAAAAATTCAATTTGGACATCGTCTTAATATCCAGCTTAAAGGCTCTTTGCAAAACAATGCCGACCGCAATCATGATCGTCAGCGGAATGACGTTATTCAGCAGGATATGCACAAAATAGCTCATGCTTGTCGCCTCGCTTTGATTCCTGTTCCAAAAAGCATATATCCCATGGGTCGCATGGGATATATGCTTTCTTCGTTTCGCAAGTCAGACGCGAACCGTATCGATCATCATGACGATGAAGGTGACCATTAAATAGTAGATCGAGAACGTAAAAGTTTTCTTTGCCCATACGTCATCGTCTTTCGTTCTCAGTCCCGATAAGCACAACAACAGCCAGACGAGTCCGAGCAGCACCGCCGCCAACAAATAGAAGATGCCGACATAATGGTAGGCGTACAGCAAAATGCTCACCGGAAGCAGCAGCAACACGTAAGGAATCATTTGCAGCTTCGTGCGCCTGACTCCTTTCACGACGGGAAGAAGCGGAAATCCGGCGGCACGGTATTCCTCTTTCCGCCGAATGCCCAAAGCCCAAAAATGCGGCGGCTGCCACAAAAAAAGAATGGCGAACAATATCCACGCGCCGGCGTCCAGCTCGTCCGTGACGGCGCAGTAACCGATCACCGGCGGCATCGAGCCGGAAATGGCCCCGATTGCGGTGCTGAGCGTCGATGTCCGTTTCAGCCACAGCGTATATATCCCTACATAGACAACAAAACCGATCAATCCGAGCAAGGCGGACAACAAATTGACATAGAGCGCCAGAACAAGCTCGCCCAACACGCCCAGTACGATGCCGTAACGGAGCACATGGGAAGGCTGCAGCCGTCCTGCAGGCAGGGCGCGCTGTTGGGTGCGCGCCATCTTCAGATCCATTTCCCGGTCAAAATAATTGTTCAACACGCAGGCGGAAGCCATCACGAGCGCGGTTCCAATCAGCGTGTAAATCATCAATAACCAGTCGATATCCCATTTGGAAGCGAGCCAAAACCCGCCAAAAGCTGCGATAAGGTTGGACCTGATGATGCCCGGCTTAGTGATGTTTATATAATCCCGCCATTTGGCTTGCTTTTCCACCGCAAGTACGCTGTCGTCCGCCTGCGGAGCGGCATGAATATCCAACTGCTTATCCACTTTTACGAAGTCCTCCTTGACAAGCGTGCACAGGCGCCGGTTCGATCTTCGGAAAAGAACAAGCGGTTCCCTGTATCCATCTTTCAACACCGCGCAAGTTCGGCGGCCGGATTACGGAATACCGCGTACGGGCTTCTGCATATCTTCTTAATCATATCAATCCGCAACTCGTTTGACAATGACGGGACCGTGAAATCCACAATTTTGTCGAAATGAGACGGGCGGACTCGCATATTTGCGCCCGGACGGCGGAACATATTTCACCGTTTCGGCAAACGATTGTCACCAATGGGCGGGGCGGAAAATACAATGGATCGTATAGATTCCAGCCTATTCACGGCAGCCTGAACGGCGAAGGGAAGTGACATGATAACCACATGGCTGTAGTAAAAGCTAGTTCCGAGGATGTAAAGCTGCTTGCAAGGTTAATTCGGGCGGAAGCCGAAGGGGAAGGAGATCTGGGCATGCTGATGGTCGGCAATGTCGGAATCAACCGCGTGCGGGCCAACTGCCTCGATTTCAAAAATATCCGCACGATTCGGCAAATGGTGTTTCAACGGCCGGGCGGTTTTGAGGCGACGTTGAAAGGCTACTTTTATCAAAGGGCCCGCGAATCGGAAATCCGGCTGGCGCGGAAAGTGATTAACGGCGAAAGATATCATCCCGCCTCGTTCTCCTTATGGTTTTTCGAACCGGCGGGCAGTTGCCCGCCGACATGGTACAACCAAAGACACGCGGGCAGATACAAATCCCACTGCTTTTTCTCCCCTTCCGGACAAGATTGCCCGAGAGTGTATGGAACGTATTGAACTTATACTTAAATGAGGAGGCAAACCCCTATGATGAATTTTCGTCCTTACCCTACGTACGGATCGCCCGGCCAAGCCGGATACCCTTCATATCCGCCGGCAGGCGTAGCGCCAGGAATGTTTCCGGGAGCTGCCCCGGGCCCTGTAACCGGCATCCCGACGCCGAGCGGAGCGATGATTCCGGGCGTCCCCGGACCCGCTCCGACCGTGCCTACTCCGCCAGGATTGCTGCCCATTGAAGAATCGTACATCGAAAATATTCTGCGGTTGAACCTCGGCAAAATGGCCACCATTTATATGACGTTCGAAAACAACCCCCAATGGCCCGCCAAAGTGTTCAGAGGCAGACTGGAGGCGGCCGGTCGCGATCATATCATCATCAGCGATCCGCAAACGGGAATCCGCTATTTGCTGCTGATGGTCAATCTTGACTACATTACCTTTGACGAAGAACTGAAATATACGTACCCGTTCTGACGCATCCAGCAGCGTGCGGGAAACAAAACGGTGTGAAGAAGGATGGCGCGAAGGCCATTCTTCTTCACGTTAAATATGGATTTTTCTGGAAGTTGTTCGTTTTTTTGCTATACTTGCTGATTTATTTTGAGAAGAAAAGTGTTAAAATAAGAACAGAGTTGCTGTGAATGAACAACGCGCGCGGCATCCGCAACCATAGCGAGTAAACGGAGGAGATGTTTTGGACACCGGAACACATCTGGTTATCGGCATAGGTTTGGCCGGCCTTTCGTATATCGATCCCGCGGTAGCTTCCGATCCGGCGACGGCGACCGCCGTGCTGATCGGCACCGTCATCGGCTCCCAGGCGCCGGATTCCGACGGACTGCTGCGGCTAAAGGGCAATGCCGCTTACATTAAAAACCATCGCGGCCTGTCCCATTCCCTGCCGGCCATCGTTCTCTGGACATTATCGATCACGCTGCTGTTGTCGCTTATTTTTCAAGGCGTTCCGGCGTTACATGTAGGCTTGTGGGTGCTCATTGCGGTCAGCTTTCACGTATTTACCGATCTGTTCAACGCTTACGGTACGCAAGCGCTGCGGCCGTTCACCCAAAAATGGATATCATGGAACATTATTCACATTTTCGATCCGGTCATTTTTGCCGCGCACCTCGCCGCCATTTTCATCTGGTCGCTTCGTTTGGCAAGGCCGGAAATCGTATTTCCCGCTCTCTACATCGTCCTCGCCCTATACTATGTATGGCGGACTTGGACCCATTTTGTTCTGGAAAGAAAGCTGCCCGTCATCGATCCGGCCTATGCGAAAGGCGACCGGCACAATTTGATCCCCACGGTTCACCTGAATGTGTGGAACGTAGTGAAGCGCAAAACGGACGGCAGTTTCGCCGTCGGGGAGCTGCGCGGCGGGGAATTGCGGTGGCTCGATACGGTCAAAAGCGCGGAACATCCCGCCGTAGAAGCGTCGAAGAGCCATCCTGACATCGCGGCGCTGCTGTACTTCAGTTCATTCGCATGCGCCGAAGTGAAGCGCCGTCCGTGGGGCTTCGAGGTTCGCTGGGCGGACGTCCGTTACCGCCACCGAAAACAGTATCCCTTCGTTGCCGTTCTGCTGATGGACCATGAATACCGGCCGCTTGATTCTTATATCGGCTGGGTAAGCGATACGCGTCTGGAGAAAAAACTGCGCGTCGACACTTAAAGATGAAAAATGAAGCCGTGCGGTCCGATTGCGGATGCCGTGCGCACATGAAAAGCTCAAGGGAAAACGCCCCTTGAGCTTTGTCTCTTATAAGTAACATCCAATTAACGGAATTGACCGCCCTGTGCCCCGGAAATTGTTTGCTCGGCAATTTGCACCAAACGGCGGGTGATATTTCCTCCGATTGCGCCGGTATCGCGAGTTGCCATGTAACCCCAGTAGTCATCCTGCGGCACCTGGATTCCGAGTTCCTGCGCGATTTCATACTTCAATTGATCCAGCGCCTGATCCGCTTGAGGAACTACCAACTGGTTGCTGCTGCGAGATTGACCTCTTGCCATAACTGATAAGCACTCCTTTCAATCTGCATTCTGTGGTGTAATGTATTAGCAAGCTTGCAAGCTTAGTATGTGACCGCGCCTAAATAATATTCATCCGCATCCGCAAAAATGTAATGAAACCATAACCGTTTCACGCCTCTCTACGGGACAAGGAACCCCATTCGTTCTTTCGCTTGCCGGAGCGTTTCGTTCGCGATGGCTTCAGCCTGCTCCGCGCCCTTTTTCAGAAGATGGCGGATTTCTCCGGAAGAACGGATTTCGCGATAGCGCTGTTGTATCGGTTCAAGGACGGCGACGACATGCTCCGCCAAATCCTTTTTAAACGGCCCGTAGCCTTGTCCTTCGTATTTGGCTTCGACCTCCGCGACCGACATGCCGGCGCAATGCGCGTAAATGCTGATCAGATTGCTGATTTCCGGCTTGTTGGCCGGATCGTATTTCACTTCCCGGCCGGAATCGGTGACGGCGCGGCTGATTTTTTTGCGGATGTCGTCGGGGGAATCGAGCATCGCGATATAGCTGCCCGGATTCGGGTTGCTTTTGCTCATCTTTTTCGAAGCGTCGTCGAGCGACATGATTCTCGCCCCGACTTCCGGCATATACGGCTCGGGAATCGTGAACAGTTCGCCGAACCTGTGGTTGAACCGCTGCGCCAGATCCCTAGTCAGCTCCAAATGCTGCTTCTGGTCGTCCCCTACGGGAACGAGATCCGCATTGTAGATCAATATATCGGCGGCCATCAATGTCGGATACACGAACAGGCCCGCTCCGACCGATTCTTTGCCGGCGGACTTGTCTTTAAACTGGGTCATCCGCTCCAATTCGCCCATATACGCGAGCGTCGTCATCAGCCAACCGAGTTCGGCGTGAGCCGGTACGTGCGATTGAACGAAGACGCACGCTTTGTTCGGGTCGATGCCTGCGGCAATGAACAGCGCGGCGACCGACTCCGTCTGCTCCCTGAGCGCCGCCGGTTCCTGAGGAACCGTGACCGCGTGCAGATCGACCACCATAAAGAAGCATTGGTGGCTGTGCTGCAGCTTTACAAAATTTTGCAGCGCCCCGATATAATTTCCGATTGTTAATTTTCCGCTGGGCTGAATGCCCGATAACACTCGTTTCATGGTTCATGACCTCCCGCTATATTATGCGTTATTTTTACAAAATAAAAAGCCTCCCGCCGTAAGGGACGAGAGACCGTGGTGCCACCCTGATTCGTTTCCGCGCAGCGGAAACCTCCATGTTCCGATAACGGGGAACCGCCGTCAAGCTTATGTCGCCATCCCGCCGCAAGCCGATTGGCGGCCAAAACGGCAGCGGGAACGATTTCGCTTTCCGCTCCAGGACCCATTCAGCAAGCGCGCCGCACCGGTTCGCAGCGAATACCGGCTCTCTGAAGCGGCGTTACGCTTCTTACTCTTTCCTGTCATCGCATTGGGAATATAACGGATGCGTTTGAACGCTCTCCTGATTATTGATTATTATACTCCGATCCCCGTTCATGTCAATCAAGGGAACGCCGAAACATCGGAAACCCTCGATCCGATTCCTCGTGACAGCGTCTTCATTCGTTTGCTACAATATTGAGAGTTAACATCCCTCACTCAGAAAGGAGCTTATCCGATGATTCAGGAACATCTATGGCATGGACTTCCGGTATATACGATGCGCAACGAAAATTTGGCCGTATCGCTGTGCCCGTCTCTGGGAAACAACCTGTACCGCGTATGGGACGAAGCGAAGCAGCGCGAAGTGCTGCGCGTGCCCGACAGCCCCGAAGCGTTGAAAAAGGCGCCTGGCCATTACGGCACACCGGTCATGCTGCCTCCGAACCGGATCCGCCACGGCGTTTTTCATTACAACGGAAAGGAATACCGCCTGGAGGTGAACACCCCGAACGGCCACCACATTCACGGATTTTTAAGGCATCACCCTTGGCAGGTCACTTCGTTTGAAGAAAACGGGGATACGGCAAAAATAACGTCCGTCTTCTCCACAGCCGATTTCCCGGACATTATGCGGCAGTATCCTCACGACCTGCGGATCGAAATGACGTATGAATTGAAAGGCGCCTCGCTCAACCAAACCGTAACGATTCAGAACCGCAGCGAATCCGCCGCTCCCGTCGGTTTCGGGCTGCATACGTGGTTTTTGCTGGACGGGGAGCCGGAACGATGGACGCTGCGCCTACCCGTATCCAACGTCTGGGAGCTGGACGGGGACAATATTCCGACCGGCCGGTTGCTGCCGCTCGGACGGTACGAACCTATCGCAAGCGGAATGAACCTGCGCGGCCAAGACATGGACACGGTCTTTCAGGTAAGCGGCAGGCCGAACGTCGCCGTATTGGCCAAAGACGGTTACGAAATCCGCTATTCTACGTCCGATCCGTATAAACAGTGGGTGATTTACACTCAAGGTGTGGCGAACGAATTGATTTGCCTCGAACCGTATACATGGGTGACAAATGCGCCGAATCTCAATCTCGATCCCGAGATTACCGGGCTGCGCGCGATCGAACCGGGCGGGGCGCTGAAACTGGAAGTGGGCCTGCAAATTATCCATTCATGAGAAAAAGGAGCTTTGAACGATATGAGTCCACATGCAACGGTCATCGGAACCGTGTTCGTTGACTGTAAAGGATTCGCCCGCAACACGTACCGGCCGGACGGTCGGAACATCGGGCGCATTGAATTCATGCACGGAGGCGTCGGCCGGAACGTTGCGGAAAACCTGGCCCGCATGGGCGTACGCACCTCCTTCGTTTCCTCTGTGGAGCGCTCGGCGTTGGGCCGGGAAGTCATACAGCGGCTGCAGGCATTACACATCGATACGTCGAACGTTTATGAAGCCGCCGCTCAAGGAATGGGGATGTGGCTCGCCATTTTGGACGAAAACGGCAACTTGGCCGGATCCATATCGCAAATGCCCGACTTGGCCCATCTGGAGAACATCGTCGCCGAAAACGGGGAATCGTTTGTGAAGCAATCGTCGCACATCATTCTGGAGCTGGATTTGAACGCCGCCATTACACGCAACATCCTGCAGCTTGCCGAACAATACAATAAGCCGGTGTACGGTATTCCCGGCAACCTGGAAGTCATCATGAGCCATCCGGAATTTCTCGATGGCTTGTCCTGTTTCATATGCAACAACTTCGAAGCGGAGCGGATTATCGGCCCAAGCTTTAGCGGCGGGGACCTCAGGCAGATGGAAGAAGACCTGATCCGCTTCGTCGACGGGAAATCGCTCTCGTCGATGGTCGTAACGCTCGGCGAGCACGGCTCCGTCTATTACGATTCCGTCAGCAAACAATCGGGGCACCAGCCCGCGTTTCCCGTTCATCTCGTCGACTCAAGCGGCGCCGGGGACGCCTTTTTCTCCGGTACGGTCATGGGTCTTATCCATAATATCCCGCTTCGGGAGTCGGTCGTCTACGGAACGAGGGTTGCGGGCTGGACGATCGAATCGCAAGAAAGCACCTGTCCGGATCTGAGGCGGCGTATGGGACAGGACGCTTTGTTTCAACCGCTGCTGAGCGGCCGCACTTCATAAAATTTCCAGACGATCCAAGCGCGTATTATCCGAATTATGGTTCATACTACTAATGGAGGTGATACATATGGCAAGAGGACAAAGCCGTTCCAGCAACCAATTAGTAGTGCCGCAAGCGGATCAGGCGCTGGACCAATTGAAGTATGAAGTCGCGCAGGAACTCGGAATCCAGGTGCCGCAGGATGACTACTGGGGCTACATGGCCACCCGCGACACCGGCGCCATCGGGGGTAACATTACCCGCCGTCTCGTACAAATCGCCGAAGAACAATTGGCCGGCCGGTTTGTAAGATAATCGGTGACAGACTTTTATGGAAAAGGTGGCATATGGCGTCACCTTTTTTCTTTTTGATCGGAACTAGAACGGGTCGGCGTTCAGCTCTATAATGTTGCGATCGGGATCCAGGACGAAGATTTGCGGAAATCCGGCCGTCGAGTTTCGATTCGAAACAAACTCCACTCCGCACTTTTCCAGCCACTTCACCGTTTCATCGAAACTGTGCACCCGAACGGCGAAGTGGCCGTCGCGCGTATCCATTCCTCCCTTGCGCAGCGTCTCCCCTTTATGCACGATCAGATGCAGCTGCTGCCCTTCATCCCCGATTTTAAACCACGCTCCCGGAAAATCGAAAGGCGGACGATCGATCTCCTCCAAACCAAGAACGTCCTTGTAAAACGCTTTCGCCCGATCCAAATCGGTAACGGCCAGGCTGACATGATGCAGCATCCGGTAACGTATCATGATAAGAACTACCTCCCCGCCATGTTCAAATCAAGTTATGCCAAATGTTCGGTCATCCGCAAAAACTGCTCCACGTCGGCGGCCGCAAGATCCACCGCACTCTGCCAGAACCCGGGCTGCGTCAAGTCGGCGCCGAGATGCTTGAACGCCAGTTCCTCCACCGTCATGCTGCCGGTATCCCTGAGCAGAGATATGTATTTGTCTTCAAATTGCGGCCCCTCTTTGAGCGCTTCCGCGTAGATGCCGCTGCTGAACAAGTAACCGAACGTATACGGGAAATTGTAGAACGGCACATCGGTCAAATAAAAATGAAGCTTCGACGCCCAAAAATGCGGGTGATATTCGCTCAATGCGTCTTTGAAGGCCGTTTTTTGCGCCTGTTCCATCATTTCGCAAAGCCGTTCGGCGCTGACAAGTCCTTGCTTTCTTTCCTCATAAAACATCGTTTCGAACAGAAAACGGGCGTGAATGTTCATAAAGAACGCGACGGAACGCTGAATTTTGTCTTCCAGCAAGGCAAGCCGCTCTTCTTCGCTCGGCGCGTTCTTTACGGCGGCGTCCGCCACAATCATTTCAGCGAAGGTGGATGCCGTTTCCGCCACATTCATGGCGTACTCCTGCGCCAGAGCGGGCAGATCGTTCATCACATGCTGGTGGTAAGCATGCCCGAGCTCGTGGGCGAGCGTCGCCACATTGGAAGTCGTGCCGGCGTAGGTCATGAATATGCGGGTTTGCTCTTTCATCGGAAACGAAGTGCAAAATCCGCCAGGACGTTTCCCGGGTCGATCTTCAGCTTCGATCCAGCGGTTTTCGAACGCCATGACTGAAAAATCGGCCATCTTCGGGCTGAATTTCCGAAACTGCTCCACGATAAAATGAGCCGCCTCGTCATACGATACGGCCTTCGTCGCCGCACCAATAGGCGCTTCGACATCGTACCAGGCGAGCGATTCGAGCCCCAGTAAACGGGCTTTGCGCCGCAAATACGCTGCAAAAATGTCTTTATTGCGATCGATGACGTCCCACATCGTCCGAAGGGTTTTCTCCGACATGCGGTTCATGGCCAACGGCTCTTTATGAACGTCCCCCCAGCCGCGGTGCTTATACAGCTGCAATCTGAAGCCGGCAATATGGTTCAGCGCGTCGGCGCAAAAATCGGCGGCATCCGCCCAGGCTTCTTCCCAACGTTCGAAAACGCGGCGGCGGACATCCCGGTCCGGATGAGTCAGTTTGTTGGCCGCTTGACCTGCAGAAAGCACGATCTCTTTGCCGTTTTCCTCAAAGGGAATACGAATCCGGCTGACCGCCGTATTGTACGCCTCCCCCCAGCCGTGATAGCCGTCGACGGCCAGATCGCCGGCCAATGCTTCCAGCTCCGGCGGCATCTTTTCTTTGGCCAGAGCGCGCCGCTCCGTAAGCGAAAAGGCGACGGACCGAAAAGGTTCGGCGTCCGTAAGCTTCGCCCATGCGTCATCCGGGATGGCGGTCAGCAGTTGGTCGAATCGCGTCAACGAAGCGGAAAATGCGGCATATAAGCTTTTGATCCGCCCGTTCAGCCGCACCGCCTTCCTGTCGTTTTGATTTTCAGCCGCCAGACAGTTGACGAAAGAGTCTGCCTCCCTTAGCTTGATCGTCGTATCCTGCAAAAGCGCTACCAACGTTTGAAGCTCGGTTGAGCCGGGAGCGGTTTGCAGTGAAGCGATTTGCTCCCGGAAAGATTCGATGTCCGCTTCCAGCGAATCGAGAAACGACGCAAACGCGGCCGAATCGCTCCCTCCCGGAAAAAACACCTGCAAATCCCAAGTCTGGTTTAGCGGTTTTTGCAATTTCATATCCCCTTTCATTCACTATGGTTGGAAACCGGACAATTGAATGCGGGCTGCAATAGGTGTAAACTTATTGTATTCCATCATGTAAGGAGAATGCGTATGCAGCCTTTGCAAATATCCGCCGAAACGGCGAAAAAGCTGGCGGAGAAGCTGAAAGTGCCCGTCGAACACCTCATGCACATGCCGAGACACATTTTGCTGCAGAAGCTGGCCGAACTGTCCAAAGAAAGCGAAGACGATCCGAAATGATCCCGTTCAGGAACACATGGCCGTATGAAACGATCATGAACGACGTTTATGTAAACGAATGCCCGTTCTGCCGATCGGCCAACGTCCTTCTGCCTTTGAAGAAGAAAGAACTTGCGGCCATTCAGGAAGGGAGAAAAAAACTGCTCGTCTTCCCCTGCTGCCGCCACAAAATGACCATAATCGACGCGGATCGCGACTATTTGCTGGCCGACAAGCCGCTGCGCGGCGGCACTTCCGCCGAATAAACGGCTTAGCCCTTATTCTCCTTCATTTCCTCAGGAGCTCGAGCCGTTCGGCCAGCATATTCTCCCTCGTTTCGGCCCACTGTTCCCGGCTGCGGCGAATCATATCCGCGTCCATGATCCGTTTGTCGTTGATGACGCGCGAGAACCATCTGACCGCCTCGCGGTAATGTTTCAGCCTGCGGCTCAATTCGCCGATTAAGTACATCAGCTTTGCATTGTTGACATCGCCGCCCTCGGTTTCGTAAACTCTGATGTACGCGTCCAGGGCGAACTGCAGGAACCGCGCTTCCTGCTGCCCGTCCCCCTTCTCTCTGTACAGCCAGGCGATATGGTGAAGCAAACCGGCGATGACGCGTTCTTTCTCTTCTTTCATCTGTGCGGACAGGAGCACAAGCTTATACGCGTTCAGGGCGTCTTCCCACGTGCGTTCCCCTCCGTAATCCCGCTGCGCCCAATTTGCCGAGACTTTCTCCTGAAACGCCTTTTTCTGCTGCGGAGTCAGCCGTTCCGAAAAATTTTCCGTGCTGGCGTAGCCGCAGTTCGGACAGACGCGGACAATGTAATAATCCGGATTGATGTCTTTATAGTGGATGCAAAAATCGCTGTCCGTTTTTACCGCCTTCTTGAAGCTCGGGCGGACCCGGGACGTTTCAAACTCCGTTTCGCAAAGCGCGCATGTCACTTTCACCTGATACAGCGGTTCGACCATCAAAGCCACCTCGACCCTGAAAAGGCTGCGTTTCATACAGCCCCCGTTCCTTTGTTAATCCGGGGTATTCACAAAATGATAGGCGGGCCCCGACAGCCGTTCCAGTACGACCGCCCGCAATTTTTCTTCCATGCCGACTTCTTTCAGCGCTTCCGCCATGCAGGACAGCCATGCTTCCGCCCTTTTCGGGGTAATCGGAAAAGGAAGATGCCTTGCCCTCATCATCGGATGGCCGTACTGATCCGAATACAGGCTCGGTCCGCCGAAAAATTGCGACAGAAACATAAACTGTTTGTCCATAACCGGACGGATGTCTTCCGGAAACAGCGGCGCCAGATCCGGGTGGGCCTGCACTTTCGGATAAAACGCCTCTACGATGCTGCGTATCGCGGGCGCTCCGCCGATGAGGTCGTACAATGTATCTGCCATCGTTACCCTCCTTTAGGAGTGATGTTCGTTTTTTTATTATATCATTACCGGACAATGGAGCCGCAACTTTTAAACAAAAAAAGAAATGACGCCGACCCGTGTCCGGCATCATTTCATGTCCGCCCGTTCCTCTTCCGCCGCATCCATCAACGACTCCTTAATGACGAAGACGAAAGCGCAAACCAAAATACCGCTAATTACACTCAGCAAATTGCTCACTCCGTTCAAATCCAATATATGTTATAGCTGTCCGCCATTAGTTAATGAAAGCGTTTTATTTCATTTTAGCATACCGTATGCAAAAAATCATCAAGGAATGTATATCCATGCCTGTACATATATGTAAAGTAGCATTGAAGAAATTTGAACCCGTTCAGGAGGAAGCCGATGCCGTCCTTCCAGAAGCTCGCCGTCACCGTTACGGCTTTGGTCAGTTTGGGCGTCGCATGTCTTATCGTCGTATTTCCCGCCAAAGGTTTGGAGGCTGCCACACGCGGAGTGGCGATCTGGTGGGATGTATTATTTCCGGCGCTGTTTCCTTTTTTCGTCATCTCGGAAATGATGCTCGGCTTCGGTATCGTGCATTTTTTCGGCGCCCTGCTGGATCCGATGATGCGCCCGCTGTTTCGCGTGCCCGGAATCGGGGGCTTTGTCATGGCGATGGGGTTTGCTTCCGGTTATCCGATCGGCGCGAGACTCACTTCGCAATTGTGGGAACAAAAACTCGTCAACCGCGACGAAGGCGAACGGCTCGTTTCCTTCACCTCGACTTCCGACCCGATTTTTCTCATCGGCGCCGTATCCGTCGGTTTTTTCCACGACGCCGGCCTTGCCGTCATTTTTGCGCTGTCCCATTACGGTACCGGTATCGTACTCGGGCTCATCATGCGGTTCCATGGAAGTTCGGCGGCAACCCCTCCGGCGGTCCATCAAGATGACGGCCCCATCATGATGCGCGCTTTACGCGCGATGCACCGCGCGAGATTGCGGGACGGAAGGCCGGTCGGATTATTGCTGCAGGAAGCGGTGCAATCTTCGCTAAAGCTTGTGTTTGTCATCGGCGGACTCGTCGTGTTCTTCTCTGCGGTGTTAGAGCTGTTCACCGCCGCGCATGTCATGGATTTTTTCTACAGGGCGGTCAATGCCGCGCTTCACCTGTTCGCCATACCGGAACCGTTGTCGCAAGCTGTCGTGAACGGCTTCTTCGAAGTGACGCTCGGCGCCAAATCGGCCGGCAGCGCGGGGGATTCCATTGCGCTTGTCCATAAAGTGGCGATCGCCGCCTTTGTATTGTCATGGAGCGGATTGTCCGTGCACGCGCAAATCGTCAGTTTATTAAACCATACGAATTTGCGGTACGTTCCCTTCCTCGCCGCACGTTTCACCCACGGCGTATTGGCCGCGGCCGCCGTATACGTAATGTGGAACCCGCTTCAGCCGCTGCGCGAAACGTTGTCCTATCACCTCCCCGCCATGGCGGCGGATGGAGCGATGCCTTACATGAAGTGGATGTTTCCGGCGGCGGCGTTCGTCTTTACCGCCGTACTCGTCGTCATTGCCGTACTTTTTGCCGTCTACCGGTCGGTCAAATGGCTGAACCGTTTTTGGGAATAAACCCGGGATGAGCGGACAATTGTTTTATTCGCCGATATTGATTATGATGAAAGGGAGTATGCTTAAAAAAGGGGAGCGATTATGTACTATTACGTGCTGAACCGGGGTGACGACGTTTCCGAAAGGCTAACCGAAACTTTTCACCGGTTGGCCCAACAGTACGACATGCATATCAACGAACAATCGCCCGACATCGTATTGTCCATCGGCGGGGACGGCACGCTGCTGCAAGCTTTCCACCGGTTCCGCCACAGGCTGGAGCATACTTCCTTTGTCGGCATTCATACGGGACATCTCGGTTTTTACGCCGATTGGAAGCCGGAAGAAATCGGCCAGCTTGCGCATATGATGGGTACATACGCCGGCGATCTTCGCATCGTCAAATATCCGCTTGTGGAAATTGCCATAACGACGAAGCGGGGCACCGAAAAACATCTCGCGTTGAACGAATTTACGCTGAAAGGCGTCGAGAGCACGCTGGTGGCGCGGCTGAATATCAACGACGAGCCGTTCGAGATGTTCCGCGGCGACGGTATCTGCATCTCCACTCCTTCGGGCAGCACCGCCTACAATAAAAGTCTTGGGGGAGCTATCATCCATCCGTCGTTCGATGCCGTGCAAATCGCGGAAATCGCGTCGATCAACAACCGGGTATACCGGACGCTCGGATCGTCTATCATTCTTCCGCAGCACCACCACTGCGACATTTACCCGAGACCTGATCAGAATTTGCTGCTCACGCTCGACCATCTCAGTTTCCAATGCAGCGACGTCGTATCGATACGCTGCATGGTCGCCGAGGAAAAAGTCAATTTTTCGCGGTTCAGGCCTTTCACGTTCTGGAACCGCGTCAAAGAAGCGTTTATCGGCGAAGAGCTGGAATAATCGAATAAGGGTATGAAATAGGAAAAACGGGGCGCCGCGCTATTTGTCCGCCCCGTTTTTCACTTTTTCCACGACAAAATAAGCGCAGCCGAAATTGCAGTATTCGTGCAAATAATCTTCGATCGCATGAACGGTCGTGTCTTTGGTCGCCCGCGGATGGCCGTCTCTGAAAAACCCTTTCAGACGAAGCTGGTTGTATCCCCAATCGCCGACAATATAATCGTAGCGTTCGAGAACGTCGCTGTACCGATCGCGAAACGCTTCGGCGTTCCATCCGTTTTTATGGTTTTTTATCAATTCGTACGTTTTTCCTGCTATATGAATCAACGATCATCCCTCCGA
>JAWLCZ010000029.1:0-27614 GCA_041686835.1 Paenibacillaceae bacterium | reverse complement strand
TCCGCTTTCTTCCATTTCCGCGGCAAGAAGACCGTTCCCGCCAACGTACTGGGAAAACTGACAACCGTATTATATTATTTCGCCATTTTGTTCGTTGTGTTTCAATTTTCGTTCGCGATTCCCTATCTGTGGTTTGTGATTATCTTTTCGTTCGTCACATCCATCGTTTATATATTCCAGTTCAGATTAATCAACCAGCATAAATGAAAGAGCACATGAACTTTTTACAGTTCACATGCTCTCTTATGTTAACCTTCACTACTGCAGATCGTGAAGGACATTTGTATTTTAAGTTGATGCTATGCTTTTTATGCAGGCCGGAGCGCCTGCGCCATTTTGCGAAAAGGGGTTTAATGACAATGCTCGATATCGAAGAAATTCAACGGATCATCCCGCACCGTCCTCCGTTTTTGCTCATCGATCGCATTATTGAAGTCGAAGAAGGAGTTAGAGCGGTCGGGATTAAAAACGTCACCATCAACGAACCGTTCTTCACCGGCCATTTCCCCGGATATCCCGTCATGCCGGGCGTGCTCATCGTGGAAGCACTTGCCCAGGTCGGCGCCGTCGCCATTTTGAAAATGGAAGCGAACCGCGGAAAACTCGGTTTGTTTGCCGGGATTGACGGATTCCGTTTTCGCGGTCAAGTCGTGCCCGGAGATACGCTGACGCTGGAAGTGGTGCTCACGCGGCTGAAATCCACGTTCGGGAAAGGCCAAGCAACGGCCAGAGTAGGCGACCGCGTCGTAGCGGAGGGGGAAATCATGTTCGCGCTTGCCGATCCTTCATAACGTCATCGTTTACCGCCATAGGATAGAATGAAATCCGATTACGGAGTGGAGGAGGACGACATGAAATCTGCGATGGAAATGTACCAGCTGTGGCTGGAAGACGAGTCGATCGACGAAAAAATCAAGGAAGAACTAAGAGCGATTGCCGGCAATGCGGACGAAATTGAGGACCGGTTTTTTAAAGAGCTGGAATTCGGCACCGGCGGTCTGCGCGGCGTCATCGGGGCGGGAACGAACCGGATGAACGTCCATACCGTCGGCCGGGCGACGCAAGGATTGGCGCAGTACGTGCTCGCCCATGTTCCGGCTCCCCATTCGGTGGTCATCGCTTACGATTCGAGACACCAGTCGCCCGAATTTGCTCTGGAGGCCGCGCTCGTGCTCGCAGGCAACGGCATTGCCGCCCATGTGTTCGAATCGCTCCGTCCTACTCCGGAGCTTTCGTTTGCCGTCAGGAGGCTTAAGGCGTCTGCGGGCATCGTCGTCACGGCAAGCCATAATCCGCCGGAATACAACGGGTACAAAGTGTACGGGCCGGACGGCTGCCAGCTCGTTCCCGACGCCGCCGAGCAGCTGACCCGGCACATTCAGCAAGTGGGCTCCTTTGCCGACGTGCGGCGAATCAACCGGCAGGAAGCGGAGGCCGCCGGGCTGCTGCGCTGGATCGGAGATGAGATCGATCGGGAATTTATCGATGCCGTAGCGTCGGTCAGCCGGCGCCGCGACGTCGTGAAGCGTGTCGGCACGGACATGAAAATCGTCTATACTCCGCTGCACGGCGCCGGCAATATATCGGTTCGCCGCGCTCTGGAGCGAATCGGCTTCGAACGTGTGCTCGTCGTGGCCGAGCAGGAGCATCCGGATCCGCAGTTTTCCACCGTCAAATCGCCGAACCCGGAGGAAAAAGAAGCTTTTGAGCTGGCTATAAAGCTTGCAAAGGACGTCGACGCCGACATCCTCATCGGCACCGATCCGGACTGCGATCGGATGGGGGCTGTCGTGAAAAACGATAACGGCGAATACGTCGTGCTCACCGGCAACCAGACCGGAACCATTCTTGCCCACTATTTGCTCAGCAGCATGAAGGAACAGGGAGATCTGCCCGCAAACGGCGTCCTGATCAAGACGATTGTCACGGGCGAAATGGGAGCGCATATCGCGGCGCAATACGGTGTGGCGTCGATGGACACGTTGACGGGGTTTAAATATATCGGAGAAAAAATAACGGAATTTGAGCGGACCGGCAAGCATCGGTTCGTGTTCGGCTATGAGGAAAGCTACGGTTACCTGGCCGGCACGCATGCCCGGGACAAAGACGCCGTTGTCGCCTCCATGCTGATATGCGAAGCGGCGGCATACTATAAAAGTCAGGGCAAAACGCTGTACGGCCTGCTGCAGGAGCTGTATCAAACGTACGGCTACTTTATGGAAAAGCTGGAGTCCCGCACATTAAAAGGGAAGGACGGCCTGGAAAGGATCGGCGCGATTATGGAGCGTTGGCGCACGCATCCGCCGCAGGACGTGAACGGCGTGAAAGTGGCCGAAATGCTCGATTATTCCAAAGGAGTGGGCGAACTGCCCCGTGAAAACGTGCTAAAGTTCAAATTAGCGGACGGCTCGTGGTTTTGTTTGCGCCCATCGGGAACGGAGCCGAAAATCAAAGTATATTTTGCCGTTCGCGGCTCGTCGGAGAAGCAATGCTCCGAAACGCTCGCGGGGCTGGTCCGTTCCGTTATGGCCAGAGTAGACGATTAAGGAGTTGACATCATTGCCTCAGTTGAACCGTTTCATGCGCAAGCTGCTCTGGTATATCGTCATTGCCGGCATACTGGCGGCTTTGCCTTTAATTTACGAAAGAATCGTGACCGAACGATCCGCCAAATCGGTGGAAATTGTGATGGATTACCGCGATGTGCTGGACATTGCCGTATACAAACCGAATCCGAGAACATTTATCGACGATCAGCTGCAGCGAATGAAAGAGGTCGGCATCACGACATTTGCCGTTTTTGAAAGCACTTTGGACGAACTGAAACGGCTGCGCCGGATTGAATTGTATACGTCGCAGGATGTGGCCGTGATGACGCGGAAGCCCGTCCCGGCCGACGAAAATTACACCTACCTCTTATACGAGAATGAGGAAACACAGCGCATCATTCAACCCAACATTGAAAAAACGTTTTCCCGCTTAAACGTCAATGTCCGGCCGTGGAGCTACAACGGTCGACCGGGTCTCGTCATTGAAATGCCGGTTGAAGATGCGATTCTGAAATCGATGGATCCGGATCCGCTCACCCTGCAAACTTTGAAGGATTACGGTTTCCGGATTGCCGTTCGCCTGTCCGATCGCCGCCTGCCGTTTTCCGCGGCCGAAATGGACGGCACGTTATCCGAGTTAAGCCGGTTCGGCGTCAAAACGATCATTGTCGACGGCGATCAGGTGCCGGGATTTGCTAATGACACGGAAAAATCGTCCTTGTCGGCAATGGCGCAGTTAATGAATAAATACAATATTGGGCTCGCGGCAATCGAAATGCTGAAAAAACCGCAAAAAGGGTTCAATAAACTCGCCTATTTAACCGGCTACAATGTCGTGCGCCTTCATTCGTTGACCGATAAAAACGCAATGGAACTCGATGCCGGGCAAATCGCCGACCGGTTCGTTCTGGCGGTCAAAGACCGGAATATCCGGATGATCTACCTCAATACCGGCGTTTCGCGGGATATCGAAAAAGGAACGATGGCGAATACGCTGGACAAACTGTATACGAGCCTGGAAGGACCGGACGGGGCGATCGAGCGGATCAAAAAAGCCGGCTACACGATTGGCGCGGCGGAGCCTTTCCAACAAGTCCAGTCCGGCTGGCAGCGGCCGTTGAAGGCCGTTGTGCTGCTCGGCGCGGTTGCGCTCATCGCGCTGACGGCGGGGGCCTTTGTGCCAGGTTGGCTTACGGCCGTGTTTGCGATTGGCGTCATCGGCAGCGCCGCGCTGTTCATCCTGTCTCCGACGCTGACGGCACAGGCGGCGGCGCTCGGCGCCGGGGTGAGCGCGCCGACGCTGTCGGTCATTCAGGCGATTCGCTCGATTCGCGCGCGAGCCGGGGCCCCTGCCCGAGGCGCCGGAAAAATCGCGTTGGCGCTTGCGACTTTCGGCAAATCGCTGGCCGTTACGCTGCTCGGCGTCATGTTTGTCATCGGGCTGCTCAATCAAGTGACGTATTTACTGGTGCTGGAACAATTTCGCGGGGTGACCCTGCTTCATCTTCTGCCCATCGTCCTTGTCGGTATCTATGTGCTCTTTTTCCGGGACGGGGTTTCAGTGCGGGAAATCGTCAGTACGGCGAAACGCTACGCTTTGATTCAAATTAACATTTTATATATCGTGCTGGCTGGGATTGCCGGAGCGGCCGTTTTATACTATTTGTCGCGAACGGGGAACGAGGGACAAGCCACGGCATATGAAAGAGCATTCCGTGCCTTGCTGGAAAATACGCTCGGCGCAAGGCCGCGCACGAAAGAATTTTTGTTCGCCCATCCGTTATTTTTGCTGGCCGTCTATGCTTTCGTCAAATACCGCAGCGCGGTATATTTGTTCATCGTCGGCGTCATCGGCCAGTTGTCGGTTGTCGATACGTTCGCCCACATTCATACGCCTGTTTACATTTCCGCGCTGCGAACCGTTTACGGCGCGATATTCGGAATCGTCGTCGGGCTGTTGTACATTGCGGCATGGGAACTCATCGCGAGGAGTTGGAACAAATGGGCTCCGTCGTTAAAAGAGTAGTCATTTCCGGATACTACGGTTTCGGCAACAGCGGCGACGAAGCGGTGCTGCAGTCGATTTTGCTTGCTCTTGAACGGCAGGGGGAACAGCAAGGCGTGCGCATCGAGCCGATTGTGCTGTCATCCGATCCGCATGAGACGAGCCGAATGTACGGGGTCCGCTCGGCCCATCGGATGAAAATGTCCGACGTCGCCGCAGCCATCCGCGAAAGCGATGGGTTGATCAGCGGGGGCGGAAGCTTGCTTCAGGATGCTACGGGTAAGCTGACGATTCCCTATTATTTGGGCATCATTCAACTGGCGCAATGGTTCGGCAAACCGGCGTTCATTTATTCTCAGGGCATCGGGCCTGTTCGCCGCCGGCTTTTTTATCCTTTCATCCGCAGCGTTTTCAGCAAGTGCCGGTACGTATCGGTTCGCGATGAGGAATCCGCGCGGCTGCTTGAGCGGATGGGGCTCAAGCGGGAAGCGGTGCACGTCGTGCCCGATCCGGTCATGGGGCTGCCCCCTGCGCCGGACGAAAGTGAATGCGCGTCACCGTCCGACGTGCCGGTCATCGGCGTATCCGTCCGTTTCTGGAATAAGGATCGCTCCGATTTGGATCAGCTGGCCGCCGCTTTACGGCAAATCCAGGCGGAGCGACGCGTCAAGCTGCTCTTTCTGCCGTTCCATCTCCCTTACGATAAGGAAGCGTCGCAATATGTGATCGAGCGGATGGGCGGCCGCCTTGGAGACGGGGTATGCGAGATGCGTGAGGCGAATCATCCGCAACAGGTGCTGAAGCAGGTCAGCTCGTGCGACCTGCTGATTGGCATGCGGCTCCATTCTTTAATTTATGCCGCATCCCAGCATGTTCCGATGATCGGCATCTCCTACGATCCGAAAATCGATCATTTCCTCCACCGTCTCGAAATGAAGGCCGCAGCTTCGACGGAACGGTTCCGCCCCGGCGAAGTGGCCGGACAAGCGCTCCAGCTGCTAATGAACCGGGAACGGTGGATTCGGGAAAAAACGGCGCATATCGAGCGGCTGAAGAACCAAGCGCAGCAGCCGGCGCAGCAAATCGCGATTTATTTACGCAATGAAGGGTGACATGAATGAAGGGGTCTTACGCCATCATTTTCGGCATTCCCGTTTCCAGAATGGGCATGCGCGATACAGTGCGATATTTGACCGACGCCGTTTTGCGGCGGCAGCCGCATCAGGTAGTTACCATCAACCCGATCATGGTGATGGACGCATTGAAAAACCCGGGCTATATGGCGATGATGAAGCAGGCCGACCTGATCGTGCCCGACGGCGCCGGAGTCGTATGGGCCGCATCTTATACGGGGCAGCCGGTCGCCGAACGGGTCGCCGGATTCGATCTGATGCATGAACTGCTGCGGGAAGGCGAGAAACACGGCTGGAAAGCGTATTTTCTCGGAGCGGCTCCCGGCGTCATCGAGCAGGCGGTTCAGCGGCTTCAGCAGATGTATCCGGGCATTCGGGTGGCCGGATACCGGGACGGATTTTTCGGGCCTGAGCAGGACGACGAAGTGATTGCGGACATTCGCGATGCGGAGCCCGATCTGCTCTTTGTCGCCCGATCGGCCTCCAACCAGGACACGTGGATTGGCCAGTACCGCAGCCGGCTGAACGTCCCGGTAATGATGGGGGTCGGGGGAAGCTTCGACATTATCGCGGGGAAATTGAAGCGCGCCCCGTATCTGTTCCGCAAGCTGCGGCTCGAATGGCTGTACCGTTTGCTGCAGGAGCCGTGGCGCTACAAACGAATGCTCGCCCTGCCCCAATTCGTAGTGAAAGTCATCCGTGAAAAAGAAAATGTGACGAAAAGAGGATAACTTTGCCGAAAACCGGGGGAAAATCGATAATTTGACCGCTTATCGGAGTGGTGTTTGGTTTTCGATGAAGGTATAATGTGTTGCGGTACAGAGAAAAATGGGGTGTGAGAAACGACAATGGTCTATTTATACGCAATAGGTTTTGCAGCGGCGCTTTTCATGTCTTTCCTGATGACGCCGGCTGTGAAACGGTTCGCTCACTGGATTGGCGCCGTCGATGTGCCCAACCACCGGAAGGTGCATACCCGCATTATGCCGCGGCTTGGCGGGTTGGCGATTTTCATGGCGTTCATCGGAGCTTTTTTCGTCGTTTTTCCGGCCATTGAACAAATGAAACTGAATGCGGTGCTGGGATTGCTGATAGGCGGCTCGATCATCGTTTTGGTCGGCGCGCTTGACGATAAATACGAATTGTCGCCGAAATGGAAGCTGTTCGGCCAACTGATTGCGGCAGGCATCGTCGTCGCTTTCGGCTTGAAGGTGAATCTGCTCAATGTTCCGTTCGGCGGCATCACCATCGATATCGGGTGGTTGAGCGTCCCGCTGACCATCGTCTGGATCGTCGGGGTGACGAACGCGGTGAACCTCATCGACGGCCTGGACGGGTTGGCGGCCGGCGTTTCCGGAATCGCCACCGCCACGATGCTCGTCATGGCGCTTATGATGGGCAATGTGACCGTAGCTTTGTTAAGCGTCGTTTTACTCGGCAGCATCATCGGGTTTCTGTTTTTCAATTTTCATCCGGCCAAAATTTTCATGGGTGACTCCGGCGCTTTGTTTCTCGGATTCAGCCTGGCGACGTTATCGATTCTCGGATTCAAGCAGGCGACGTTCGTGTCGTTCGTCGTGCCGATTTTTATTCTCGGCGTCCCGCTTTCGGACACCTTTTTCGCCATCATCCGCCGGTGGGTGAACAAAACGCCGATTTCCGTCGCCGACAAAAGCCATCTGCACCATTGTTTGCGCCAATTGGGCTTCAGCCACCGCAAAACGGTGCTCATCATTTACGGCATTTCGGTGTTTTTCGGCCTGTGCGCCATCGCGCTGTCGCAGGCGACGCTTTGGATGACGATTGTGTTCATCGCCGTCGTATTGCTCATGCTGGAAGTGGGCGCGGAAGCGATTGGAATTATCAGCAGGGGGAAAAAACCGGTGCTTCATCTGCTGCAGAGGCTGCGGTTCAAGACGATGAAGGCGGGAAAAGGTTACCGGGTGACGAAATAATGTTTATCGTCTGTTCATAAAAGGAGAAGAAGGTCCTCATCCTAACACGGACGGGGACTTTTTGTCTTGTTTGCCGTGCGCGTGCTATAATAGCATCCGAGGTGTCGCCTATGTGGTTTCATTCGCCGAACTTTCTTGTTTTTTTCGTGCTGCTGCTCATTCCTTTCTATTTGTTTAAAAATAAGCGCATCGCCCTGTTGGCGGCGGCGGACGTGCTGTTTTACGCTGCATCCGGTTTCGGGATGCTCCTTTTGTTTCTGCTCATGTCCGTAGTCAACTATGCGATTATCCGGGCGATGAAATACGAAAAATGGCGCTGGATGTTTTGGCTCGGCATCGGCATCAATGTGTTCAACCTGGCTTTTTTCAAATACTCGGTATTTTTGTTGAACTCGCTCGAGGCCGCCACCGGCTTCGATATCGGCTTCAAGGAAACGCTGGCCGCGCAAATTGTGCTGCCTGTGGGGATTTCGTTTTACACGTTTGAGTTCATCTCGTATTTGATTGATGTGCGAAGAGGGATTACGGAACCGACGCGATCGTTTTTGTCGTACTGGGTGTACGTGTCGCTGTTCCCGCATTTGATTGCGGGCCCGATTATGCGCGGGGACGAGCTGTTCCCGCAGCTTGACGCATTGAAAGACAAAAACATCCGCTGGCCTGAAGTCAAGTACGGATTGTATATCTTTGCGATCGGTTTGATCAAAAAAATCGCGTTCGCGGATCAGCTGGCGCCGATCGCCAACTCGCTTTTTGCCGAAGCGGAGACGCTGACGCCGGTTCAATCGTGGATCGCCGCTTACGCGTTTTGCTTTCAGATTTATTTCGATTTTTCCGCTTACAGCGATATGGCGATCGGTCTTGGATACATATTGGGAATCAAGCTCGTCCAAAACTTCGATTCGCCCTACATCAGCAGCAACCCGAGCGAATTTTGGCGGCGGTGGCACATAACGTTGTCGCGCTGGATTCGCGATTACATCTACATCGGTTTGGGCGGCAACCGGCGGGGTCCGGTCCGGACGCAGTTCAATTTGCTTGCGGCGATGCTCATCTCCGGCTTATGGCACGGGGCGATGTGGACGTTCGTGCTGTGGGGCGGCATTCACGGCATGCTGCTCATTTTGCACAAATGGAGCCTGGCGCTTAACCGGTGGAGCTGGATCGCGCGGCTGCGCAAATCGGTGCCGTACCGGATCGCTGCCGTTGCCGTGTTTTTCCATGTCATTACGTGGACGTGGGTGTTTTTTCGCGCCCAAAGCCTGGAGGAGGCTTTCGGCCTGTCGCGGAAAATGCTGCACGCCGATTGGCTCAGTTTGCTGCGGGCTCCCGAGATGATCTGGGTGGCGGCGTTGTTTGTGCTGCATCTGTTCGAATATGTCATCCGGCGTTATGAAGCGCAGTCCAGCAAAATATGGCACTTCGTTCCTTTCCCGGTGCGCAGCTGCGCATACGTGGCGATTGCGCTCGTGCTTACGTACTTGGTAAAGGGGGCGACTTATGAGTTCATCTACTTCCAGTTTTAACGGGATCGCCGGCGAGCCGGGGAAGGTTCAAACCGGAAACGGCAAAGAGCGGACCGGGCGGCGCTACCCCGGATGGGGACTGCTCGGCTTCATCGTTCTGATCGTGTTTCTGGAAATCGCCGTATTCCGCAATATCGATTTTTACGGATTGTCGCCCGGATTCATCGGGCAAATCGCGGAATTGAAACATTCGTTCGCCCGTGCGGATGCGGATCAAATCGAAATCGCAGTGTTGGGTGATTCCCAGAGCATCGACGCGCTTCGCCCGGAAATGCTGGCCGCCGAACTCGGCATTCCGCGAGAGCGCATATTCAACTTCAGCATCAGCGGAGGGTCGGCGTTCGACATTGCCAAAACGTACGACCGCTACAAAGATCGGCTTCCCCGCTTGAAAAAGGCGATCGTCGTCGTCAATGAGCACCAGCTGAACGATACGCTGAACGACGGAGATGTCAAGTTTAAATATTTTGCGGGGCTGCGCGACCGCCTGGCCGTCATGAACGCCGACAATTACGGCGAGCTGCTGCTCGGCTGGGCGTTGAAAATGTACGACATGCGTACGGTGTGGGCGGATATGGTGTTGAAATACCGCAGCGGAAAGCTGCGCGATCATATTCCCGCACACGAGGGCGGCTTGGCGCCCGTTGTCTGGTCGAAGCCGGAAGACCGGACGAAAGCTTACGCGAACGAGGTGGCGGACCGGTGGTTTCAACAGTACCGGATTGACGGAGTGCGCACCCGGGCTTTTGACGCCATGATCCGGGAATTGCGGAGCAGGGGCGTAGCGGTGACGATTCTCCAACTGCCGAGGTCGTCCTATTTCGAAGATACGGTGAAAGAGAAGTACGGGAAACAGCAGGACGCTTACTTCGCGGTCGTGCGCGGCATTGCCGAGCGGTACGGGGCAAGCTTCGAGGTGATGCCGAACGATGAGCTGACGCTCGACGACTTTCGCGATACGAATCACGTCAATCCGAAAGGCGCCGAATGGGTAAGCCGCTATGTCGCCCGTCGCTGGCTGCGCTGACAAGCTGCCGGCGGCGGGTCTTCGCACCGCGCGCAGCCGCCAGCAGGCGGTGTGGCGTAGCTTGCCGGCGGCGAAGCTCGCTTCGACCGCCGCCAAGCGGCCGCGTGTTTGGGGCAAGGCCGCGTTGATTGGCCGGCGCATGCTGCGCTAATCGGGTGGCACTCGATGATCTGCATATCCAGCTTCAACACGATTTCAAAAAGCCGGGAACCGTGTCGCGTTTTCCGTTTTTTTTACGGGAACCGTAACGCGGTTTTCCGGCTTTTTTGGCGGAAAAGCCTAAAATTTTTTTGCGGAATTTCCGATAAAAATCATTATGACAGAATAACACGTGGGGAGGAATTGATTTTGAAACGCACGCATCGAAAATGGACAAGTTTGTTCTTGGTCATCGCCCTGCTGTTCGGCTTGCTGCCCCCGTATGCTGCCGACGCGGCTGCGGCGCGGATTACGATCACGAACTTGTACACGGACACGAATTCTTCAACGAACCGGCCGGTTAACGACGCCGACGTCATTCGCTTTACGAGCAATCCGATTACGGTAACCGCGACGATCGAGAATATATCCGACTCGCAATTGCCGAATCTTTACTATGAAATCACGAATGTGAGCAGCAATACGACAGTGGTGGAAAAAAACGTAAAGGCCCAGAAAACCGGCCAATTCGACATTGCCTTCAATAATGTGTATTTAACCGAAGGCTTAAACCGGATCACGATCAAACTGGGCGATACGAGCGTCGTTTCATCCGCCCCGGGGTGGGCTTATTTTACCGCGACGACGAATATCCAGGATTTAAAGATTAACGGTGTGCCTTTTGAAGACGGAAAAATGTACCCGGAAAATCCGGGACAATCGACGACGGTAACCATTACCGGCAAGGCGCCGAACGCGACGGAGGTGCAGGCTTATCTGCTCGGCGATCCTTCCCCGAAAAGCGCATATTTTACGAACGGGGATTTCATGTTCATCGCCGACGACATTCATAAGACCAACTCCACAGCGACGTTCAAGCTGACGCCCGGGGACAATTATTTGAAATTCATCGCCGTCAACAACTCAAAGACGTATCAAACCGAGAAAAATTTAATCTACGACAACGGAAAACCGTTTGCGTTCGGTGCGACCATCAAGGAACAAACGGGATCGGTGACGAAGAAACTGGTGGAGACGCCGACGGTCACTTCCCCCAATGTGGAAATCTCCGCTTTGTTGAAAACCGATTTGAACTCCGTCGGCGATCTGCAGTACCGTTACGTCGACGTCACGATTGGCGGACAAAAGTACGGACCTTTCGATTTATCCAGCGCAAAGGCGGCGGCGAGGGCGACCGACATCAGCCCGAAAACCGTGTACGAAGGGCATAGCGATATTTACGTGTCCGTCATCGGTACGGGTCTGGACGATTCGGTGAAAGTCGACATCAAGGACAAAAGCGGCACGGATGTTGCCGTAGGACTATCGAGGGACACCACGTATTCGGACAGCAATGTCTCTCTTTATAAAATCACGCAGGCAATGGCCCTGAAAGAGGGAGACGCTTCTTCAGGCGGCCCCTACAGCTTCATCGTGAAGAAGGGCAGCGAAATATTGAACCAGTTCGCCATCCAGGTTGTCAAACCGACTTCCGCTCTTCCGCAGGTGAATAATGCGGCAACGACGATCAGCGGATTAAAGGAAGGATACGGGGCCAATCAGAAGCAGGTCGTACTGACATCCGGTGTGGCTAATGAACCGGACGTGCAGGTGGAAATTTTGGACAGGCAAGGGCTGAATCGGCTTGGTCAGGCATTCGGCATAGACGCACCCGGAAACAATGCCGCGATAAATTACGATATGCCTCTGAATTTGGTACAGGGCAAATACAAAGCCAGAATATCGTACCAAGGGTTTTTGCTTTCGGAATTTCCGTTTCAAATTGACAGGCCCGATCCGCAGCTGCCTACCGTTTCAACGGTGCTGCCCGGTATAACCAATTTCTCCGCCGCCCACCCGGGAAAGGTTGCGCCGACGTATCTGGTCGTCGAAGGGCAAAATTTGGGGACGAAAATTACCGACATTTTAAATGACGCCGCTTTGGGCATTTATGACAGCAGCGGTACAAAAGTGAACTCGGTCAACTTGACTCCGTACGATGTACGAAATAATTACGTGATTTTCAAATTGGACGATCAATCGCAGCTCCCTGCCGGAAATTACTCGATAAAGTTTAACAAAGAGGTTTACGACGCCAACGGAGTGAAGTTCACCACCCAACTGGTTTCTACGGTGACGGGATCGGTGTATTCTGCTTCCGCAGGGGCGGGTTATGCCGGACCGGTCATCACGTCCATCAACGGCGATACGAAAGTACAGTTCTCGCAGACCGATCAGAACAAACAGATCACTTTGGCGGGAGCAAATCTGACGGACGCCGCAACGAAACTGCTGGTTGAAATATTGAACGAAGACGGAAAAGTCCCGCTGAACACAGGCACCGTAAAAACGGCGACCAGCACGAGCGCCACCGTGCAAATTCCGAATATGAACGCCGGAAATTATTTGCTGCGGTTTACGTACGACAATACTACGGTATTGGGCGTGTTTCCGATGACGATCGCATATCCGGCGGCGGCGAATTTGAGCGTGTCCAAGATCGGCGCCCAAACGGTGATGACGGTTACGGGAACGAACTTCGGCATGGATCCGAACAAGTTGAAATTGAAGCTCGTTTCCGACGACAATCCGTCGGTCATTGTCGGTCCTCTTAGCCCCGCGGCTAATTCTCTCGAGGCCGGCAGCAAGGTACAGTTTATACTGCCCACGATGACGGAGGGCACTTACTCGGTCAGCCTCATGTACGGCAGCGAAGAGTACGGCGCACCGTTAAAATATACGGTTACGTCGCCCGCGACGCTGACGGAGAATGCGGCATGGTCCAAAGACGGCAAATATAAAGTGTTCGAATTTACGACCAAATTAACGATTCCGTCGGACAAATACCAGCTCGTCCAGTTCCGCTTCTTCAATTCGGATTTGGATGATGTGCCGCCAAGCACTTTCAGCTTCAACTATCAGGATCCGAATCTCCCGTATGTCGATCATGTGAACCGGGTCATCGGGACGTCGGAAGTGCTGATTAGCGAGAAAGGCGTAAATGAAATTAATGAACTGCCTGCGACGTTTAAAATTTATACGGACTTGAAAGCGACAGGCGTCAACGTCTATGTCGGACAATATTCCAGCAATGCAACGCCGTATAAAAAGCTGACCGTAACGACACAAGGAAGCTACAAGGTGGCCACGTTAACCCTGCAAGGGCTTCCCAACGGGGCAACCAAACTGACGGTAGTTCCCGTGTTGGGGAATAGCGAGAACGTAGCCGGCAAGAAACAGTATGATCTGGTGCTTTCCAGTACGCCGTACGTGATTGTCCATAACATATACGACGGCATGATCATCAAAAACGAAAACACGGACATCTACTGCAAGGACAACAATTTGAGCAGCTGTGTTTCCGGGAAATTGGTGAATGTTCCGATGTCCGGAGCAGCCATCGATCCGAGCGCTAAAGTGGAAGTGTACGTGAACGAGATAAAGACGGCGAATCCGATATCGACCCAAGCGGACGGATCGTTTTACGTGCAGATTGGCGCTCTGAAAGAAGGAAAGAACACGATCAAATTTTTGATCTATCTGAACGGCAAGCTGGTAACCGAAACGAAGTACGAGATTTTCAAGTTCAGCACGGATGCGCCGGAAATTATCTCCATCAAGCCGGTGGAGAAGACCGACGTTGTCAAATACGTCCCCGAACAAGCGCCGGATACGTACTCGACCAACGAAAAGACCGTATCTTTCTCGGGACAGTTCGCCAACGCCAGCGAAATCAAGCTGACCGTACGCACGAAGGATGAAAACGGGAATCCGGTCGTGAAATATGACCGCAGATTCGGATCCGGCTTCAATTCGATCGATCCGATCAGCGGAAATCCGAATTATTTTGCCAAAGTCAACTCACCGGCCGGTCATTTCACGACCAAAGATATTCCGCTGGCCGCGACGGGAGATACCATTTTCGAATTCTCGATCACGAACAGTTCGAACATTACCGTAAGCAAAACGATAACGGTGACAAGAGAACCGCTGCCTTACGTTATTCTTTATCCGATATTGATTAAGAACGAGAAGGGCGAGTACCAGGCCAATATCAACAGCAATTTTGTGGAAATCGAAATGGAAGCGGAAAACGCGGACAGCGTCGTGTTCGGCAAAACCAATGCCGTGAAGAGAGAAGTGACGGACAGCGACGGAAACAAGAAAATCCATTTCTTCTACGAAGCGTCGAACCTGAAGCCGGGCAAAAATCAGATTAAATTTACCGTCGTCCGCGGAACGGTGAAAACAAACGGAAGCTTTACGCTGTTCAACGTGGATACGCCGATAGAGGGAGCCCAGTACAAAACGCCTTTGAAATCGAGCATGAAAGTGCTTGGCGGCGAAGTGGAGCTGAGCTTCCCGAAAGGCACGTATTTAATGAGAAACGATCCGAGCGCCGTCAATCAATACTTGTCCGGAGATCGCAAAATTTTATTCGGCATCGCCAACAATGAGGACGGCCGCGTAGACAAATACAAGCATCCCGCGGCTTCCGACGGCCAAATCGGCAATCCGAATCCGTTAATCAGCCCGGACGCCAAACTGCTGCTGACGGAACCGACCGGACGATTCCGGCCTGCTGGAAAATTGATCTGGATTGATGCCGGAACGATATCGAAAAACGAGTCCGATCTGAATAAAGCGCTGAACGGAAGCGGCAGACTTCCTTACGATCAGGAAACGTTCTACAACCGGAATCTCGAAGATCTTGTTGTGCCGACCAAGAACGGCAAACTTACGCTTAAATATGACCCGAATATCCGGACCGACGCGTGGAAGTATGTGACCGTCTATCATTTCGACATTTATGAAGATTACCGGGGCATTGTGCAGCCGCGATGGAAAAACATAGGTGGAGTCGTTGATCCGAAGAAACACACGATTACGGTTCCGCTTGAAAGATTCGGTTACTACCAAGTCATGTACATGGACAAAAGCTTTGACGATATTACGGCCCACCCGTGGGCACGACATGATTTGGACACGTTGTATGCCAAAGGCATCATGTTGAATAAAACATCGTCCGCGTTTGTTCCGAACGATCCGATCAGCCGCGGCGAATTTGCGACGATGCTCGTAAAAATTTTCGACATACCGCTTCAGTATACGGAAACGCCTACGTTTACCGATGTGCTCAGAGTCAATCCGTTGACAAACGGCTTGTACGATTACAAGTACATCGAAACGGCGGCAAAAGTCGGCATCGTAAGAGGCGCAAGCGGCGGAAGATTTATGCCGGACAGCGCGATAACAAGGCAGGATGCGGCCGTCATGATTGCGAGAGCCGCCAACTTGAAACTGGGGAACGATACCGACAAATCGCTGAAAGCTTTGCAAAAAATGTTCACGGATGCGGGCGGCATAGACATATACGCCAGAACGGCCGTTGAAGCGGTGGCGAAAGCCGGGTTCATCAAAGGAATAGAGAACGTGCTTAGTCCCGGTCAGAAGAAGAAAACGTTCCGTTTCGATCCGAAAGAAACGCTGACGAGAGCGGAAGCGGCTGCTGTCGCGATCAGTGTCATGAAGCAGCAGAAGAAGATACCGAAATAAGCTTTCTGCATTCGGGCTGCCGGCAACCATCGGCAGCCTGTTTTTCCTGCATCGTTGCTCACCAATCGGCATATGCGAAACGGGCGGAGATGGAAAATTGTTGACAATGACTTCGTTAATGTATCCATGTATACTATTTTTCGGAATATGTAATACATAGTTGTCTTGAATAGCTTTCAAGACTGCACCGGCAGTGGAATCGGCATCAAAGTTTTTTTTCGGGAAGCGCAACTTTTTTCAAAATAGCGCGTTTAATATGTTGTAAACATTCAGCTTGCCGAAGAATGAAGAAACGAAAAGTTTGGATATTCTTCACAAAAATGATCTTTACGGTCCATAAGAGCCATTGTATAATGTTATAGTGGTATCATTATCCCTACTTGTACTTTTTTGGTTACTAGTTTCTGTAACATTATTCGTTGCAGAGGTTAACAAATAGTAAATTGTGCTCTACCTTGGGAAGGGGGTGAATCGGCGAATGAGGGAATCGAGCTGTAAAATTTCTACACCATACTCTCAACAACCGAAACGAATTCGAGGAGGAGAAAAAAAGGTTATGAAGAAAAGTTTATCTTTAGTGCTTGCAATTGCTATGGTCTTCTCCATGTTTGCATCCGTAGCGTTTGCGGCTGAAGGCACTACAGAACTGACCCCTCAACAACAGTTTGATGCCTTGAAAGAAAAAGGGATCTTCACTGGTTATGAGGACGGTTCCGCGGGTCTTGACAAGAACATGACTCGTGCCGAATTTGCAGTTGTACTTACTAAATTATACGGTCTTACTGAAGACGCAAGTGCTGCTAACTACACCGACCTGACCGGCTACAACTGGGCCAAAGGATACATCGGTGCCGCTACGAAAGCCGGCTTTATGCGCGGATACGGCAACGGTAAATTCAATCCTGGCGGCAACATTACAGTTGAAGAGCTGACGGTAGTGTATGTCATCAGCAGCGGTTTGCAACCTGTTGCAGGCGCTGATGTAGCAGGCGCTTCCAAATGGGCTGCAGGATATGTTCAAGCTGCTCTGGACGCCGGCATCATCAAAGCTCAATCCAGCTACACCGCACCGGCTAAACGCGAGCTGCTTGTAACGGCTACTTACACGGTATATCAACAAATCGAAGCGAAAAACAAAGTGGGAATCGTAAAAGTTGAAGCAACCGACGCGAAAGAACTGACGGTTACTTTGACGAAAGCGGTCGACACTGAAAAAGCGAAATTCGACGTGAAAAGAGACGGTTCCACCGTTAAAGTCAACGAAGTCAAATGGAGCGCTGACAAGAAAACGGCTGTTCTGACTCTTGACGTGAAATTGACGGATGCTACTTACACCGTAACGATCAGCGGCGTTGACAACATCGACGACGCTAAGAAAACGGGCGAAGTAAAAGCATCTGACGAAAAAATCACGAAAATTGAATTCCTGACGGCTTCCGATACGCTGCCGTTGTCCGAAGACATCAAGATTGAATTCCAAGCCGTCAACCAATACGGCAAGAAAGCAGCTTTGAATTCCAATGATTTCAGAATCAACATTTCTAACGACGATATCGAAGATTCGTTCCAAGCGGTTTCCGGCGAATCGGCATTTAAAATCGACACCTATGTAGATGCCGACAGCGATGACGAGAATGATTTGGACGTTGACACGAACGATGTCGTATCGATTACGATCATTCATGAAAACAGCGGAGTTCAAGCCAACAAAGTGTTCAAAATCGGCGATCATCCGTGGGTTTCCAAGATCGAGCTTGGCGATCTGAAGGATGAAGACGGCGAAAAAATTGACTATGTTAAAGCGGGTAAATCGGATACGGATACTGAAACAACTTACCTTGACTTTACTGCATATGACCAATACGGCTTGAAAGTTACTAACGAAGACGTATTGAACGGCAGCAGAGGCGTGACTGTCGTTACCAGCGACAACGATTTGGAACCCGGCATCGACGATGAGGACAAACCGTTCGTGGCTGACGTTGACGGCGACGGCGAAGCTGACTTGGCGCTGACTTCCAAGGAAGAAAAAGAAATGGAAGTAACGGTAACCGCCTATGCGGCTGGTTCCACTGCTACGAAAGTCGTTAAAGTGGCTGCATTGAGAGCTCCGGCTACGATCGAAATTCCGGCGTTCACTGGAAATCTTGCTGACGGAGACACCGACAAATATATCCCGATCGTTGTGAAGGACAGCAAGGGCGACGCGCTGACCGCATCTGAAATTGCCGACAATGCCGACAAATTCAGAGGCTATGCAACAGGACCTATCGATTTGGCTGACTCTGTCATCCAAACCAGCGGTGACGACAAAGGTAAAATCCACATTGCAAATGTCGATGGTACCGGCAGCTCCAGAATCGAGATTTACCTGAAAGAAAATCCGAACGTTAAAGCTACGATTAATGTCGTTGCAGGCAAAGAACGCAGACCGGAATCCATTGTATGGAATGACGCGTTGAAGGACAAAGTATTGACTAATGCCAATGCAGCATTTAAATACGGCATTAAAGACCAATACGGCGACAACTTCGACAAAAACGAAGTAAATGCGGACTACAAAGTGGAAATTAACCTTGAAAGAGTAGGCAATGGTCCGACTGACGTTGAAGTGCGCAGAGACAACGCTGTCGTACTGAATAATGCGACCAGAACTGTTTCCTACGATAACTTCAGCAACATTCATGACAAAGAATATAAGTTCCATGCTTATACTCAAACTGGCAGTGTTAAAGTTATCGCTAGATTGATTGAAAAAGATGGCAACAAAGAGGTTTACAAGCTGGAGAAAACCGTTCAAGTTATCGACGGCAAAGACAACACCGATTTGACTTATTCCGTTAAACTTGATGGTTTGAATGCTGACGGAACAATTATGGCCGCTCATAAGGTATATGCGGATTCCGTTACGGATGCAACATATGACGGCAACACAACTGCTACTGAATTTGCAACTGCACTTCCGAAAGTAACCAAAGAAGTGAAAGTGGAAGCGAAACAAGGCAGCAAAACGGTAGCCATTAACGAAAGAATTATCTCCTTGTCTTCCTCCGATGAAAAAGTAGCCAGAACTGTCGTTATCGGCAATAAAGGCTACGTAGTAGGATGGGAAGAAGGAACGGCTACTATTACGGCTACGTTCGAAACGGCTACCGGTTCGGACACGGCTACGATGACGGTCAAAGTATCCAATACTCCGTCCCAAGTTCAAAGCATCGCGCTTGAAAAAACCACAAGAACCTATGATCTTTCAGATTCTGGAACACTGGAAGGCAAAAAATTGTGGGACGATGCATTGGCACAAAAAGTTACCGTAAAAGACCAATATAACACCGAGTTTGTCAGCGAGAAAAATGCGGATCAACACCTCGTCACGTACAAATCTTTGTTGAAACTCGAATACAGCATCAAGAACGTGAAGTGGGACGGCAGTGATGCTAATCCAAACGATGCACGTATCTCCATTGACAGCAATGGTGTACTCCACTATTCCGGAGGACCTGCTGCTGGCGGAAGAGAAGTGAAAAGCTTCACTGTGGTGATTACGGCACCGAGTGGTAAGACTGCTTCGTTCGACGTCGACGTCCAACCGTAATTAAAGTATCAAATTTAAAAAGAGATCCTTCGTGGATCTCTTTTTTTTCTACAACGGAATAACCAGCGTACTATGTTTGTTTTCAAGTTCTTGAAGGTAGAATAGTGGATTTTATCTAAACCTTCTACGAAGTACACTTTCGTTAAATCGGTTATTCCAATGCCGTCTTTGTTGTTTTTAATTCTTATAAGAAACATGACTTAGTCTGTCAGAAAAATCTTTTGGTTTCAGTGCATCGTCGGCAAGCACAACGTATTCGCCATTTCGAAGTATGTATTCATTCCAACTACGGTGACCTGTCATCCGACGATAACGCGTCTTCGTTTATCGAAAAAAACGTTCATGGTTTCGAGGCAAATGCGAATGGTCATAGCAAGAATGTCACAGCCGGATTTAATTTGACCCATTACGCAGAATTATTATGACCCATCAACGGCGAAAACAAGGGTATAGGGTTTTTCCTTCCGGATCAGAATGTTGCTTTATATGTCATTGTTGTATTTGTCCGTACGGATGGATTTAGTTCCAGAAGGAGCGTCCATATACACTCGCCTTCATTAAATCTTTGGCCCGGTAGCTTTCTTTGTCCTCGAATATTGACGATGTGAGAATGGTGCAATAGCCTGTCCAATATGGCTGAAGCAAGTACCGAATCCCCAAAAAGTTTGTCCCAATCCCCAAAGCTCTTGTTGCTCGTGAGGATCATGCTGCCTCGCTCGTAACGGGTACTGATCAGTTGGAAAAACAGATTCGCAGCGAGCGGATCCATCGGTAAGTATCCGACTTCGTCGATAACCAGAATCCGCAGGTATTGCCGCAACTTTGCATCCATACGATTGCCGTGATGTGCACGCCGGAGTTCTTCCCCAGTTGCGTGACGGTTGTGAAATAGACCGAAATGCTCTTCGTTAACGCATCCAGGGCCAGGGCGAGATAAGATGGCAACACCCGGAGGACCTAGGAAGACGACATTAGCCGCCTGACGGACGAAATTCATCGTTACGAGTTCATCGATGAGCTTCTTATCCACGCTCGACTGGAATGCAAAGTCGAACTCTGCCAACAGGTAGACGCGCCATCCGCATCTTGGTTTGAATATTTCGTTTCAACCAGCTGCGTCAGTTCCTCACCAAGCAAATCGATGTGAAACGCCACATACATCTAATGCTTGTCCGCCGCGAACTGCAATCGGCTCTCCAGCACTTCGGCAGCCGCGAATAATTTCAGCGACTCTAACTACCCACACTTGATTCAGATCTAGCATGAGCCCGTCACCGCCAATGCCTCATACCAAAATTTATACCCATCTGCCATCATTTCGTGTAATCTCAAGATAGTCCCGTCTTTCAGCATTCAATATTCTTCTCTCAGATCCTTGATCGGTATTCTGAGAGTGTATATTCGCTGAAGGTGGGTCATTTTCATTCCGCGCAGGTAGGTCAATTATAACCCGGAGGTGACAATTATAAACAACTGTCACCTCAAACCAAGTTGGACTTTTCAATAGAAAGGGCAATACGTTGACGGTTCAGAAGGGTTCTTAAAAATACTTGCAATAATGAAGAAAAGAAAAAACAAGCTGACTCCGGCTGAATATACCGGTGTCAGCTTGCTCTATATTACCGCTTAAACGTCGTAACCAGCCGTTTGGCTTCGCCGGATGGAGTCTGAATCGTTTCATAAACGTTAACGGTCAGCGGAGATTCTAGTTGTTCAGTGCGCAAGCCAGTAAAGTCGATGATCGTTTCGCCGCTTGTTAATTTTCTGTGCCCGTTGAGATTTGTAGTAAACGATAGCGTTTCCTCGCCAATTGCCCTTCCCATACTATCCACAATTTCGAATTTGATTTTTGAGAAGTCCTGGTCTACCACGACTTTTTCTTGCTGCGTTATTTCCAAATCGAGTTTTAATTTATAAGAATACGATACCGAAGGAACAAAGTTGGCAAAAGCGTTTAACGTCCAATAATTCACTTTTACATCAAACGGATAGAAATGAAGCAGGTTCGTGCCCGTATCAGGCTCTTGAGCGGCCACGTTCAACGCGGCAATCGTACTTTTGTATGGCGCTGCCGAACGATTGTCTTGGAGCCTTAATGTCAGATGCTCTCCCGTTTCCGATGAAGGAACGGTAAACGAGTAGCTGACGATGTGGCTTAAATTCGGCATGAGTGTTTGCGTGCTGGTCACTTGCCGGCTTCCGCTGTAGCTGTAACCGTCCGGGCTGGCCAGCTCGGCTTGGAATAACGGTACGGGCAGCGGACGGTCGCTTTTGTTCGTTAGTTTGAATTTGCCGATAGCCGTCTTGTAACCGACTCCGTCGTTTTCGTGCATCGTCAGTTCCACCAGCGAAACGTCTACGTCCGGATGAATCAAGTCGTTCAACGGATCGAAGACAATCGGATCATTCAATTTATAAGGAACCGCATGCTCATCGATTGAATTCGCGCCATCCGGCAGCAGGATGCTGACTCGTCCGACAGAGTAGCTTACCGGGGTCGTTTGACCTTGCTGAGCAGACGGCACGAACTGCTCCAATGTGACGATATTCAAACTTTTCAGCACGGTATCCTGCTCCGTTGCGATCGCATAATGGATATAGCGCTTTTCACCCGGTTCAAGAACGATATCGCCTTGTTCGGCTCTTTGTGCGCTGAACACTTTTTTGTCCGTAATGCCTTCAATCGAAAACGCCGGCACCGTCTCCCTGAATTTTCCGGGGTTATCGACGAGCAGTTTAACGACGGTCACAGGGTCCTGGTTGTTAAAATCTTTCGTCAAACTTACGGGAGTATACGTTAAAGGCGAATGGACGGATTGGATTTGAAACGATTCGCCCCACTTTTTAATCAATGCCGGATCTTTGATCGTTTCATGGCTTCCGGACCAAACCATACCGGCGACCGGCACGGTTAACTTCCAAGTTTCCTTTTTAGGATACGTGTACAAATCCACATCGACCCAGGAAAGCTTGGAAATGGAGAAAGCGTCTTTCCGGTCAATCAACGACAGATAGCTTAATTCGACCTGAGATTTGGGTTGAATGGAACGCGCATTCGTAGCGCTCGGCTGCAGGGTGTATTCAATGCCGTCGTTCGTTTTGACCCGAAGTTCGTATTCGGGGACCCTGGTTATTTTTGTCCCGTTATTTATCATGCGAATGACGGCTCCGATACGCGTTCCATCTGAAGTGCGTTCGTTCAGCAAGCTTTTGATTTCCACCTGCAGCGATTGATCCAGCTTGTATTTTGCCGTGGTCTGTACGGGTGCAGGCGCTTCGGCCGCCAACACGGAATAACCGGATGTCAGTAATGCAGACGAGATGACGACAGTGGACGCGATTTTTTTCCAGTTCGTTTTCACGGATAGCTCCTCCTTCATGTTTCTGCTGGTATGTTATGATTCAAATGAACGATGTGGAAAAATTATTTGGCCAGCTGTACCTTTTCTTTATCCTTCAATTGATGCTGTCCGGAAATGATCAATTGGTCGTTTTCCTTAACGCCGGAAATCACTTCTTGAACGGAGCCGTTCAGACGGCCCAGCTCTACCTTGCGTCTTTCTGCATGGTCGCCGGCAAGAACGAATACGTAAGTTTCGCTGCCTTCGCGGACGATGCTCGTCGTCGGAATGGCAACGACGACTTGCTCCGCTTCATTCGTAAGCTGTACCTGCACTTTCATGCCCGGGCGAAGCTTCATGTCCGCATTGGGCACTTCCAGTTCCAGCGGATAAGACTTGCTTTGCGGACTCATCACTTTGGCCAAATACGTAATTTTGCCTTTCATCTTCTCACTGCTTCCCGGAACGTAAAACGTCAGTTCTTTTTTGCCTTCAACCAGCTTGGCGGCGGATTCCGTCAGATCGGCTTTGATTTTGATCGGATTCATCTGCACGATTTGTCCGACTTTAAATCCGCCCGGCAGCGTCATTCCGGCTTCCGCCGTCAGATCGGTCAAAATTCCGCTGATCGGCGCTTTAACGTTATGATTTTCCAGAGCCCTCTCGACCTCTTTCAGCGCCAGGTTTGAAGATTGGAGCTGCACTTCCAACGGCGCAAGCGAATTGGTCGTTTCCATCGTGTGCAATTTTTGTTTCAGCATATCGACATCGAGTTGTAGATTGTTGACTTGCGTTTCCGCTTGATCCAGCTGATTTTTGCTGACCAGGCCCAAATCGTAATCGTTGCGCAGCTTGTTATAGTTTTTCTGCGCTTCTTTTAAAGCTTCTTCCGCTTTGATAATGGAGTTCTTCATTTCCGTTATGCCGTTCTCGAGATCTTCTTTCGCCTTCGTTAATTGGGCTTGGGCGCTTTTTATGCCGAGCGCGCTCTTTTCCTTTTGCAGCAAGGTATCGGTTGGATCGAGCTTCAGTATCGTTTCGCCCTTGCTTACGGTGTCGCCGCGTTTTTTGAGCACTTGTTGAACGTCACCGCCAACTTTCAGCGTCACATCGATCTGCAGGGAGGAGACGACATCGGCTACCTGCTCTACAGGTTCACCGATTTTCTGTTTTGTGACTTTGGTCACTTTAACGGTTTTGATTTGCTGTTCGCTAGCGTTCACTCCAGCTGGGTTCGCCGACGGTTTGGCCGAACAACCGGCCAACACCGCAGCCCCGAGAACGACCATTCCTATCGTTTTCATGCTTCGGGTCACTTTCATATCTCATTCTCCTTGTCCGGTATTTAATCTCCGAAATCAATTCACGCCATGAGCGGCGGATTGCACGGATGCTTCGGATTTTCGTTTGAACAAACGGGCCACTCTCCGTTTGAACGAATGGATTAATTCGTAGACGATCGGCACGATGACCAGCGTCAACAGGGTGGAAGTCGTTAACCCGCCGATGACGACGACAGCCAACCCTTTTGAAATAATCGTCCCTTTCGACAGACCCAGTGCAAGCGGCATAAGCGCAAAGATTGTCGCTCCGGCGGTCATGATAATCGGGCGCAAACGCGTCATTCCGGCCTCAATCAATGCCTCTCTCACCGCATAACCTTGCTCGCGCAGTTGCTGAACCCGATCGACGAGCACGATGGCGTTCGTAACGACGATACCGATCAGCATCAAAAATCCGATGAGCGAGGTGACGTTGATCGACTCGCGGGTGATGAGCAGCCCGAGCAGTCCGCCGATAGCCGCAAGCGGCAGCGAGAACAATATTGCGAACGGGGCGCTGGCGTTGCCGAACGCAAGCACCATGACCAAATAGACGATAAAGATCGACGCAGCCATGGCGACAAACATTTCGGAGAAGCTTTTCTGAATGTCGTCGGATACCCCTTTGACTTCGCGGCTTACGCCGGAGGGCAGTTCGATTGCGTTCAGAGCCGCAGATACTTTATTGCTGATTCCGCCTTTGTCCGCACCGTTGATCTTGGCGGTTACGTTGATGACCTGCACCTGCATTTCGCGGGAAATGGCGACAGGCGCGTCGATTTGTCTTACTTTGGCGATGTCGCTCAAATTTACGGTAGCGCCGGTTGGCGTTTTGATCATAAACTGGCCGATTTTTTCAACCGAATTTTTGAATGACGGATCCAATTCCACCGTCGTTTCATAGAGGACGTTATCAAAACGGATATCCCCTAAATTTTCTTCGCCGACCCAACTGCGGACCGTTTCAATCACTTGCCCCGCTGTCAGACCGTACAGTCGGGCTTTGTCCTGGTTGACCAGCACTTCGACTTCCTTTTTGGATTCGCTGAGGCTGTCTTTAATATCGCTCAGTTCCGGGAACTCTTTCATTTTTTCTTTTACCGTTTGGGCTGCCTGCTGGAGCGCTATGATATCTTCGCCCTTCAACGAATAGGAAAAGTCGGTTCCGGATCCGGGAGGGCCGAATCCGAGAAGCTGTCCTTCAACGTTGGAGCTTTGCGGCAATTCGTATAACATTTTTTCTTTATACTCGTTCAGCACTTTTTTGGCGTCGGTTCCTTCCGATACTTGCGTAAATATCATGCTCCTGTACGGAATTCTTTCGCTGCCGAAATTATAGCCGATCAAAGATTCGACATAGGTAAACAACGGTCTGCCCTGGGTGTCTTTGGCTTCCTTCATAAGCGACTCGATTTCTTTTATCTTTAAATCCATCGTCTCTAACGACGTTTCCCGCGGCATTTGAATGCTGAACAGCATGGAAGTGTCCGATTCGCTTTCCGGCATGAAAGAAACAGCCAACTGCGGTACGATAAGCACGAAAGAAAGCACAAACATCAGTCCGGCGATAAGAAGCGTCTTCACCCGATGCTTTAGGGACCAGAGCAGCGTTTTTTTATAGAGCGATACGATGCGCCCTTGCGCTTGTTCGTGCTGATGCGCGATTTTTTTGCTTCTCAACACCATGATCTTGGCCAGCATCGGAATGACGGTCAAGGCGACGAGCAAAGAAGACAACAGGGCACATGCGAGTGTGATGGCAAAAGGACGGAACACTTCGCCGACAACACCGCTGACAAACGCAATCGGACCGAATACGCCCACCGTCGTAATCGTCGATGACGTGATCGCCGACGCCACCTGCTTCGTGGCCAGCTTAATCACCGATTCGTTGCGCTCCTGCGCTTTCAGCAGCTGGCTGTATATATTTTCGATCACGACGATGCTGTCGTCGACGACCCGTCCAATGGCGATGGCCATACCGCCCAAAGTCATGATGTTCAACGAGATATCCAGCGAAGCCATGAGCAGCAACGTCACGAGCAACGATAACGGGATGGATACAAGGACGATAAGCGTCATGCGGACGTTGCGCAAAAACAGCAAAATCATGATCGAAGCAAGAACGGCGCCGAGCGTTCCTTCGCGCAGCATGCCGTCAATGGAATGCTTGATATCGGTTGCCGAATTGTAGATCGTATGGAACTTGATGTTCGGTTCGGTTTTTTTCCATCCTTCGATCAGCTTATCTACGGCATCATTAAATTCAACCGTATTCGCATCTTTCGTTTTGTAGAGATTGACGCCGATGGCCGGCTTACCGTCCAAACGGCTGATGAACGTCGATTCGGTGATCGCCTCCACTTTGGCGATTTGCTTTAACAAGACGACATCGCCTTGGGGCGTCGTAATCTGCATGTTTTCCAAATTGTAAATCGTATCGAATTCGCCCGTTACGCGGACCATTTGAGTGTCTCCGTCGAGATCAACCGAACCGGCCGGGCTGGAAACGAGCGAAGCCCTGATCGAGTTGGCCACCTGGGCCGGGGTCAACCCGTAATTGTTGATTGCGTTCACATCGAGTCGGATATTCAATTTGGCTTCTCCGTTGCCGATGGAATCGACGTGATCGATCCCTTTTAACGAGTTAAAGGCAGGCAAAATGACATCCTTGTAGATTTTGTCGAGTTCGGCCTGGTTCATTCCGTTCTCGCCATAAAGGGACAAGTAGTAAACGGGTTCGGAAGCGAATCCGAACGTCATCACTTTAGGTTTCTCGGCGCTGTTCGGAAGCTTGACGTTGGAAATCAGGCTTTCCACGTCTCTTTTGGCGTCTTCCACTTTTATGCTCTGCTCCAGTTCGACAATAATTTGCGAGAAGTTGTCGCTGGACGTGGAGGTGAGATTTTTGATTCCTTCAATACCGGAGACAGCCTTTTCCAGCGGTTTGGTGATTTCCTCCAGCACGTCTTTAGGGGGAGCGACATATTGCGTGCTTATCACTACAACCGGAAATGAAATGTCCGGCATGCTCTCCATTTTCAGCGTGTTGGCCGCATATGTACCCCCTCCCACCAGCAGCAGCATGATAATGAAGACTGCCGCTACGTTTTTCATGGAAAACTCGGTTAATCTAATCAAGCTTGTTCACACCTTCCAACTCGGTTTGTACTTCTCTTAGAAGAAAGAGACGGCACGTTCCCCTCAAATGTTATGCGCCTCTTTCATTATGAGTGTCCGGTTATAAGCATATAAGCTGCGGCCCGCGATGAATATCGACTACGGATCAGTTTTTATCCTGGACCAAAGTCGGGGTCTGCTCCTCTTTGGCATATGTATAGCAAATATGAACATAAGAGACATCATAGAACGAGTTTCCTCACGGATAAGAGTGAGTACTCACGAAGATCATAGGGGAACGTTTTTGATGTGTCAACAAACAATTTTGTTAATTTTTTCTTGATTCC
>JAWLCZ010000028.1:0-27688 GCA_041686835.1 Paenibacillaceae bacterium | reverse complement strand
TCCACGTGAGAGTCGAACGAAGCGGGCAAACAAAGAAAAGATTCTTTTGGAACGTCTACCAGAAGAATCTTTTCTTTTTTCATTGAACAGGTGCCAAGCGATGTAACAGATAGCTGACGGGTTCGATTTTGAAATAAGTCCCTGAGAGGGCGTTATCCACGTCATTTTCCATGATTTTTAGTGAGATAAGACCTTGACGGGGCGCTAATCGTCATGTTTTCGTGCAAATCGCAACCGTTTTGACGCGATAAGACCTTGCGGGGGTTTTATCTTCAAAAGACATCCTTCCTTCCAGCGTCTTTAGACCTTCAGAGGCGCTTATTCCTAACGCGGTGTTCAAAATGCCGCAGCGCAACCCGAAACCCGATTAACAGCCAGAGATGCCGGTATATCAACTTCGACCTCCAATACCACCCCCGTGCGGAATTGCATAAATAACCACGATCCCCATGCGCATTGCATAAATAACCGTACACCCTTCATGCACGAAGACAATATGAATTCAACAGCACGAGTTCATTTTGTATCCCATCGGGGATCTCCCATGGATTCTTCATGGATTTCCCTCAGAGGTCTTTACAACTCCGTCATTTTCCTTCAAGTCCGCCACAACCTCCCACAGGCTTACTACCGTGTCCCTACGGCATCTCTGCAACATACCATAAAGGATATCGACGACCGCTGTTATCTCCATGTCTTGGCAGATATACAGGTCCTAATGGCATTTGCGGTACCTGAAGCGGGGAAATGAAGCGTTCGTTCCCACGAATTAAGGGTTCCGGACGATTTTTCATTTTATTCCGGAATAAAAACGGCTGCCGATGAACAATAATTTAACAGAGAGCACTTGGCAAAATAGGAATTTGTGTATATAATAAAATCAAAGTCAAAGATAGTCAAAGTCAATTCGCTTCTTGTCATGGAGGAAGTATGAATGCGCAACATCTCTGATATCATTGAACAGTATTTAAAGCAAATGCTGCAGGAAAGCCCGAAAGGCACCGTGGAAATTCAGCGAAGCGATCTCGCGGATCAGTTCCGGTGCGTACCGTCGCAGATCAATTATGTGATCAGCACCCGTTTTACGCTGGAGAAAGGGTATTTGGTCGAAAGCAAACGGGGCGGGGGAGGGTACATCCGCATACAAAAAGTGGAACTGCCGTCCCATGACGCGCTGCATGAACATATTTTCCGCACCATCGGCGAGCAAATCGATCAATCGGCTGCGGAAGGGCTGATTTATCAGTTGAGGGAAGGCAATCATATATCCCAGAGAGAAGCAAATCTGCTCAAAACGGCAATTTCCCGAGACGTTCTTACCGTAAAGCTTCCTTTGCGGGATGAAATCAGAGCGAAATTGCTGAAGGCGATGCTGATCTGTTTATTTACCAGATAAGGGAGGGGATCGGTCGATGATTTGTCAGGAATGCGGCAAACGGCCGGCGACACTGCATTTTACCAAAATCGTCAACGGTGAAAAGACGGAATTTCACATTTGCGAGTCATGCGCCAGGGAAAAAGGGGAGTTGATTCCGGGAACCGCGAACGGCTTTTCCATCCATAATCTGCTGTCGGGTTTTCTCGATTTCGAACCGGCCGGCAGCAATGCCGTCGGGGCAAAGCCGCAATCATTGCGCTGCGAGCAGTGCGGATTGACGTATTCCCAATTCGGCAAGCTGGGCCGATTCGGCTGCAGTTCGTGCTATCAATATTTTAACGATCGGCTGGATCCGCTGTTTAAAAGAGTGCACGGCAACACCGTCCATGTCGGCAAAGTGCCGAAACGCACCGGAGGGCAAATCAAATACAAAAGAGAGATCGATAAATTAAAAAGGGAACTGATGCACCGGGTCGAACGCGAAGAGTTCGAGCTGGCCGCCAAAATACGCGATCAGATTCGGGAACTGGAGAAAAAAATATCCGGGGAACATTAGGACTGCCCGGCGCGGGAGAGCGGCCTTGCCGAAAATCGAAGCAATGATGGTAGTAAGGAGGAGTATGGTATGCCATCGCGAAGATATACGAATGAAGCGCTAAGCGAATGGATGAAAGGCAGAGGACCGGATTCGGATATCGTCATCAGCAGCCGGGTCCGTATCGCCCGAAATTTGCGTCCATATCCGTTTCCGATGCTGGCAACGAACCAGCAGTCGCTGGAAGTGCTGAATCGGGTGACGGCGCTTCTCCATAATGCTGAATTGCGGACGCTCGGACATTTTGAGATGCTCCCGCTTTCGGAAATGAACGAGTTGGAAAAAAAGGTGCTGGTGGAGAAACATTTGATCAGCCCGAACCTTGCCAACGAGTCGCGAAACGGCGCGGTCATTTTGAGCGATAACGAGTCGATCAGCATTATGGTGAATGAAGAAGACCATCTCAGAATCCAATGTCTGTATCCCGGCTTTCAAATTAAGGAAGCATGGAAATTGGCGAACCGTATCGACGATATTTTCGAATCGGAGCTCGACTATGCGTTTGACGAAAAAAGAGGCTATTTGACCAGCTGTCCGACCAATGTCGGTACCGGAATAAGAGCATCGGTGATGATGCATCTCCCCGCGCTTGTCCTGACGCAGCAGATTAACCGTATTCTGTCGGCGATCACGCAGGTCGGACTGGCCGTGCGGGGCCTATACGGGGAGGGCAGCGAAGCGATAGGCAACTTGTTTCAAATCTCGAACCAGATCACGCTCGGGCAATCGGAAGAAGAAATTATCGATAATTTGTACAGTGTCGCCAAACAAATCATGGAGCATGAAAGAGCGGCAAGGCAGAAGCTGCTTCTGGAATCGAGGCACCGCATCATGGATCGGGTGTACCGTTCCTACGGCATTTTGTCCCATGCGGCGATTATGGATTCGAAGGAAGCCGCCCAGCGATTGTCCGACGTAAGGCTCGGCATCGATCTCGGACTCATTCAAAACGTTACGCCAAGCGTATTGAATGAACTGATGGTGATGACGCAGCCCGGATTTTTGCAGCAGTACGCAGGAGGAAAGCTTTCCGCAGATGAGCGGGATGTCCGCCGGGCGGAAATCATCCGCGAGCGGCTCGCTGACATACCGGGATAATATGCCTATAACAATCCGCACGGAATACAAAAAATCGATATAACGATATAATAACATTATGGAGGTGCAGTTGAATGATGTTTGGCAGGTTTACGGAACGCGCGCAAAAAGTGCTTGCTTTGGCGCAGGAGGAAGCTGTCCGTTTAGGTCATAACAATATTGGAACGGAGCATATTTTGCTCGGTCTGATTCGCGAAGGCGAAGGGATTGCCGCCAAAGCGCTCATCGCGCTCGGACTCGGTCTCGAAAAAATCCAGGACGAAGTGGAGTCGTTAATCGGCAGAGGACAAGAGCAGCCGACCAACATCGCCTATACGCCGCGCGCGAAAAAAGTGATTGAGCTGTCGATGGACGAGGCGCGAAAACTGGGCCATACGTATGTCGGAACGGAACACATTTTGCTCGGATTGATTCGCGAGGGCGAAGGGGTCGCCGCAAGGGTGCTGAACAACCTGGGGATCAGCCTGAACAAGGCCCGCCAGCAGGTGCTGCAGCTGCTCGGAAGCAGCGAAGCGGTTTCTTCCAACCACGGCAACACGGCGAACGTCAATACGCCGACGCTGGACAGCTTGGCCCGGGATTTGACGGCGGCCGCCAAAGACGGCAATCTGGATCCGGTTATCGGCAGAAGCAAGGAAATTGAACGGGTCATTCAAGTTTTGAGCAGAAGGACGAAAAACAATCCCGTACTGATTGGCGAGCCCGGGGTAGGGAAAACGGCCATCGCCGAAGGACTTGCGCAGCGAATCGTCAACAACGAAATTCCCGAAACGCTGCGCGACAAACGGGTCATGACGCTCGATATGGGTTCGGTCGTCGCCGGCACGAAATATCGCGGCGAATTCGAAGACCGGCTGAAAAAAATTATGGATGAAATTCGCCAGGCCGGCAACATTATCCTGTTCATCGACGAACTCCATACGCTGATCGGTGCCGGCGGCGCGGAAGGAGCGATTGACGCTTCCAACATTTTGAAACCGGCGCTGGCCAGAGGCGAACTGCAGTGCATCGGAGCGACGACGCTTGACGAATACAGAAAATATATCGAAAAAGACGCGGCGCTGGAACGCCGTTTCCAACCGATTACCGTTGACCAGCCTACGCCTGAAGAAGCCATACAGATTTTGCACGGACTGCGCGATCGGTACGAAGCGCACCATCGCGTAAAAATTACCGACGAAGCCATCGAACAGGCGGTCAAATTGTCCGACCGCTACATTACGGATCGGTTTCTGCCGGATAAGGCGATCGACCTGATCGATGAAGCGAGCTCGAAAGTAAGGCTGCGTTCCTACACCGTGCCGCCGAATTTGAAACAGCTGGAAAGCCGTCTGGAAGACATAAGAAAAGAAAAAGACGCGGCGGTGCAAAGCCAGGAATTCGAAAAAGCGGCGGCATTGCGCGATAAAGAACAAAAAATGCGCGAAGAGCTGGAAAGAACGAAAAACGAATGGAAAGAAAAACAAGGCCGCACCGATTCCGAGGTCACTCCCGAAGACATCGCGCAAGTCGTGGCAAGCTGGACGGGTATTCCGGTAAGCAAGCTGGCCGAAGAGGAAACCGAGCGGCTCTTGAAGATGGAATCGATACTGCACGAGCGCGTCATCGGGCAGGATGAGGCGGTGAAGGCGGTCAGCCGGGCGATCCGCAGGGCGAGAGCCGGACTCAAGGATCCGAAGCGGCCGATGGGCTCGTTCATTTTCCTCGGTCCGACCGGCGTGGGCAAAACCGAACTGGCGAAAGCGTTGGCCGAAGCGATGTTCGGCGACGAAAACGCGGTCATCCGGATCGACATGTCCGAATATATGGAGAAGCATACGACATCCCGCCTTATCGGGGCGCCTCCGGGGTACGTCGGTTATGAAGAAGGCGGGCAGCTCACCGAGAAGGTGCGCCGCAAACCGTATTCCGTCGTTCTGCTCGACGAAATTGAAAAAGCGCATCCGGAAGTATTCAACATTTTGCTGCAAGTGCTGGAAGACGGCCGCTTGACGGATGCTAAAGGACGAACGGTCGATTTCCGGAACACGCTGATCATCATGACTTCGAACGTGGGCGCGGAAACGATCAAGAAAAACACCACGCTCGGCTTTACGACGGGAGAAGACGCCGGCAGAGATTACAACAATATGAAAGATAAAGTGATGAGCGAGCTGAAAAAGAGCTTCCGGCCGGAATTTTTGAACCGGATTGACGAAATCATCGTCTTCCACTCGCTGGAAGAAAAGCATATCGCCCAGATCGTTACGTTAATGTCGGAAGAACTGCGCAAACGGTTGAAGGAACAGGAAGTCGACTTTACCTTGACCGATCGCGCCAAGGCGTTCCTCGCCAAAGAAGGTTTCGATCCGACTTACGGGGCTCGGCCGCTGCGCCGCGCCATTCAAAAGCATATCGAGGATCGTTTGTCGGAGGAACTGCTGCGGGGAGGCATATCGAAAGGAGACAAGTTGATTATCGACGAACAAAACGGCGATCTCGTCGTTACGCGCAGCGAGGAAATGACGGCCAGGGCTTGAACGGCCCCGGCCCGGCAGCGAACATGAGCATTCCGCAGGTGTCTGCCTTGGAACCTGCCGGAATGCTTTTTTAACGATACGAGCCTTCGACAACCGCTTTTTCCGTCATTCGGCTATTCGGCGCGAACGAATTGCAGGGGTTTTCACAATGGAAACGGCATGGTAAACTTTGATTAAACGATGACAGAGGGGTATCGATGGCAAAAGTAAAAACGAAATTTTGCTGCCAGGAGTGCGGTTTCGAATCGCCGAAATGGATGGGAAAATGCCCCGGATGCCAGTCCTGGAACAGCATGGTCGAAGAAGTGGAAAAGGTCGTTAAAACGCACGGAGTAAATCCGTTATTTGCGGTGAAAGAAAAGCCGACATCGATCATACATATAGAAAGTGCCAGCGAACCGCGGATTCAGACGGGCATTCGCGAGTTGAACCGCGTGCTCGGCGGCGGCGTCGTGCCCGGTTCGCTCATATTGGTCGGGGGCGATCCGGGAATCGGCAAATCGACTTTGCTGCTGCAAACGTCCTTTTCTTTGGCGCAGCAAGGCTTGAAAGTGCTGTACGTGAGCGGTGAAGAGTCGGCGGCGCAAATCAAGCTTCGCGCCGACCGTCTGCATGCGCTTTCTCCCCAACTTTTCGTGTTGTGCGAGACGGACATGGAAAGAATCGAAGAGGCGGTTGAAGAAATTCAGCCGGATTTTATGGTCATCGACTCGATACAGACCGTATACCAGCCGCAGGTGGCGTCCGCTCCCGGCAGCGTGTCGCAGGTAAGGGAGTGCACCGGGCTTTTCATGCGTTTGGCCAAAATGAAAGGGATTGCCACCGTCCTCGTCGGCCATGTCACCAAAGAAGGGGCGATTGCCGGACCGCGGCTGCTGGAACATATGGTCGACTGTGTGCTATATTTTGAAGGGGAACGCCATCACTCGTACCGTCTGCTGCGGGCGGTCAAAAACCGCTTCGGCTCGACCAACGAAATGGGCATATTTGAAATGAACGAATCCGGTTTGGGAGAAGTGACGAATCCGTCGGAGCTGTTTTTGTCGGAAAGGCCGCTCGGCGTAGCCGGTTCGACCGTCGTGGCCAGCATGGAGGGTACAAGACCCGTGCTCGTCGAGCTGCAGGCGCTGGTCTGTTCCACGAATTTTCCTACGCCGCGCAGAATGACGACCGGCATCGATCATAACCGCTTATCGTTAATCATCGCCGTGCTGGAAAAGCGGGTCGGGTTGTTTTTGCAGAACCAGGACGCTTATTTGAACGTGGCCGGAGGGATCAAGCTCGACGAACCTGCGGTTGATTTGGCGGCGGCGGTCAGCATCGCTTCCAGCTTTAAAGATGTGCCGACGAAAGCGGACGACGTCATCTTCGGCGAAATCGGGCTTACCGGAGAAGTGAGAGCGGTATCGAGAATCGAGCAGCGCGTCAAAGAAGCGCAAAAGCTCGGTTTCAAAAGAGTGATTATGCCCGAAAAAAGTTTAAAAGGGTGGAATCATCCGGACGGAATGGAGATTATCGGTGTAAGCACCGTTCAAGATGCGTTGAATGCAGCGTTAGGATAGGGGGGTAGCAGCGTGAAAGAAGAAGAGAAACAAGACGTCATGAGCGAACTGCTCAGACTTGTCGCTCCCGGCACCGCCTTTCGGGAAGGACTGGAAAACGTGCTGCGCGCGAAGACCGGGGCGCTCATCGTCGTAGGGTGCAGCCCGGAGGTGATGGAAATTGTCGACGGGGGGTTCTCGATTAACTGCGATTTTTCGCCTAATTATTTGTATGAGTTGGCCAAGATGGACGGGGCCATTATTTTGAGTGAAGATTTCAAAAAAATCATGTACGCCAATACGCAGCTTATACCGGACTCTTCCATTCCCTCCATCGAAACCGGGATACGTCATCGTACGGCCGAACGGGTGGCCAAACAAACCGGGAAGCTTGTCGTTTCCATTTCGCAAAGAAGAAATATCATCACGCTTTATCGGGGCAACTTGCGCTATGCGCTTAAAGATATCGGGGTCATATTGGCCAAGGCGAACCAGGCGATTCAAACGCTGGAAAAATACAAGGCGGTTCTCGATCAGGCGTTGACGAATTTGGGGGCTTCCGAATTCGAGGAACTGGTGACGCTGCACGATGTGGCCAATGTGATCCAGCGCGTCGAAATGGTGCTGCGCATCAGAGCGGAAATTAAAAAATATATTAACGAGCTGGGCACGGAAGGCCGGTTAATCAGCATGCAGCTCGACGAACTGGTGGCGAACATCGATCATGAAGCGGTGCTTCTGTTGAAGGATTACTGCCGTGACGATTCCGATGAAAAAATCAAGGAAGTCCGCGCAGGATTGAAACGGTTATCTTCGGATGAGCTTCTGGAGCACCATAACATCATACGCCTGCTCGGCTATCCATATTCGAACACCATTTTGGAAGAGCCCATCTCCCCGCGGGGATATCGCGTGCTCGGCAAAATTCCGCGGCTGCCTTCCGTCATCACTTCCAATTTGGTGGAACGCTTTGAGCGTCTGCCTCATATGATGATGGCGACCATTGAAGAATTGGACGAAGTCGACGGTATCGGAGAAGTGCGGGCCCGTGCGATCAAGGAAGGGCTGAAGCGCATCCAGGAGCAAGTATTCATAGACCGGCACATTTAACGTGCGTTCCGCCCGTCCGAAAAACGAAATTGCATAAAGTCGCCAGAATCGGTAATATGAATTATAAACGAATCCTTTTGTTTTGGGGCATAGTAAATTTAGAGGTGGAGACCGCTTATGTTGACGAAATCCCTTCCAAGCGTGTTTACGGTAGGCAACCTGCTCCTTGGAATTATCGCCATCATCCTTGTATTTAACGAGAAGCCGGAAATGGCCGCGATTCTGGTCATTGTGGCCATGCTGACGGACGGGCTGGACGGACGGGTCGCCAGGGCGTTAAACGTCCAAAGCGAGTTCGGGAAAGAACTGGATTCGTTGTCCGATGTCATTTCCTTCGGCGTCGCCCCCGCATTCATCATGTATGTGGCGGCTTTTCAGCATTTGGAGGCAGCGGGATGGTTCGCGACTGCGGTATTCCCGATATGCGGCGCCCTGCGCCTGGCGCGGTTTAATGTGGTTGCCGCAACCCCGGGTTATTTTGTCGGTCTTCCGATACCGGCGGCCGGCGGCGTTCTGAGCACGCTGGCGTTGTTTCACCGTGAAATTCCGACGGTGTTTCTCATTATTTGTACGCTGCTTTTGTCCTTTCTGATGGTCAGCACGATCAAATACCCGAGCTTTAAAAAAGTGGGCATTCCCCGATCGGCCGTATGGATCACGCCGATCATTGTCGCTGTGGCCATCCTGCTTGCCGTCTCTTACCCGGGCACATTGACCAAATTGATCTTTATACCGCTCGTTTTATATGCCCTGTACGGCTTAAAAAAAAACGGTGACCGCGATATAGCCGACGAACAACAGCAAAATGTCGGGGACGAACCGGTAAAATCGGAAATTTAATATACGCCGCATGACGGAAAAATAAAAAGCATTTATTTTCCTCAGGAAAGGAGAATAGATGCTTTTTCGCGTTGTTAAGACATATTGAAAAAACCTAGCGTCGAGCATTTTTTCGACTCGGCCGACACAACTTCCTCCATGCTGACGTCCAGCAAGTTGCACAGCGCGGACATATAAAACAGATTTTTTCCCAATTCCGATGTTACGATGTCTTTGCAATGTTCGCACAAGCGGCCGGATATATGCGTTTCGAGCGCCGCTTTCGCTTCGTCCATCGTCATATTTTCGGAAAGGGGCTGCTTCCGGGCGTTGACTTCAATGCAGCCGCACTCGGTAATCGATTTGATAACGGAACGGTTTACAGACGAATTCGACTGCTGGTATTTCGTTAACACATCCAACAGACTGCGGTGACGGAGCAACAAATCAGAAACTTGTTCCTGAAATTGCTTCAGGTTGGGGGCGCTCATTTCAACCACCTCGACTATGCTCAATGTCCAATTTCATTATATAAAAACGATCCGTGCAATTCAATTGAACAAATCGATGATTAGGTTTTCCGAAATTGGTTCATAATTGTAATAAATTGCCCCGCGAAGGCCGGCGGGGTGTTGCCAAATCAGCGGAGGTGAATCTATGGTTAAAAAGTGGCTGCAATTGCTGTTTGCGGTACTTGGCGGTTTGCTCGGGTTTTATGCGGGCAAAATCGCGGAACGGCCTGTTACGGAGTTGATGGAATCCGTTCTGGGCGTGTCCGGCTGGAAGGGAGAGTCGTATTGGTTTATGGCCGCCGGCGCCGTCATCTTTTTTTGGGCCGCGTCTTGGATGGCCGATTATGGAATGCGGCTGATCCATCGGTGTGAAGAAAAGCTGGAAAACGTTCCCGTTCCCGATCTGTTAGCAGGCATTGTCGGACTTATCGTCGGTTTACTTATTTCCGTTCTGCTGTTCCCGTCGCTTGCCAAAATGGGCTGGGCCGGCACCGTGCTGCCCGTCCTCATGACGATTTTTCTCGGATATGCGGGGTTTCGTATCGGCTACAAGAAAAAAGAAGAAATGGTTTCGCTTTTTTCCGTCAACGGTTATACAAAAGAGCGGAGAAGGGATCCGAAAATTTTCGAAGAGCATAAAATTTTGGACACGAGCGTCATTATCGACGGCAGAATCGCGGACATTTGCAAAACCGGATTTATTGAGGGGACGCTGGTCATCCCCGAGTTCGTTCTGGAGGAACTGCAGCATATTGCCGACTCGTCCGATCTGCTGAAGCGGAACCGCGGACGCAGGGGACTCGATATTTTAAACAAGATTCAGAAGGAACTGGACGTCAAAGTTCTCATTTACGAGGGCGATTTCGAAGAGATTTCGGAAGTGGACAGCAAGCTGGTCAAACTGGCGAAAGTGCTGCAGGGCAAAGTGATCACGAACGATTTTAACTTGAACAAAGTTTGTGAACTGCAAGGCGTGTCGGTGCTGAACATCAACGATCTCGCGAATGCGGTCAAGCCTGTCGTGCTGCCGGGAGAAGAAATACTGGTGCAGGTCATTAAAGACGGCAAGGAATACGGGCAAGGCGTCGCCTATTTGGATGACGGGACGATGATCGTCGTCGAAGGCGGCCGCGATTTCATCGGCATGAATCTCGAGGTGCTTGTGACGAGCGTGCTGCAGACGTCCGCGGGCCGGATGATTTTCGCCAAACCGAAACTATTGGAAAAAGCGCTGTAAAACGATTATGATATATAGTAATTCATAATTGATTTGCAGGCAGGGATACGTTATGGGGAACACCGGAGCGGTTGTCGTCGCCGCGGGAAAAGGCACGCGGATGGGAACGGCGGAGAGCAAGCAGTACGTTGTTTTGGGCGATAAACCGGTTATCGTACATACGCTGGAAGTGTTTGAGCGAACCGCCGAAATCGGCGAAATCGTCCTTGTCGTCGGGGAAGGCGACGTGCCGCGCTGCCGCCGGTATGCGGAACGTTACGGGCTCGCCAAAGTGAGCGCGATCGTGGCTGGAGGCGGCGAACGGCAGGAATCGGTGTACAGAGGGCTGCTTGCCTTATCCGCAAACGTGGAATGGGTGCTCGTGCACGATGGCGTGCGTCCGTTTATAACGGCGGACGATATCGTCCGCTGCCGGCGCGAAGCGGAATCGACGGGAGCCGCGGTGCTGGCGGTGCCTGTGAAAGATACGATCAAAGTCGCAGACGCGGACGGAAATGTCCGTTCCACGCCGGATCGGCGGAGCTTGTGGGCGGTACAGACGCCGCAAGCTTTTCGTCTTTCTTTGCTGAAGCGGGCGCACGAGAAGGCGGCGGAAGAACGGTTTGTCGGAACGGACGATTCGCAGCTGGTGGAAAGAATCGGCTGTACGGTCCGCATCGTGGAGGGCGATTACCGAAACATCAAATTGACGACGCCCGACGACTTGCTATGGGCGGAATTCGCCATGCGGGCGCGTCATGAGGGAGAGAGAAGGCAATGATTCGAATCGGACAAGGGTTTGACGTGCATCAGCTGGTGGGAGGAAGAAAATGCATCGTCGGGGGGGTGGAGATCCCTTTTGAGAAAGGGCTGCTCGGTCATTCCGACGCCGATGTGCTGCTGCACGCGATAAGCGACGCGATACTCGGCGCCCTCGGTCTCGGCGACATCGGCACTCATTTTCCGGATGACGATCCGCAGTACAAAGACGCGGACAGCGCGAAGCTGCTGGAACGCGTCTGGGAGCTGGCCCGGGAGAACGGGTACAGGCTCGGCAACCTGGACGCGACGATTATCGCGCAAAGGCCGAAGATGGCGCCGCACATTCCGCGAATGGCCGATTTGATCGCGAGCAAGCTGGACGCGGAACGTTCGCAAGTGAACGTGAAAGCGACGACGACGGAGAAACTCGGCTTTACCGGCCGGGAAGAAGGAATTGCGGCGCAGGCGGTTGTATGCCTGATGAAAGATATGGTATGATTTCTGTTAATTATTTTTCATATGGTTGCACGAAAGGGGAATGTTCATGTCCAGCGAAGTTCGCGTCCGATATGCGCCGAGTCCGACGGGACATCTGCATATCGGCAATGCCCGGACGGCTTTGTTCAATTATTTGTTTGCCCGGCATCATAACGGCAAATTCATTATTCGCATCGAGGATACGGACGTCAAGCGCAACGTTCAAGGCGGCGAAGAAAATCAGTTGACCTATTTGAAATGGCTTGGCATTGACTGGGATGAAAGCATCGACAAAGGCGGGGAATACGGACCGTACCGCCAGACGGAACGACTGGACATATACCGTAACTATTGGCAGCAGCTTCTTGATCGGGGCATCGCCTACAAATGCTACTGTACGGAGGAAGAGCTGGAGAAGGAGCGCGAAGAGCAGATTGCTCGCGGAGAAACGCCGCGTTATTCCGGAAAGTGCCGCAACTTGACGGTCGAACAGCAGCAAGCTCTCGAAGCGGAGGGCCGCGTTCCCAGCATCCGTTTCCGCGTGCCGGACCACAAAACGTATGCGTTCGACGACATGGTGAAAGGCACGATTTCCTTTGAATCGGACGATTTCGGCGATTTCGTCATCGTCAAAAAAGACGGGATTCCGACCTACAACTTTGCGGTTGTCGTTGACGACTATTTGATGAGAATCACTCATGTCCTGCGCGGCGAAGATCATATCTCCAACACGCCGCGCCAACTGATGATTTACGAAGCTTTTGGGTGGCAGCCGCCCGTTTTCGGCCATATGACGTTAATCGTCAACGAGCAGCGGAAAAAGCTGAGCAAGCGTGACGAAACGATCATTCAATTTATCGAGCAGTATGACGATCTCGGCTATTTGCCGGAAGCGCTGTTCAACTTTATCGCCCTGCTCGGCTGGTCGCCGGAAGGGGAAGAAGAGATTTTTTCGCGGGAACAACTGATTCGCGTGTTCGACGCGGCCCGCCTCTCCAAAAGTCCGGCCGTATTCGATACGAACAAACTGAGCTGGATGAACAACCACTACATGAAAAAAGCGGAGCTGTCGAGAATCGTCGAACTGGCGCTGCCGCATCTGCAAAAGGCCGGGTACATTCCGGATAAGCCGGACGCCTCCACGATGGAGTGGGTGACCGCGCTCGTCGGCCTGTACCAGGAACAAATGAATTGCGCGGCGGAAATCGTCGAACTGTCCGCCCTCTTTTTCAAAGAGCAGCTCGATTATGATGATGAGGCGAAAGCGATTATGGCGGAAGATCATGTGCCCGCTGTTCTGCGCAGTTTCCTTCGCCAGGCGGAACAGGCCGAAGAGTACACGGTGGAGAGCATTCGCGGAATGCTGAAAAACGTGCAGACCGAAACCGGGTGCAAAGGGAAACAGCTGTTCATGCCGATTCGCGCCGCTTTAACCGGGCAAACGCACGGCCGGGATTTAAACCAGACGCTGTATTTGCTCGGCAAGAAGAGAGTCGTGCAGCGGCTTCATGACTTATTGTCACAAAATGAGGTATAGGGTATACTAAATATTGCAATTGAATGATAACGGACAAGGGACGGTTCACCGTCGTCTCTTCGAAAAGCGATGATCGGGAGAGTACGTTTAAGCAGGGATTTACAGAGAGGATAATCGCGGCTGAGAATTATCCATTCCCCTTAAACGGAAATGCGCCCGTGAGCTGTCAAGCCGAGCTGTATACACGTGGAATGCGCGAAGACGCCGCATTGCTGCCGAAGGCCCCGCCATAAGGGATCCTTTGCAGATCGGCGTCACACGCCAAGGTAAACAGGGTAGGCTTTTCCGGGTAGTTCACGTTACGAACTTCAGAGTGGGGCTATCGCACGAGCGATGCCCAAACAGAGTGGAACCGCGGGTGAAACGTCTCTGTGGCATAAGGCTGCAGAGACGTTTTTTTCGTACGAAGAGGGGAATTGTGATGTTCCGTAAAATGATGGAAACGATAAAATCCGATATCCAGGCCGTGTTCGACAACGACCCCGCCGCCAAAAACGTGTTCGAGGTCGTCCTCACCTATTCGGGGCTGCATGCGATATGGGCGCACCGCATCGCCCACTGGTTTTATAAGCGGGGCTGGTACACTATAGCGCGCGTCATCTCGCAGGCCAACCGATTTTTTACCGGCATTGAAATCCATCCGGGAGCCAAAATCGGCCGGCGCCTGTTTATTGACCACGGCATGGGAGTGGTCATCGGGGAAACGTGCGAAATCGGCGACGATGTAGTGCTGTATCAGGGGGTCACTTTAGGCGGAACAGGCAAAGAGAAAGGGAAAAGGCATCCGACTATCGGCAATCATGTCGTCGTTTCCGTCGGCGCCAAAGTGCTCGGCTCGTTCAAGGTCGGCGATCATTCGATCATCGGAGCCAACGCCGTCGTATTGCGCGAAGTTCCGCCGTACTGCACCGTCGTTGGCATTCCCGGAAGAGTGGTGAAACAAAACGGAGTAAGAGTGGGCAAACTGGATCACGGCAACCTGCCTGACCCGGTCATCGATCTGTTCAGGCAAATGCAGGAGGAGATCGCCGGGCTGAAGCGGGAAATCGAGCGGTTGAACGAACAGCTCGTCCAGTCAGAACAAAAAAATGGGAGGTAATTCTACATGCCGCTGAAAATATATAACACGCTGTCGCGGACAAAAGAGGAATTCCAGCCGGTAACGCCGGGCAAAGTGAACATGTACGTATGCGGGCCGACCGTTTACGATTACATTCATATCGGCAACGCGCGGCCGGCCATCTTCTTTGACGTCGTCCGGCGGTACTTGACGGCCATCGGTTACGATGTGACCTATGTCGTCAATTTCACCGATGTGGACGACAAATTAATCCGCAAGGCGGAGCAAACTGGGCTCACCGTTCCGGAAGTCGCGGATCGTTATATCGCGGCGTACTATGCCGACGCCAAAGCGCTCGGAATCAAGGAAGCGACCGTTCACCCGCGGGTTACCGAAAACATACCGGAAATCATCGAGTTCATCCAGGGCCTCGTCGATAAAGGATTCGCCTACGAGAAAGAAGGGGACGTCTTTTTCCGCACGACCCGGTTTGCCGATTACGGCAAGCTGTCCCATCAAAATCTCGAAGAGCTGCAGTACGGAATCCGCATCGAGGTCGATGAGCGCAAGGAAAATCCGCAGGATTTCGTGTTATGGAAAAAAGCGAAGCCGGGCGAAATCCATTGGCCGAGCCCATGGGGGGAAGGGCGTCCGGGATGGCATATCGAATGCTCCGCCATGGCGAAAAAATATCTCGGAAGCACGATCGACATCCACGGCGGCGGGCACGACCTGCAGTTTCCGCACCACGAATGCGAGCTGGCGCAGTCGGAAGCGCTCAACGGAGTGCAGTTCGTAAAATATTGGATGCATAACGGCTATATCCACATCAACAATGAGAAAATGTCCAAGTCGCTCGGCAACGGAATCAACGTGAAGGATTTGTTGAAAACGATGAAGCCGGAGACGCTGCGCTTTTTTATGCTGTCCACCCATTACCGCAACCCGCTTAATTTCAGCGATGAAACGGTGCGGCAGGCCGAAAGCAGCCTGGAACGCATCGAGAATTGCGTCATCAATTTGAAGCACCGGATGGGGAGCGCCTCGGACGGTCAGGTTGACGAAGCGCTGGCGCAGGCGGTCGATTCCATACGCGGCCGGTTTCATCAAAAAATGCAGGACGATTTCAACACGCCGGATGCGATTACGGCGATGTTCGACCTGGTGAGCGAGACGAACTTGTACATGCAGCGGCCGGCCGTGACGCGCCAGACGCTTCAGCTTGCGCTGCAGCTGTTTCAGGAGATGAACGATGTACTGGGCATACTGCCGACGGAACAAGACGAACTGCTCGATGAGGAGATCGAGCGCTTGATTGCGGAAAGAACGGAGGCGCGGAAGGCGAAAAACTGGGCGCGGGCGGATGAAATTCGCGATTTGTTGACGGAAAAAGGCATCTACCTGGAAGATACGCCGCAGGGAATTCGCTGGCGGAGAAAATGAGCGGCGAACCGATGAATCCGTCCTTGTTCCGCTTTGCGCCCTCCAAAGCGCCGGAACTGCTCAATCCGCTCGCGCTCGCGTATGTCGGAGACGCCGTGTACGAAATGTATATCCGGCAATATTTGCTGTCGCTGGCCAACCATCGTCCGCACCATCTCCACCGGCAGGCTACGCGGTTCGTGTCGGCGAAAGCGCAGGCGAAAGCGCTGCAGTTGTGGCTGCCCCTGCTCACGGAAGAGGAAGCGGACATCGTCAAGAGAGGGCGCAACGCCAAATCCGGAACCGTGCCGAAAAATGCCGATGTCCAGGAGTACCGGCACGCTACCGCGTTTGAATGCCTGATCGGCTACTTGTACTGCAAACAGCAGTTTGAGCGGCTGCGAACACTGCTCGATCTGGTGACGCTGCATCAAAATGGAGGAAAATGACTAATGGAACAATACATCGCGGGAAAACACGCCGTACTGGAAGCGCTCCGCTCCGGCCGCACGATAAACAAAATATGGATTGCCGAAAACGCGAACAAGACGTTCGTTCAGCCGATTGTGTCGCAAGCGAAAACGGCAGGCGCCATCGTCCAGTTCGTGGACAAGAGGAAGCTGGACCAGATGGCCGGGGGCGTTCAGCACCAAGGCGTCGTAGCTCAAGTTGCCGCCTACCGGTACGCCGAAGTGGACGATTTGCTCGCGGCGGCGAAGCGAAGCGGCAGGGACGCATTCCTGCTTATACTTGACGAAATCGAAGATCCGCACAACCTGGGCTCCATTCTGAGAACGGCCGATTGCGCCGGAGTGCATGGCGTCATCATCCCGAAACGGAGGTCTGCGGGGTTGACGGCGGTTGTGTCGAAGACATCCGCCGGCGCAGTCGAATATGTGCCTGTCGCCAGAGTGACCAACCTGGCGCAAACGATAGACGGGCTGAAGGAACAGGGAATATGGGTCGTCGGCGCGGACGCGTCGGCCGGGCAGAACATCTATGAATCGAATTTGGCGCTCCCTGTTGCGATCGTCATCGGCAATGAAAATAAAGGCATCGGCCGGCTCGTCAAAGAAAAATGCGATTTTCTCGTCAACATTCCGATGTTCGGCCGAATCAATTCGTTGAATGCCTCGGTAGCCGCTTCCCTGCTCATGTATGAAACCGTCCGCCAGCGCCAATCGACTCCGTAAAGGCTTGTCATGGAGGAATATCTCATTGTCGACGGCTACAACATGATCGGCGCATGGCCGGAATTGCGCAAGCTGAAGGACATCAGTCTGGAAGAGGCCCGCGACAAACTGATCTCCATGCTTGCCGATTATCGGGCGTACTCGGGGATGAACACGATTGTCGTGTTCGACGCCCACCAGGTTCCGGGGCTTGGAGGGAAGTACAGGCAAAACGGGCTGAACATCCAATTTACGAAAGAAAAGGAAACCGCCGACGAATGCATTGAAAGGCTGGTCGCCGAGCTTTCGCACCGCAGGCGGCAAATTTACGTCGCCACTTCCGATTACGTCGAACAGAACGTCACGTTCGGACAGGGAGCGCTGCGCATCGCGGCGCGGGAATTGCTGCTGAATATTAAAGAAGGCCAAAAAGAAATCCGACAAAAAGTAGACGAAGGCAAAACGGTGAAACAAAGCACGTTCGAAGCGAGATTGAGCAAAGACCTGCTCCGGATTTTGGAGAAATGGAGGCGCGGGGAAGACTAAGGCCGTCGTGAAGAATAAGACCGCATACCGTTTCCAAAGTCCGCAAATCAACGCGCGTACGCCGCTCTGCCGGTCCGCAACTGGTTGACGATAATTGTCCGCATCATGTATACTTATTCTAACTTTTACTTTTTTTGAAAGCATGCTGTTAGCCTTGCAGGCCGGAGGGATAATAGTGAGTGTCGACCTCAAAGAATTGAGAATGAGCGAGTATGACCTCAAGACGGATGAGGATATCGTCGAAGCGGTCCGGGAAGGCAATAGCGAAGCGTTGGAATATTTGATCAACAAGTACAAAAATTTCGTCCGCGCCAAAGCCCGATCCTATTTTTTGATCGGGGCGGATCGCGAGGACATTATTCAGGAAGGCATGATAGGTTTATATAAATCGATTCGCGATTTTCGCGGGGACAAGCTGGCTTCGTTTAAAGCGTTTGCGGAGCTGTGCATCACCCGGCAAATCATTACGGCGATTAAAACGGCGACCCGCCAGAAGCATATTCCTTTGAACTCGTACGTTTCATTGGACAAGCCCATCTATGACGAAGATTCCGACCGTACGCTGCTTGACGTCATTTGCGGTTCCAGAGTGTCCGATCCGGAAGAGCTCATTATCAACCGGGAAGAATTCAGCGGACTGGAAGATAAAATGTCGGAAATATTGAGCGATCTGGAACGCAGAGTGCTCATGCTTTATTTGGACGGGCGTTCCTATCAGGAAATCGCCGTCGATCTGGATCGCCATGTGAAGTCGATAGACAACGCCCTCCAGCGTGTGAAGCGAAAGCTGGAACGGTATTTGGAAGTGCGAAACATAGGCTACTGAATCATGGATGACGGCATCCGCGCCAAAGGGGATGCTTTTTTGTTTGAGCGCGTTTACAATCGCCCTTTCTGGCTCATAATGATGATGAATCGCTAACTTTTCATCAACATGCGCGTCAACACATATTCCTTGACACGGAATATTCGTTGTGATAAAGTATTTCAGGTAGTCTTTATTTCACGAATACCAGTCTAAACATAGACGCTTCGGTTAGAAGGTTGTCTCGGGAGGTGTGCATCATGCGGGTTATCATTACGTTGGCTTGCACGGACTGCAAGGAAAGAAACTATACGTCCACGAAAAACAAGCGCAATCATCCGGACCGCATGGAGATGAAGAAGTATTGCAGCCATTGCAATCGACATACGATTCATCGCGAAACAAGGTAGTTTTCTGGAGGTGTAGTTGTGGCATTTTTAGCGAAAGTGAAGCAAAGCTTCGGAGCCACATTTTCGTTCTTCGCGGACAGCTGGTCCGAATTGAAGAAGGTTCGCTGGCCAAACCGTAAAGAACTGACGAGCTATACGATTGTCGTCATTTCGACCGTTGCGTTTGTGACCATTTATTTTGCCATTCTCGACTTCGGAATTTCTGAATTGCTACGCCTCATTTTCGAATAAAACGGATCCAGGTGGCTCATATGGAGAAAAGATGGTACGTTGTTCATACCTATTCGGGGTATGAGAATAAAGTGAAGGCCAATTTGGAAAAACGCGTCGAATCGATGGGCATGGAGGACAAAATATTCCGGGTGCTTGTTCCGATGGAGGAAGAAGTAGTCAACAAGGACGGCAAGAAAAAAACCGTCATGCGCAAAGTGTATCCCGGGTATGTTCTCGTGGAAATGATTCAGACCGACGATTCCTGGTACGTTGTTCGCAACACGCCGGGCGTGACCGGATTTGTAGGTTCGACCGGATCGGGCTCGAAACCGACGCCGCTAATGCCCGAGGAAGCCGAGGCCATCCTGAAGCATATGGGAATGGAAGAGCCTAAACCGAAAATTGACTTCAATTTGAAGGAAACCGTCCGGGTGAAGGTCGGTCCTTTCGCAAACTTCGTCGGGACGGTGGAAGAGATCATAACCGACAAAAGCAAGCTGAAAGTGCATGTCAACATGTTCGGCAGGGAAACCCCGCTTGAGCTCGATTTCACTCAAGTGGAGAAAATATAAGAAAAGCTTTTCGGAAGATGATGGTTCGTCATCCGGCGGAAGCTTTTCTTGCCCATCGGAAAGTCTCTTCCGATGTGGCGACGCAAGGTTTCTCGGAGGTCTATCCGCGCGGATAGACCTGCGTTAGTGGGAGGGAAGCATCCCGTTCTACCACATTACGGGCAAGGAGGTGTTTTGCATGGCTAAAAAGGTAATCAAAGTGGTGAAACTGCAAATTCCCGCAGGCAAAGCAAACCCGGCGCCTCCGGTCGGTCCGGCGTTAGGTCAGGCAGGGGTCAACATCATGGCTTTTTGCAAGGAGTTCAACGCCCGCACCGCGGACCAGGCAGGTCTCATCATTCCGGTGGAAATTTCCGTTTTTGAAGACCGTTCGTTCACGTTTGTGACGAAAACTCCGCCTGCTGCCGTACTTCTTCGCGTTGCCGCAGGGATCGAAAAAGGTTCGGGCGAACCGAACAAGAAAAAAGTGGCGACCGTAAAACGCGCCAAAGTTCGTGAAATCGCCGAACAAAAAATGCCTGACTTGAATGCAGCTTCCGTTGAAGCCGCAATGCGCATGGTTGAAGGCACGGCGCGAAGCATGGGTATCGTTATCGAAGATTAATTCTGCGGAATGGCTTCATTCCTGTGGGAGGATTATCCGCTAACACCACAAAGGAGGGAACGTGCATGGCTAAACATGGAAAGAGATATTTGGAAGCGGCCAAGCTCATTGACAGCGATGCCAGCTATGAACCGGCGGAAGCGATTGAGCTGGTGAAAAAAGCGGCCAAAGCAAAATTTGACGAAACGGTCGAAGTTGCCGTTCGTTTGGGTGTAGATCCGAAGAAGCAAGATCAAGCGGTTCGCGGCGTTGTCGTTCTGCCGCACGGAACCGGGAAAACGAAACGCGTATTGGTGTTCGCCAAGGGCGAAAAAGCGAAGGAAGCGGAAGCGGCCGGCGCGGATTACGTCGGCGATCAGGATTTGATCAACAAAATCCAGCAGGGCTGGTTCGAATTCGACGTTTGCGTAGCGACTCCCGACATGATGAGCGAAGTCGGCAAACTGGGCCGTCTGCTTGGCGGTAAAGGGCTTATGCCGAACCCGAAATCGGGAACGGTCACGTTCGATGTGGCCAAAGCCGTTCAAGAGATTAAAGCCGGTAAAATCGAATTCCGTCTGGACAGAGCCGGCCAGATTCATGCGCCGATCGGGAAAGTATCGTTCGACGCCGACAAATTGCTGGACAACTTCCGCGCGTTGATCGATGCTCTGCAAAGAGCGAAACCGGCGGCCGCAAAAGGCGTTTACCTGAGAAACATTGCGGTGTCCTCGACGATGGGACCGAGCGTTCGGGTGAACGCGCAGGCGATCAAATCATGATCGATCGTTTGACTTTTTTGCGAACGCATGCTAATATCGTTTATTGAATCGAATATGCTCGCCGTAGACAGCAGGTGCCAACGCAAAGGCTTAATTTCCTGCCGAGGTATTATGATATATTTGCAAAGGATCGGTTTCGATTTTTGCATACGATCATGCCTTCGTGTTGTCTGCGAAGGCTTTTCTTATTCGAAGCGGGAAAAGCCGTAGGATGAACTGCATGAACATTAGGAGGTGTACGGATGGCAAACTCAAAAATTCTTGAAGAGAAGCAGAAGATCGTTTCGGAAGTGTCGGCCAAACTTCGCGAAAGTTCCTGCACGGTCGTAACCGACTACCGCGGTTTGAACGTCGCCGAGGTGACGGAACTCCGCAAATCTTTGCGCGAAGCGGGAATCGAGTTTCAAGTCATCAAAAACACGCTGGCAAGAAGAGCGACCGCGGCCGCGGAACTGACCGGCCTGGATGAGCATTTGACCGGACCGACGGCCATCGCGTTCAGCAAAGACGATGTCGTGGCTCCGGCAAAAATTTTGTCGGAATTCGCGAAAAAGCATCAGAATTTAAGCATTAAAGCCGGCGTCGTCGAAGGCAAAGTAGTCGGCGTCGAGCAAATCAAGGCGCTTGCCGATCTTCCTTCCAGAGAAGGGCTCTTGTCCATGCTTCTCAGCGTGCTTCAAGCGCCGATGCGCAATTTCGCGCTGGCCGTCAAGGCGGTTGCCGAGAAGCAAGAAGGCGGAGCGCAAGCTTAATTAGTTTTCTAAATTTCATGATAATACGGAGGGTTAACACATGAGCAAAGAACAAATCATAGAAGCGATTAAATCGATGACGGTATTAGAGCTGAACGATCTCGTCAAAGCGATCGAAGAAGAATTCGGCGTAACGGCGGCCGCTCCGGTTGCGGTTGTGGCAGGCGGCGGCGCAGGTGCGGCGGAAGCCGAAGAGCAAAGCGAATTCGACGTCATTCTGGCCAACGCGGGCGCTTCCAAAATCAACGTTATTAAAGTGGTTCGCGAAATTACCGGCTTAGGCTTGAAAGAAGCGAAAGATCTGGTAGACGGCGCTCCGAAGCCGATCAAAGAGAAAGTGTCCAAAGAAGAAGCCGACTCCATTAAGGCGAAGCTTGAAGAAGCCGGAGCGACAGTTGAAGTGAAGTAATAATTTAAAACGGGAATCCCCTTGAAGCGATCCTTCAAGGGGGTTCTTTGTATGATCAACCGACTTTTTGCTCTTGGAAAGGGGGACGATTCGCGTGGCGGACCATTACTATTCGCCGAAGCCCGCCGCGGGCCACGATCGCCGCACCGTAGAAATCTCGCTTCGCGGCAAACCGTTCACTTTCGTTACCGATGCCGGCGTGTTCGCCAAAAAAAATATCGATTTCGGCAGCAAACTGTTAATCGATACGATGGAAATCGCTCCCGACGCGAAAGTGCTTGATGTCGGCTGCGGCTACGGACCGATTGGGCTGGCGGCTGCGTATTTGGCCGGGGAAGGCACCGCGACGCTGATCGATATCAACGAAAGAGCGGTGCAGTTGGCCAGCGAGAACGCGCGAAGAAACGGGTTGACCAACGTCCGCTGCCTGCGGAGCGACTTGTTTGAATCGCTCGGGAACGAGACGTTCACCACGATATTGACGAATCCGCCGATACGCGCCGGAAAAGAACTTGTGCACCGGATATTCGCCGAATCGGTCGAACGGCTGGAAGACGGCGGCCGTCTGTGGGTCGTCATACAAAAAAAGCAGGGCGCGCCTTCCGCGCTTGCCAAGCTGGAAACGTTATTTCCAAGTGTAGAGGTCGTTAACCAAGCCAAAGGATACCGCATTATCCGGGCGACAAAATGAGCTTGTTGCAGGGGGAAAGGCGTCATCCGGGAAAGGCCGCATTGTTCGGATTGACTTCAATTTTTCAATGTGATAATATTAAGAAATGTCAGTATTAGGATGGGATATATGTCTTTAGTTTACTAAAATGTCAAGAGTTTTTTACGGGGTTGAGGAATAAATTTCGTCATTGAAGTATAATGTTTATATTTTGGGCAAATCTACATGTTAGGCACCTTGTGCAGCAGCGCCCTACTCATCGCTTCAATGACTTTCTTTATTTTTATGAACCATTTTTTCTTCCATGTTGGTAGTCAATAGACATTGAGGGGTGAATGAAAGTTGGCGGGTCATCTTGTTCAATTTGGACGACGTACGCGAAGAAGTTATGCGCGAATTAACGAAGTACTGGAGGTTCCCAACCTGATTGAAATCCAGAAGAAGTCGTATGACTGGTTTCTGGAAGAAGGCTTGCGCGAGATGTTCCAGGATATCTCCCCGATACAGGATTTTACGGGCAATCTCGTTTTGGAATTCATCGACTACAGTTTGGGAGAACCGAAATATTCGGTCGATGAATCGAAGGAGCGCGACGTAACGTATGCGGCCCCTTTAAGAGTGAAAGTGCGCCTGCTCAACAAGGAGACGGGAGAAGTGAAGGAACAGGAAGTGTTCATGGGCGACTTCCCTCTCATGACGGAAACGGGAACTTTCATCATTAACGGAGCGGAACGGGTCATTGTCAGTCAGCTGGTTCGCTCTCCTAGTGTCTATTTTAGCACAAAGGTCGACAAAAACGGCAAAAAAACTTATACGGCTACCGTCATTCCGAACCGGGGCGCATGGCTGGAACTGGAAACGGACGCGAAAGACATTATTTACGTCCGCATCGACCGCACGCGCAAAATTCCGGTGACTGTGCTTTTGCGGGCGCTTGGTTTTGGCACGGATGCGGAGATTATCGAATTGCTCGGGGATGACGAGTACATCCGCAACACGCTCGATAAAGACAATACGGATTCAACGGACAAAGCGCTGATCGAAATTTACGAACGGCTGCGCCCGGGCGAACCGCCGACGCTCGAAAACGCGAGGAATTTGCTTATTGCCCGCTTTTTCGATCCGAAGCGTTACGATTTGGCGAATGTCGGAAGATATAAAATCAACAAAAAGCTGCACATTAAAAACCGTCTGTTCAATCAACGGCTGGCGGAAACGCTGATCGATCCGGAAACGGGAGAAATCGTCGCCGAAGCCGGTCAATTGATCGATCGCCGTTTGCTGGACGAAATTTTGCCGCGCCTGGAAAGCAACGTCGGGTTTAAAGAATACCGCGTCAGCAACGGTTTGACGGACACGGATACGATCAAGCTGCAGCGCGTCAATATATTCTCGCCGCTCGAAGACGGCAAAGTGATCACGATTATTTCGAACGGCAATATTGAAAAATCGGTGAAACATATTACCCCGGCCGATATCATCGCTTCGATTAATTATTTCATTAATCTGCTGCATGGCGTCGGCAACACGGATGACATCGACCACTTGGGCAACCGCAGGCTTCGCTCCGTGGGCGAACTGCTGCAAAACCAGTTCCGCATCGGCTTGTCGCGGATGGAACGCGTCGTTCGCGAGCGGATGTCGATTCAGGACGCCAACGTCATTACGCCTCAAGCGCTTATTAACATCCGTCCGGTCATCGCCTCGATCAAAGAATTTTTCGGCAGCTCGCAGCTGTCGCAGTTTATGGATCAGACGAACCCGCTGGCGGAGCTGACGCACAAGCGTCGTCTTTCTGCGCTCGGACCGGGGGGATTGACGCGGGAACGCGCGGGCTTCGAAGTGCGCGACGTGCACCATTCCCACTATGGCCGCATGTGTCCGATCGAGACGCCGGAAGGTCCGAACATCGGTTTGATTAACTCGCTGTCTACGTATGCGCGCATTAACGAGTACGGATTTATCGAAACCCCGTACCGCCGCGTTGACCCGAAAACGGGACAGGTGACCGATCAAATCGTATATTTGACCGCGGACGAAGAAGACAATTATGTTATCGCGCAAGCGAACGCCGCATTGAACGAAGACAGGACGTTTGCCGATGAATCGGTCATCGTGCGGTATAAGGACGATATCCTGCCGATGCAGCGCGAACGCGTCGATTATATGGATGTATCGCCGAAGCAGGTTGTGTCCGTCGCTACCGCTTTGATCCCGTTCCTGGAAAACGACGACTCCAACCGTGCCCTGATGGGTTCGAACATGCAGCGCCAGGCGGTGCCGCTGCTCGTGCCGAAAGCGCCCCTTGTAGGCACCGGCATGGAGCATAAAGCGGCCAAAGATTCCGGCGTCTGCGTTGTCGCCAAATACGACGGCGTCGTGGAAAGGGCGACGGCGAACGAAATTTGGGTCCGCCGCCAGGAAACGATCGACGGAAAAGTCGTGAACGGGGATATTGTCAAATACAAGCTGCACAAGTTCATGCGTTCCAACCAGGGAACATGCATTAACCAGCGGCCGATCGTGCGCAAGGGCGATATCGTCAAAGCCGGCGACATTCTCGCCGACGGTCCGTCCACGGAGCAAGGCGAACTGGCGCTCGGGCGCAACGTGGTCGTCGCGTTCATGACATGGGAAGGCTACAATTACGAAGACGCCATCCTGCTCAGCGAGAAGCTGGTGAAAGAAGACGTCTACACATCCATTCATATAGAAGAATACGAGTCTGAAGCGCGGGATACGAAGCTCGGACCGGAAGAGATTACCCGGGACATTCCGAACGTCGGCGAAGACGCGCTGAAAAATCTGGATGAGCGCGGCATTATTCGCGTCGGGGCGGAAATTAACGCCGGCGACATCCTTGTCGGGAAAGTGACGCCGAAAGGGGTTACCGAACTGACGGCGGAAGAAAGGCTTCTGCATGCGATCTTCGGCGAAAAGGCGCGGGAAGTGAGAGACACGTCCCTCCGCGTGCCGCACGGCACGGACGGCATCGTCGTCGACGTCAAAGTGTTCACCCGCGAAAACGGCGATGAGCTGCCGCCGGGCGTCAATCAGCTGGTGCGCGTATATATTGCGCAAAAACGGAAAATTTCCGAAGGGGACAAAATGGCCGGACGCCACGGAAACAAAGGGGTTATTGCCCGCATTTTGCCGGAAGAGGATATGCCTTTCCTGCCGGACGGCACTCCGGTCGAGGTGGTGCTGAATCCGCTCGGCGTTCCGTCGCGGATGAACATCGGCCAGGTGCTTGAAGTGCATCTGGGGATGGCGGCCAAACTGCTCGGCCTTCACATGGCTACGCCGGTGTTTGACGGCGCCTCGGAAATCGACGTGTTCGATACGATGGAAGAAGCCGGCATGCAGCGGAACGGCAAAACGATACTGTATGACGGACGCACCGGCGAACCGTTCGAACGGGAAGTGACCGTCGGCGTCATGTACATGATTAAACTGGCGCACATGGTCGACGATAAAATTCATGCCCGCTCCACCGGGCCTTACTCGCTCGTTACGCAGCAGCCGCTCGGCGGTAAAGCGCAGTTCGGCGGACAGCGGTTCGGGGAGATGGAAGTTTGGGCGCTGGAAGCTTACGGCGCGGCGTACACACTTCAGGAAATTCTCACCGTCAAGTCCGACGACGTCGTCGGGCGCGTGAAAACGTACGAATCGATTGTGAAAGGCGAGAACGTGCCGGAGCCGGGCGTGCCCGAATCGTTTAAAGTGTTGATCAAAGAACTGCAGAGCCTCGGCATGGACGTTAAGATTCTTTCGGAGAACGAAGAAGAAATCGTCATGAAAGAGATTGATGAGGAAGACGAAGGAACGAGCGACAAGTTGAACCTCAATCTTGAGGGCGTTGAAGTCGGAGCCGAATAAACAAAAACGAAGTGAACTGTTCGATGGCAAGTTCCATTAGCACATTTTGAGGAGGGTTGCTCCTTGATGGACGTGAACAACTTTGAATTTATGAAAATAGGTTTGGCTTCCCCTGACAAGATTCGTTCCTGGTCCCGCGGAGAAGTGAAGAAACCGGAAACGATCAACTACCGGACGTTAAAACCGGAAAAGGAAGGGCTCTTTTGCGAGAAAATATTCGGACCGACGAAGGACTGGGAGTGCCACTGCGGGAAATACAAGCGCGTTCGCTATAAGGGCGTCGTGTGCGATCGGTGCGGCGTCGAAGTGACCCGGCAAAAAGTGCGCCGCGAACGAATGGGGCACATTGAATTGGCGGCCCCCGTTTCCCACATCTGGTATTTCAAAGGAATACCGAGCCGCATGGGCTTGGCGCTCGACATGTCGCCCAGGTCGCTGGAAGAAATCATTTACTTCGCGTCCTACGTCGTCACGGATCCGGGCGATACGCCGCTCGAGAAAAAGCAGCTTCTGTCCGAAAAAGAGTACCGCAGCTACCGCGAGAAGTACGGCTACGCCTTCCAGGCCGGCATGGGCGCGGAAGCGGTGAAGAAGCTGCTGCAGGACATCGATCTCGATAAAGAAGTGGCGATGCTGAAGGAAGAGCTGAAGACGGCGCAAGGGCAGCGGCGCAACCGTGCAATCAAGCGTCTGGAAGTGATGGAAGCTTTCCGCAATTCCGGCAACAAACCGGAATGGATGGTGCTCGACGTGCTGCCGGTCATCCCGCCGGAGCTCCGTCCGATGGTGCAGCTTGACGGCGGACGTTTCGCCACCTCCGACCTGAACGATTTGTACCGCCGCGTCATT
>JAWLCZ010000027.1:0-28191 GCA_041686835.1 Paenibacillaceae bacterium | reverse complement strand
GTCTCTTTTGACTTGGGAGCAGCGTCAGCAGCTGGAAACGTGCGCACCGTCGCATATCGTCGTTCCGAGCGGTTCGCGCATTCCGATTGATTACGGCGATCCGTCGGCGCCGGTTTTGTCCGTCCGTCTGCAGGAAATGTTCGGACTGGAAGAGACGCCGCGAATCGCGCGGGGCGCAGTGCCGCTCACCGTTCATCTGCTGTCGCCCGCGTACCGTCCGGTCCAGGTTACAAAGGATTTGGCCAGCTTTTGGCGAAACGCTTATTTTGACGTGCGGAAGGAACTGAAAGGACGTTATCCGAAGCACTACTGGCCGGATGATCCGCTGCAAGCGGCGCCGACGAGCCGCACCCGCCCCAGGCCATAAATTCGACGGTCAAGTCAGTCGTTTCCGTCCAAATATTTACGCGTCTTGTCGATCCACTGCGGCACGTAGATTCCCGTAGCCCACTGCGCCATGATCAGCGTTTCTCCTTTCCGCAGCGGAACGGTCAGCAGCGGTTCCGGCAGCGGCTGAAAGCGTTCGGGCCCGTCCGAGCCCGGGCTTGGCCGCAGCTTGTAAAAGCGGATTTCGTTGTCGGTGACCACGGCAAGAAGATCGCGATCGGGCGACGATACCGCGTCCTTGGCGCCGGGCTGCAAACGTTCCACGTCCTCCCACGGTACGGCCAGCTTGTCATGCGAGACGACCGTTTCGGAAAGACGAACCGGAACTTCCGCATAACGATACGGAATGGAAGAGGCGGGTCCGCCCGATCCGTTTTGCGCCATCGCAATCCATTTGCCTTTCGCCCTGACGATCGCCCAATTCACATCGGAAACCGGGTCTTTCACTCCCAGCAAACCGCTTAACGAAACGAAGGGAGTCGGCGAATTAGGCCGAAGTTCGGGCGTTTGCTCCGGATCTGCGGGACGAAGCTGCAATACGGTATTGACCCGGTAAGAACCTGCTTCCTGCGCGGTATAATCCGTTGTCTGCACGGACACGTACTTGTTTCCAACGAACGTCAGCGCTTCGGAACGAACAAGCGGTCCGTCATGCACAGGCAGCGGCCGGTTCCGTCCGGTCCCGGGACCGGCGCTCTCCTTCTGTTCCGCCGGATAGGCGGTCAGGTAACGCATGATTCCTCTTCCGTCCTCTGTGTTTCGTGTCGCCGTTTCGATCTTCCAAAATTCCTGCTTGTACGGAAGCAGTATGCCGCTTCCCCGGGCGGCGACTTCCAGACTTCCGGCGACCGGGGCAACCAGAAGAGTGCGATAAGTGGAGGACGTTCCTTTTTCGAAACGCTCGTCCTTGCGCAGCCCGAGAAGCAAAGCGTCCCGGAGCGGAGCGGGCTCGGCGATTTCGACGACGCCGGTGGCGGCCGGTTCGGCGTTATCCGGTTCCGGTGCCGGACTGGGATTCCAGTTGTCCCCGACCAGTTTGAAATTGAACGAGAAGATCAGGATGACGACAAGAACGGCGACTCTGCCCGCAAGGAATATCCACGAGCGGCGCATCCGGTTTTCTTTTCCGATTTTCTCTTCGATACGCGATTCCAGTTTTTTGGAGAAGCCGGGGGAAGAGGTCGGTCCTTTGGACAGCTTTTCCAACAGCTTCTTTTCATCGTTGTTCCGCTCCATGATTAAGACCCTTCTTTTCGCTCCAGAATGCGCTTCCGCGCATGATGCAGCCTCGATTTGACCGTGCCTTCGCTCACACCGAGCATGGCGGCGATTTCTTTGATCGAGAGCTGGTGATGACCGAAAAGGATCAGTACTTCCCTGTATTTCACGGGCAGGGTAAGGACTTGTTTCCATATGTCGTTCACAGCGATATGCTCAAGCGCCTCGCTTTCCGCCGAACGGTGTTCCGTACGAATGTGCGTGAACCGATCGGTGATGAAATGGCGGAACAGCGCAGAGCGTTTATAATCGTAAACGCAGTTGCGCGTAATGGCGAGCAGCCACGTTTTCACCGAAGATTCGCCGCGAAACGTGGAAAGATTCCGGTACACTTTCAGAAACACATCCTGAGTGATATCATCGGCCAGATCGGCATTGCGGAGCAGGGTAAAGGCATAATTCCATACGTCGTTTCCGTACGTGCTCATCATGTCCTGCAAAACCGCTTTCGCGTCCGTCTCGGCATCGGTATATCGCCAAGCCTCTAAATTCGTTTTCGTGTTCAACTGCATTCCACTCCCATAATCGTTCATTATCCATCTTCACGCCGATTTGAGCGCCTTGCGGGCTTCGTCCAATGCTTCTTCGCGGACTTGAATATAAGGGCTGACCCATTTGCCCTCCAAACGGATGTAGCGGACGTTTTTCCGCTCCATGCCGAGCAGCGCTGTCATCATATAGCGGACTTGCTCCGGGGTCATGTCGGTTTTCACTTGATCGCCTAACGTTTCGAGAATACGGCCGGCGTTCCATATGCCGTCCAGCGATTTCATCTTCGCCAAAAGCTGATCCAATACCTGCTGCTGCCGCATATTTCGTTCGTAATCGCTCGATTCCTGTGTCCCCATATTCGATTTACGGTAACGTACAAAGTCCAGCACTTGTTTCCCGTTCAACGTCTGAATGCCTTTCTTCAAATTGATGCGGGTTCCGTCGGCGCTGTCCGAGTAGCGCATATCCATATCGACATCGATCGTCAGTCCGCCCAACAGATCGACAGCTTTTTCAAACCCCCGAAAATTGATCGTGACTATCCGGTCGATGGGAATATCCAGAAACTGCGCAAACACGTCTTTCGTTTTTTCAAATGCGGTGGCGCGATCCTGATTATAAAAGTAGGGGTAATAGAAATTCGCTTTGCGCGACGGCAATCCGTCGGGAGACAACTGCAGGTCCCTCGGAACCGAGACGACCGTCGCCGAACGGTTTTTCAGGTTCAAGACGGCCACCATAATGACGTCGGTGTTCATGCTGCCGGTATTCGAACGGTAATCCAAACCGGTCAGCAGCAGCGTGATCCGTTCCGGTTCCTCGGGAGCGGTTTCCTTCGGAACGACAGATGCGGCATGCACAGGCGGGACGGTTACCGGAGGTGGCGCTTCGGTCATTTTTTCCATCGCCTCGTTGGCCTTGACGTAGAGAAAGCCGCCGTAGGCTGTCAGGACGATCACTCCAAGCAGAACGATGCAGCCGGCCCATATGGCCGCAATCCTGAAACGATATCGCATAACTGAACCTCGCAATCGATTATTTGCCAATGAGTTCAGGCACGGTGACAAAGGTGTAGCCCTTTTCTTTCAGTGAAGCGATGATAAGCGGAAGCGCTTTGACGGAGCTGCCGAGATTGCCGCCGAAGCTGTGCATCAACACAATCGAACCGGGTTTCGTATTGTTTTTCACCGCGTTCGCGATCTGTTCTGCGGACCGGTGTTTATCCCAGTCGCGCGGATCCACGGACCACAGCACATGCCGATGCCCCGCGGCGGAAATTTCCCGCCGCACCGTTTCGTTTTCGCTTCCGTACGGAGGGCGGAACAAATCGGCGGGCCGGCCGGTAATTTCCCGGATAAGGTTGTCGTTTTTTGCAATTTCGTCGCGGACCTGTTTTGCCGAAAGTTTGGCGAGATCCTTATGGTCCCACGAATGATTGCCGATCGCATGCCCTTCCTCGGCGATGCGCTTCAGCACTTCGGGATATTTTTTCGCCTGAATGCCGACTACGAAGAAAGTGGCTTTAATTTGGTTCTCCTTCAATATATCCAGCACCTGCGGCGTATACTTTCCGTCCGGACCGTCGTCGAACGTAAGGGCGATCCATTTGTTTTCGACTGCGCGCGCAGAAGCTTTGACGGGTCTTGCGTCCGTAGGCTTCGCTTTGGCCGGCTTGCGTGGGAGCGCGGGTTTCGCGGCAGGAGTTGCGCCTTGGGACGGGACCGGCTGCGCATGTACAGGCGGAATCCCGTTCGTTTTCGGGGAGTCCGGTCGGCCGCTTCCTCCGGCGGATGGCAAAGCGGTTCCTTGCGGGCTCTCGTCTGACGGCGCCGCTTCACCGACAGCCGCGCCAATTTCGGCCGCGATGGGCTGTCCGGGCGGGCTTTTCACGAAAACGGTCTGATCGATGAACATGGCAGCGGGCATAAACAAGAAGAACAGTCCCGCCAGTTTCAGCGGGAAGTGAATTTTTTTCCGAACGGCAATATCGGTTGTTCTCATTTTCTTTTTCCGCGTTCCTCTCCCGGGAAGTCATCATTAGCGCATCATTTTCTTCAAAATATTAGACGCGTCCGGGAGCATAAAGGTTTAATACATTCGAGATATTTCTACACGATTTTTCGAGAAATTTTGCACGGCTCGTCAAAATCCGGCGACAACCATATATTTGGAGAGTTCCACTCGGAGAGTGTCGAAAAACGGAGGGGAGAGGAGTGTCCAGGGGGGCGGGGGAGTAATCCCCCGTTTTCCTCTGTTGTGCGCTTACCGCGCGGTTTTGAATATTTCGTGCAGGTACATCCGCTTGGCCAGCCAGTAGTATACCGACTGCATGATGAAAAAGATGGCGACGACGGTCAGGGCGTAAGTCCAGATGTTGGACATGAGCAGATTGGCGAGCGCCTTCATGGCGAATGCCGCATGGACGGCCCCTGCGGTGAACGGGATGAAGAAGATGAGCCGCAGCTGGCGGCTGACGATACGCCGCATCTCGTTTTCCGTCAGGCCAATCCGCGAGAGGGAACGGTACATCGCCTGTTCGCTGCAGCTCGGTGAAAAGCTTGAAGTAGATCATGCTGCCGGCCGCAATGAAAAACAATACGCAGATAAATGTGCCTACGAACAGCGTAAGCGATGACGTTTGCGTAATTTCGTGATACGCTTCAATTCTCGAATAGAAATTCAGGTCGGCCGGATCGAACAGGTCGCGTCTCAAGTCATCATCCAGCGTTCGCAGCTGCTTCCAGTCTTTCAGTTCCAATCCGTAAACCGTATAAGTCCGGCCGGGACCGGCCTGCTTCGCCTTCTGTCCGTAATCGGCGTCGTCGATGACCAGCCATGTCGTGTTGACCGGAGTCGTGGTGTGCAGCGTTTCCTTTTTTGTGCCGGCCACCGTCCATGACATCGCATCGGCGGGTTCGCGGCTGTCAAAGCCCGCCCTGAGCGTACCGCCGTCGGAGATCGACCAGAACCGTTTACTCATCGTTTCATAGCCTGGCGGGAAGAGGAACAGAGCCTGGCCGGGTTTGAGGCTGACACGCTCGTCCGTTCCCGCCTTCAGCGCATTGTATGCCGATTTTGGGATCGTTAAGGAATTTTAGTCCGTTTCTCCGTCTCCGGTTAGATCCAGATAGATGGAAAAGCCGTGCAGGACGAATTCGTTCCCGATACCGATGTTTTTATCGGCCAGATAAGTTTTGACTTTGTCGAAGAACGCGCCGTTTTCGCCCTGCACATACCACGTCAACGTTTGCGGAAAAGAGTCGACTGTTTTCATCTTGAAATCCTGAAAAAACACGTAAAGCGTACCCGCCGCCGACAGCACGACCGCGCTGAGCGTCGTGACCGCGAACAGCATGCGGGCGTTGTCTTTCAGCTTGAACATGAGCTGCGACACGACCAGCATGTTGGTGCCGCGGTAATATCCCCGCGCTCGCTGCAGGAACCTGAGAAACGCAACGCTAGCCTGGCTGAATAGGAAATAAGTGCCGAACACGACGAGGCCGATGACTGGAAAAAACAGCACGATGACCGTCATCGGATTCGATGTGTAAGCCAGGAAGTAGCCTGTGCCGATCGTAACGATACCCAGCGCCGTCAGCCAGCGCGAGTAGAGCGGCAGCGGTTTCGGTTTGCGCGCTTCGCGCAGCTGTTCGACGACCGCTTTCTGCCCGAACCGGAGCATCGATAACAGGGAGATCACCGTAAACAGAACAAGGAAGACGACGTACGTCAGTCCGACCGACTTCCAGACGACAGTGAACCGGATCGGGCTGTCCATCTGCAGCAGTCCGGACAGCGACATCAAAAACAGCTTCGAAAACAGCAGTCCGAGGCCGATGCCGGCGGTGGACGCCACTGCGGCGATGACGATCGTTTCCGTCAAAACCATCCTGCGGATTTGCCCGCTTGTCATCCCGAACAGCGACAGCAAGCCGAATTCTTTGCTTCGCGACTTCAGGAACGCCGATAAGGAATACAGCACGAAGAAGAAAGAAAAGAGGATGATGATGAATTCGCAGGCCACCATCCCGTTTCGCACAGACTGGGCAGCCCTCAGCTTGCCGTTTACGACGTCCGGATGAAGAATAAATTGGGCGTACAGGAAAAATATCATGACCGAGAAGACGCTGCTGAAAAAGAAGGCGGCGTATTGGCGCCAATTGCCGCGGATATTGCTAGTTGCGAGATGTCGAAATTTCACCGAAATTCCCTCCCAGTACGCTCAACGCATCAAGGATGTGCTGGAAAAACACCTGCCGGTTGTCGCCGCGGCGGATTTCCGAGAACAGCTTGCCGTCCTTGATAAATATAACCCGCCTGCAGAAGCTGGCCGCGAACGGATCGTGAGTCACCATGAGAATCGTCGCGCCGCGCTGTTCGTTCATATCCTTCAGCGCGGTCATGACGTCATGCGCGGATTTGGAGTCCAGATTTCCCGTCAGTTCATCCGCGAGGAGCAGCGCCGGCTCGTGAATCAGCGCCCGGGCGATCGCGGTCCTCTGCTGCTGGCCGCCCGATACTTCGTAGGTGCGCTTGTCCAAAATTTGCGTGATGTTCAGCTGACGCGCCAGTTCGTCCAATTTCGTCGCCATCCGTTTCGGATTCGCGTTGTCCAGCACGAGCGGCAGTAAAATATTTTCACGAATGGACAACGTGTCGAGCAGGTTGAAATCCTGAAATACGAAACCGAGCTGGCGGCGACGGAACAATGCGAGCTCCTTCTTGTTCATGCGCGCGGGGTTCATGCCGTTCACGGTGATCGTGCCGGAAGTCGGCTGGTCAATGGTGGCGAGCAGGTTTAAGAGCGTCGTCTTGCCGCTTCCCGAAGGACCCATGATGCCGACGAATTCGCCGCGCTGCACTTCGAGCGTCACTTCATCCAGCGCTTTGTGGAGAACGGCGCTCCTGGCCGATCCGTAAATTTTCGTCAATGCTTCGGCGCGAAGAACCGGGACTTGCGCGCCGCTGCCCGTCGTTATTGTGTTATTTGCTGCAGTTTTAGTTTGCATGGGTTTCCCTCCAATCGCTATTGTTGTTTGCCCTACCATTATAGCCGCGAACCGGATGGCACTTACATCGTCGCAGCTTACAAAACGTAGGGGCGAACCTTACAATTCCGCAAGGTTCGCCCCGGATCATTCATTCCAGCTCCGTGATTGCCCTCGTTTCGAAGACTATCGTAACGGTCGTCCCTTCACCCGGACGGGATGACACTACGATTCGATGCCCGAGCCGGTCGAGCGCCTGTTTGGCCAAATACAGTCCCATGCCGCTCGCTTCGTTCGTCCGCCTGCCGTTTTCCCCGGTGAAAAAAGGTTCGAAGATGCGCGGCAAGTCTTCCGGCGGAATCCCGACGCCTTCATCCTGTACGTCAAGCAAAACCCGGCGTCCTTCCCGGCGAATCCGCAGATCGAGGGGCAGACCGGTACGCCCGGTCAAGCGGGAATATTTCAACGCGTTTGAAACGATCTGTTGAATGATGAATCGTATCCATTTCTCGTCCGTTTCGACTTCGAGTCGTCCTGTTTCGGCGCTGATCCTGGGAAACACCCCGCTTCGAATAAAGGCGGATTTCCGCTCGTTGACGTACTGGCGGAGCAGGGCGGCCAAATCGATTCGCCGGATATGCAGATCGCTTTCAAATCGGCTCAGCCGGGCTGCGTGGAGCATCATGTCCAATCCGTCCGAAATTCGCTCCATCTCTTCGCGCAGGCTGGCCAGCCAGGCTGCCCCCGTTTCGGCCGAATCCGGCGGCTGCTGCAGGAGAAGGGCGACAACGGATACAGGAGTCTTCATCTGGTGGATCCACAGCTGAACATATTCGAGATGCCGCTCATGCTCGCGCCTGTGTTTCAACAACTCGGTGGAAAACGTACGGTGCAGTTCGTGCAGCCTCCTCAACAGTTCCTCCTCTTCGCCGGTGACGGGACTGCGGAGGCGCAGGGTGTCGTCGAAACCGGTGCCGGAAGCTTTCAGTTGTTTGTAGAGCGGCCGGTGGCGAACGTAATCGTAAGCGAGGTAGACGAGGGCGGCGAAAGCCTGCACGATCCCGATATACGCCACATCTGAAGCGGTCAGGTATACGTTTTGCAGGCGCAGCCCCAAGTAAACAACCGACAGAACGAGCACGGACGACCCCGCAAACAGCAGCAGTACCGGCAGGCGGTCGCGAAGAAACCGGGCCGCGCTCACGGTGTTCTCTCTCCCGGATTGCGCGTGTCCGACCAATGGACATTCAGCCGGTAGCCGTGACCGCGGATCGTCTCGATACAACCTCCCAGTCCGAGTTCTTCAAGCTTTTTTCGGAGCCGGGTCACGTTCACCGTTAATGTGTTGTCGTCGACAAAGGTCGTATCGTCCCACAGCGTTTCCAGCAGCGTTTCGCGGCTTACGGCTCTGCCCGTTTTTTGCGCCAGAGCGTCCAGCAGTTGAAACTCGGTTTTGCTCAAGTGGACGGTTTTGTCCCGGAATTCCGCGGTAAAGCGGGAACGGTCGATGAACAGTCCGGACAAATCGAGTATGTCCGCGGGAGAAGCCGATGGGGCGTATTCGCCGTAAGCGCGGCGCAGCAAACTTTTCAGCTTCGCCAGCACGACGTTGAGATGAAACGGCTTGGTCAAGTAGTCGTCGCCGCCGTTTTCGATCGCCATCACCTGATCCATCTCGCCGGATCGGGCCGATACGTAGATAATCGGCACGTTCGATACGGTGCGGATTTGCCTGCACCAATAAAATCCGTCGAAATAAGGCAGATTGATGTCCAGAAGAACAATGTGCGGCCGAAGTTCCAGGAACTCCCGCTTCAGGTTTTTGAAATCGCGGGCGATTTGCGGACAGTATTCGTACTTTTCCAAATGGGAGGCCAGCAATTCGGCAATTTTCGGTTCGTCTTCGACAATGAACACTTTATACAAAGGAATCGTCCTCCTTGATTCCGGCGGGGTAATTCCATACTTCTCTATCATTATAAAATACTTTTCATGATCGTCATAAGGATGGATATGGTAATGTGTGAAAGGTATCCACTATAATAGGGGAAGGTGAAATGTTCCTGACAGACGGATGGGGAGGATGGAATCATGAATAAATACGAACTGCCGACACCGGCCGTCATCGTCGATCTGGATCAGCTGGAACGCAATATCCGGTCGATGGCCCAGGCGGCGCAAAAGGCGAACGTGAAGCTTCGGCCGCACGTGAAAACCCACAAAATGACGGTCATCGCCAAAATGCAGATGGAAGCGGGCGCGGCAGGCATTACGTGCGCCAAGGTGAGCGAAGCGGAAGTGATGGCGCGGGCGGGAATTCGCGATATCCTCATCGCTTATCCCATCGTCGGCGAACACCCGATTCGAAAAATGACGGAACTGCTTGATGAGTTTGACGATTGCCGTATTATCGTCGCTTTCGACAGTGTATACGGCGCGCAAAAAATCAATGAAGCGGCCGCACGGAAAGGGAAATGCATAGAGCTGTACATGATTGTCAACACCGGACTGGACCGCGACGGAGTCGCCCCGGGGCAAGAAGCTCTCGAGCTGGCGCAGCAAATTTCCGGGCTGCGGAACGTTGCGCTGAAAGGCATTATGACCCACGAAGGCCATGTGTACAAAGCGAAAACGAAAGACGAACTGTTGCGTTTAAGCGCCGAGGCCTGGCGGCAAATGGCGCAAACGGCGGAACTGCTGCGCAGCCGCGGCATACGCGTCGATGAAGTGAGCGTCGGTTCGACCCCGGCATGCCGGCTCGGCACGGAAGTCGAAGGGGTGACGGAATGGCGGCCGGGAACCTACGTGTTCAACGATTGGAATGAAATGACGCTGGCCACGCCATATGATGAATGCGCTTTGACGGTATTGTCCACGGTCGTCAGCCACCCGGCCGCCAACCGGTTCATATTGGACGCAGGCAGCAAGACGCTTGCGGCTGACAAATCGCTGACAAACGGGTACGGGTTAATCAAAGAAGCGCCGGACGCGGTTATCGAACGTCTCAGCGAGGAACATGCCGTCGTCATATCGGAAAAGAGCGATACGTTCCGGATCGGGCAGCAGGTCGAAATCATTCCGAATCACGTTTGCCCGGTCATCAATTTAACGGATTCCGTGTACGTAGCCCGAGGCGGAAACATCGTCGGCCAATGGAACGTGGAAGCAAGAGGAAAGAACATTTAAAGGAAGCGGAGAGGATGGCAGTCCATGTACGATATGATTGTCAGGGGCGGCACGGTGGTGGACGGAAGCGGCGCTCCGGCCTATCGGGCCGATATCGGGGTGAAAGACGGGCTTATTGAGCACATCGGCAAACTGACGGGTGCGGCGGCCAAGGAAACGATCGAGGCGGAAGGACTTGTCGTGGCTCCGGGATTCATCGATATTCACAGCCATGACGACCTGTACGTATTGGAAAACCGGAACGCCGAAGCGAAAATCAGGCAAGGCGTGACAACGACCGTCATCGGCAATTGCGGGTTCAGTCTGTTTCCCGTCGTTCCGGAAAAAAAGCAATTATTCGATGATTATGTATACGGTTTATTCGGCCGTCCGGAGGCGGATACCGGTTATGCGGGGCTCGACGATTTTTTCCGCGATCTCGTATCGCGCGGTTCCGTGTTGAATGTGGCGGCGCTGGTGGCGCACGGCGTCGTGCGCATCGCCGCAATGGGCTTTGAACAGCGCAAACCGACGCCGGCGGAATTGGCGGAGATGAAACGCCTTGTGCGTGACGCTCTGCGAAGCGGCGCTGTCGGAATGTCCATGGGGCTTATCTATCCTCCCGGCGCTTTCGCCGACACGGAGGAGTTGATCGAACTGAGCAAAGTCGTTGCCGACGAGGGCGGCATCATTACGTCCCATATGCGCAGCGAATCCCGTTACTTGCTGGAAGCGATCGAGGAAATGCTCACGATTGCCGGGACAGCCAATGTGCCTTTGGAAATTTCCCATCTGAAAGCTTGCGGCATTCCATACTTCGGCAAAGGGAAAGCCGCGCTGAAGCGGATAGAGGAAGCCAAACGGGAAGGGATAGACGTCACCTTCGATCAATATCCGTATCCCGCCGGCAGCACGACCGCCACCACGCTGCTCCCGCCGTGGGCGCTCGAAGGCGGAATGGACAGCATGCTGCGCAGGCTGCGGGACCCGGAGCTGCGCGGCAAAATCAGGGAACAGGTGCTGGACGGCATACCGGATTCGCCATGGGAGACGATGTGGAGGCTGATCGGCTGGGAGAACATTATGATTTGCTCCGTCCAATCCGAATGGAACAAAACATGGGAAGGGAGAAACATCAAGGATATATCCGGCGAACTCGGCGTAGAGCCGGTGGATGCGTTTCTCGACCTGCTCGATCAGGAAGACGGCCGCATGATCTTGGTCATGTTTCAACAGGATCGCGACGATCTGGAAGCGATTATGGTTCACGATTTGCAAATGTTCGGCACCGACGGCATACCGATGAAAGGGAAGAAAGCGCATCCCCGCCTTTACGGCACCTATGCGAAAGTGCTCGGGACGTATGTCAGGGAAAAGCGGCTTCTGTCGCTGGAACGCGCAGTACATAAAATGACTTATCTTCCCGCCCACCGTCTCGGTTTGTACGACCGAGGACTGCTGCGCCCCGGGATGGCCGCCGATCTGGCGATATTCGATCAGCGGACGATTGAAGATGCCGCCACCTACGAAAATCCTGCGGTTCATCCGCAAGGCATCGCGGCCGTCGTCGTCAACGGACGCACCGTACTGAAGGAAGGCGAACTGACGGGTTTGTATCCCGGCCGGCCGCTTCGCAAACGAAACCCGTTCAGCCAAAGCTGAACATCAAGCCATCGGGAGAAGTCCATACACGACTTTCCGATGCAGGCGTATAATCCATTTGCAGGGATTAGATTCATTTCATCTGAGGAGGAACAATATATGGGACAAATCGAACAGAAATTGCAGGAGCTCGGCATCCAATTGCCTGAACCGCCCGCACCGGCGGCCGTGTACATTCCTGCGGTAACCGTAGGAAACCTAGTCTACACATCGGGAAACGACTGCCGGATCGATGGAAAGCTGATGTTTGAAGGGAAGCTGGGCGCAGACTTGACGGTGGAACAAGGAAAATTGGCCGCGCGCCAGACGATGATTAACCTGCTCGCCGTATTGAAGAGCCATTTGGGCGATTTGGACCGGATTGAGCGGATCGTCAAGCTGCTCGGATTCGTCAACAGCGCGCCGGGATTCGCCCATCAACCGTATGTGATGAACGGGGCTTCCGAACTGCTCGAGCAAGTTTTCGGAGAACGCGGTAAACATGCGAGATCGGCGATCGGCACAAGCGATCTGCCTTTCCATACTCCGGTGGAGATTGAAATGATCGTGCAGATCAAGGATTAATCCAAACGCTAAACAGGGAAAGCTCCATTACGGCCTTCCGTAAGGGAGCTTTTTTGCAAATAACAACAGACTCAACGCTGCAGCGTCAATGTCAACGAGGTGGAAACGGTCCCTCACTCCGGTCGTTCGATCAAATCCAAAAATCGCATTTCTTCTTCCGTCAAAAGGATTTGCAGCGCTTCATTGCAGGAATGAAGCTCGCCGACATTTTCCGGACCGATAATCGCGGCGGTGGGGAAAGGCTGGTTCAGCACGAAGGCAAGCGAAATTTGTATCGGAGTGACGCCTTTTTCCTGCGCCAGCCGTTCCGCCCGGCGCAAACGTTCCCAATTGTCGCCGCTGTAAAAAACGCGGACCATATCGGCGTCAGTCGGCGCATCGGGAGAAAACCGGCCCGAGAAAAAACCTCTCGCCTGCGACGACCACGAGAACAGCGGCATCTGAGTCTTCTTGTGCCATTCGCACATCCGGGCGTCGGCGGATACGCATCCGGGCCAATACGGCTCCTTCGCTTTTGCCAGGCTCAGATTGGGGCTGTTGAAGGAGAAGCCGAGGAGCCCGTGCTTCGCCGCGTAATCGTTCGCTTCATGCAGTCTTTCCTGCGTCCAGTTGGATGCGCCGAAAGTCAGCATTCTGCCCGCTTCCACATGCTCGTTCAGCGCCTCAATGATATGTCCGACCGGAACGCTCGGATCGTCGCGGTGCAGCGCGTACAAATCGACGTAGTCGGTTTGCAGCCGTTCGAGGCTGATCGCCAGCTCTTCGTAGATCGCCTGTTTGTTGACGCGGGGACCGTTTTTGTCGTGATGCGCGCCTTTCGTCCAAATGTTGATGCCGTCCCGGTTTTTTCTTTCCGCCACCCACATGCCGATCGCTTTCTCGCTGTTTCCGCCGGCATAAATAAAAGCGGTGTCAATCGTATTTCCGCCGATGGCGGTAAACGCGTCCAGCATGGCGGCGGCATGGCCGTAGTTTCGCGGCGATAATCCGCCGGATCCGATAATCAACCGGGAAACGGGGCGGCGCAGTCCTTTCAGATCAACGTATTCCATTTTCAGTCCTCCGCCTCTTGAGGCGGCAAGGTCACCCGGATTCGCTCTCTCGCCGACTTTATGCAGGCGTCGATGACGCGCATATTGTTTACGGCGTCTTCCGGCGGAAACATGAGCGGCTTGTTGTAAAGCACACTTTCTGCAAACCGGTCCGCCTGCAGCGCGTAAGGATTAAGCTCGGGCATTTGTTCTTCCCTGCGGCCGCCGTCCGAAAATACGTAGAAATTCGGATTTCCGCCGAATCCGGAAGGCAGCTCGATCCGCCCGTCTGAACCCAATATTTCAAGCGTGTTCCGGTGGGCGGCCCACATCGCGCAGTCGAACGTCAAACCGACGGACCCCGGAAACTCGATCAATCCCGACGCCATCATATCGACATCGTCATGCTCCGGCGAAAAAAACGCTTGCACCGTCACCGCTTCGGGTTCTTTTTCCAAAAACAGGCGCGCCGCGGAAATCGGATAGCAGCCGATATCGTAAATCGCTCCGCCGCCCATGTGGCGCCGGAATCTGAAATTGTGCTTGTCCCGGGCATTGTTGAACGTGAACGTCCCGTGGATTCCCCGGATTTCGCCGATTTCCCCGGACTTTACGATCGCTTTGATTCGTTCGTAGCGGGGATGGTAACGGTACATGAACGCTTCGGCCAGCTTTACGCCGTACTCCGCGCATGCTTCGACCATCGTTCGGGCCTCGGACGCATTAAGCGCAACCGGCTTTTCGCACAGAACGTGCTTTCCCGCTTCCGCCGCTTTAATCGTCCATTCCATATGCAGGTGATTGGGGAGAGGGATGTAGACGGCATCGATCGATTCGTCCGCGAGCAATGCTTCGTAGCTGCCGTACGCTTGCGGAATGCCGAATTGCGAGGCGACCGCTTTCGCTTTCGCTTCATCACGGCTTGCTACCGCCGCGATTTCGCCGAGCCTGGACTGCCGAATCCCCGGAATGACCGCCCTTACGGCAATCCCGGCGCAGCCGATAATTCCCCAACGCAACGTCTCCGACATGTCTTATTCTCCTCCTCTTCGGACCGCTCCAGGAATCATGCGATGAAATGGGAATATGCTTCATATTGTATTCGTATTCTTGTAAAGATCATTTTAGAAGAGAACGGGATTTTCTATAAAAAAAGGATTTTGCCCGGTCCGTGATGAATGTCTTTATTATATTCTGAATGCCGATAAGGGGGAGTTCTCCATGCTGATGACTGTTCTCGGTCCGGTTCAGGACGGGGAGGCAGGCGTTATTTTGCCGCACGAACATATTATGGTCGGATTCATTGAAGACGGAAAACTGTCGCCGGACGATTACGACCGCAACGAAGTCGTCGAGACGATTTTGCCGTATTTGTTGAAGCTGAAAGAAGCGGGATGCAGCACATTCGTCGATACGAGTCCGGAGTATCTCGGACGCGATCCGGTTATATTAAAGCATTTGTCCGAAGCGTCCGGCCTTCACATCATAACGAATACTGGCTACTACAAGGAACCTTACCTTCCGCCTGCCGTGCGCGCGATGAGCGATAAAGAACTGGCGGCGATCTGGGTGAAAGAAGCCGCGGACGGCATCCATGGCACCGGAGTGAAACCCGGGTACATCAAAATCGCCCTGAACGACGGGAAACGAATCAACGAAGTCCAGCAAACGATTTTGCGGGCGGCCATCCGCACCTCGCTCGAAACGGATTTGGCGATTCAATGCCATACGGTCGGCGGAGATATCGCGCAGCATGCGGCGGAAATCATCGAGCGGGAAGGCCTTCCGTTTGAGCGGTTTATCTGGATCCATGCCCAGACCGAGCCCGATTTGTCCGTCCATGAAAAGCTCGCGGCCAAAGGCATGTGGATATCCATCGACAACATCGGCCAGGCGCCCTTTGAAGAGCACTGCCGGCTGCTGCAAGGACTCATCGATCGCGGCATGCAGGATTGCGTGTTATTGTCGCAGGATACGGGTTTCTATCATGTCGGGGAGGAAAAGGGCGGTCAAATATTGCCTTACCACCGGTTGTTTACCGAATTTATTCCTTTTGCGCTCGATTGGGGGATCGATGCCGGGACGCTGGGCAAATTCAACCGCGAAAATCCGGCAAGGGCGCTTAGAGTGAGAAATTAAACTCTCGCTGCAACAGATGCTGACGGGTTCATCCTCCGGTTTGCGGCCGGCAAGCCGGAGGTTATATTTTTCGTTTCAAAATGCCGCGAATTTTTATAGAATAGAATAGATATCATTCACGAAATCGAATATGGGGTGCTTTGAATGCTGAAAAAATTCGACTACGTTCCGCCGCAGAACGGATTTCCCGAATGGAACAACAATCCGGAAATATACCAGATTAACCGAATGGAAGCGCATGCGACTTTAATGCCGTATCACACGGTGGAAGAAGCGCTGCGGGGCGTTCGGCACGAATCGAAAAATTACTTGTCGTTAAACGGAACATGGAAATTCCATTTTGCCGAAAACCCGGACAAACGCATCCGGCATTTTTACGAAAAAGATTACGACTGCAGCGGATGGGACGAAATCGTGGTGCCGTCGCACTGGCAGCTGCAAGGTTACGATTATCCGCAGTATACGAATATACGGTATCCGTGGGAAGGCAAGGAGGACATCAAGCCTCCGTTTGCGCCGACGAAGTACAATCCGGTCGGCTCTTACGTCCGCACGTTCTCGATACCTGATCAATGGAAAGGCCAGCCCGTATTCATCAGCTTTCAAGGGGTGGAATCCGCTTTTTACGTATGGGTAAACGGCGATTTTGTCGGGTACAGCGAAGACTCGTTCACTCCCGCCGAGTTTGATCTAACGCCTTATCTGGTCGAAGGGGAAAACAAGCTCGCCGTGGAGGTGTACCGGTGGTCCGACGCCAGCTGGCTGGAAGATCAGGATTTTTGGAGACTAAGCGGCATTTTCCGCGATGTCTATCTGTATACGACGCCGGATGCGCACATTTACGACTTCTCCGTCGTGACCGATTTGGACGAGCGTTATGAAAACGCGAACCTGATCGTGAAGGCGAAAGTGACGAATTATTATCAAAAAAGTTTGGGCAACCTCACCGTGGAAGCGATGCTGTATGATCGCAACCATCAACCCGTGCTCGCCGAACCGATGACGATGAACGTCAACCTGGATGACAGCGCTTCATGCGAAGTGAGCGCTTCGGCATATGTGGAAAATCCGCTGAAATGGAGCGCCGAATATCCGCATTTGTACACGCTGGTTCTGGCGTTAAAAGACGCGGGCGGGGCGATATGGGAAACTGAGAGCTGTAAAGTCGGGTTCCGGAAATTCGAAATCAAAGACGGCGTGATGAAAATCAACGGGCAGCGCATCGTATTCAAAGGCGTCAACCGGCACGAGTTTCACTGTGAAAAAGGAAGAGCGGTCAGCTACGAAGACATGGTCCGGGATGTCAAGCTCATGAAAGCGCACAACATCAATGCCGTGCGCACATCGCATTACCCGAATCATCCGTTATGGTACGATCTGTGCGACGAATACGGGCTGTACGTCATCGACGAAACGAACCTGGAAACGCACGGGACGTGGAAATACGGGCAGCAAACCGAAGAGGGCACGCTGCCGGGAAGCAAGCCGGAGTGGACCGGGGCGGTGCTCGACCGGTGCAATTCCATGCTGCAGAGGGATAAAAATCATCCGTCTGTTGTCATCTGGTCGCTCGGCAACGAATCGTTCGGCGGCGAAAACTTCATCAAAATGCACGACTTTCTAAGAAAAGCAGATCCTACGCGAATCGTGCATTATGAAGGCATTTTCCATTTCCGGGAATTCGACGCCGCGTCCGACATCGAAAGCCAGATGTACACCCCCGTCGGCAGAGTGGAGGAATACGCGAAGAACACTCCGCGTAAACCGTTTATTTTGTGCGAATACAGCCACGCGATGGGCAATTCGTGCGGAAATCTGTTCAAATATTGGGAACTGTTCGACCGGTATCCGGTGCTGCAGGGCGGCTTCATCTGGGACTGGATCGATCAGGCGATCAAGACGAAAACGCCGGACGGTACGGAATATTTGGCTTATGGCGGCGATTTCGGCGATACGCCGAACGACGGCAACTTTTGCGGCAACGGGCTTATTTTTGCCGATCGGACCGTTTCGCCGAAAATTTTCGAAGTGAAAAAGTGCTACCAGAACGTAAAATTTGCCGCCGAAGATTTGCTTAAGGGCAAAGTGAAAATCGTGAACCAATATTTATTTACGGATTTGGGCGATTTTGAACTGGTATGGCAGGTGGCCAAAAACGGGGAAACGGTATCGGAAGGGCGCACAACGGTGCATGTGCGGCCGGGCGGCGCCGAAGTCGTCGCGCTGCCGTATTCGCTTCCCGATCAGTGTGCCGTAAACGAGGAATATTGGTTGACGGTAAGCTTCGTTTTGAAGGAAGCTACGCTGTGGGCGGACAAAGGACACGAGATCGCTTTCGAGCAGTTCAGGCTTCCGGTCAGCGCCGCGCCGGCGCAAAGCGATCGGATTGCGGCTCCAGGCCTGAAAGTGGAAGAGAGCGGGACCGTGCTGAAAGCGACGGGAGACGGCTTTACCGTTTCTTTCGACAAAACTTCCGGCGACCTCGTCTCTTACGTGTACAACGGGGTGGAACTGATAAAACAGGCGCCCGTCCCGAACTTCTGGCGGGCGTATACGGACAACGATAAAGGCAACAAACTGCACGAAAGGTGCGCCACATGGAGGGATGCGGGGAAACGACGCGAGCTGAAACAGTTTCACAGCGATATTGCGGCCGACAAGCTGGAAGTTCGGGTCGAATACGTCCTTCCCACAACCGTGCCGTCCGTTTGCAGAGTGGCGTATACCGTTCACGGCGACGGACGGATTGAAGTGGCCGAGCGGCTTGAACCCGGCGACGGGCTGCCGGAAATTCCCGAGGTCGGCATGATGTTCCAGATGGATCGCTCGTTTGACCATTTGCGCTGGTACGGCAAAGGCCCCCATGAAAATTATTGGGACCGGGCGGAAGGCGCGAAAATCGGAATTTACGGCGGCAAAGTGGAAGAGCAGTTCGTTCCTTACTTGCGGCCTCAGGAATGCGGCAATAAAACGGAAGTGAGATGGGCGGAGCTGACGAACGGCAGCGGTGTCGGTTTGCGAATCACCGGCGCGCCGACCGTGGAGCTGAACGTTTTGCCCTACACCCCGACGGAACTGGAAGCGCATGATCACGTCTACAAGCTCCCCCAAAGCGATAAGGTGGTTGTAAGGGTGAACTACCGGCAAATGGGCGTTGGCGGCGACGACAGCTGGGGGGCCAAAACCCATCCCGAATTTACGCTGTTTGCCGACAAAAGCTATGAATATCGTTTCACTTTGTGCGGAATGAAGGCGTAACGCATTGCGGACGCGGGAGCGGGCAGCATTTCCCGTCGCATGGCAAAATGGAAACCGTCGGCAACGATGGCTTTTTCGCCGCGCGCGACTCCCAGCGCGCGGCTCGCCGCATGATGGCGGTCAACCACATGTCGCAACGTCGAAGCCTGCCTTCTCTTGAAAGGGAGGGCAGGTTTTGTACCGCTTTTTTCGTGAGTCGTACAGAAAGAGAAGGGAGCGAAATGGTGAATCCGATAGGTTCAATGGAAGGTTTGGAAGCGGAAGCGGCAGAACACGCGGCATCTTTGAAATCGGAATGGAGGAGAGGCGTGCGCGCTGCCATGCCGATTGCCATGGGCTACTTTCCGATCGCCGTTACATTCGGTCTTCTTGCTAAATCTTCGGGCTTGGGGTTTGGAATCTCGATATTGATGAGTCTTTTCGTATACTCGGGAGCATCCCAGTTTCTTACCGTAGGAATGCTGGCCGCCGGTACCCCGTTCATAGCCGTCGTTGCGGCCAACTTGATTCTGAATCTGCGGCATGTCGTCATGAGTACAAGTCTTGCGCGGCGTTACCGGTTGGAAAAACGGCTTCCCGCCGCCATCGTTTCGTTTGGGATTACCGACGAAACGTTTGTCGTGGCCTCCAACGAAAAAAGCCCTTTTGTATCAACGGGTTTCCTATTCGGATTGAACGCAACGGCATACGCATCGTGGGCGGCGGGAACGGCAGCGGGAGCCGTTTTTACCGCGTGGATCCCCGAGGATCTGGCCGCCAGCATGGGAGTGGCGCTCTATGCCATGTTCATCGCCCTTCTGGTCCCGAGCATGAAAAAATCGCGGAATGTCACTGCGGTAGCGATAACCGGAGCCGCGCTTTCCTGGGTGTTTTCCTTACCCCTTGGTCCCGGGTGGTCGATCGTTCCCGCAACATTGCTGGCCGCGCTGTTCGGCATGATTCTGGATCGAAGGAAGGGGAACGGGGCATGACCGTCCTATGGATCATTCTTTTAATTGGGATCGGCACTTACCTGATGCGCATGGTGCCATTTGTGCTTGTTTCCAATTTGCGGCTTCCCGCATGGCTGGACCGCTATTTGCAAAAAATCCCGTATGCCGCCATGGGAGCTCTCATTTTTCCCGGAATACTGCATGCCGATACAAGTGGCATTTGGCCCGGTCTTTTCGGGGGAATTGCGGCAGCCGCGGCCATTCTCCTTACGAGAAATATATGGGTAACTGTGCTTGTGGCAATTTTCGCGGCCGCCGGGACAAAACTGTTCTATTAAACAATCCGTTCAATTCGACGAACATGGCTGTTGGACGAATTACTGTTAGACGAAACTGTTCTGCTAGACGAAACTGGTCTGTTAGAAGAAACTGTTCTGTTAACCGAACCCCAGGAGGGCAGGCAAGTATTCGGCCTTACAGCCGAAATTCGGTATGACCTGTGGCGGATGGTCAGACTTGCAGCCGAAATTCGGTAATGACCTGTGGTGGATGGTCAGACCCGGAGCGGTTTTGTCTTCGTAGTACGGACAAAACTCGGGGTTTGTACATTAAAAGCTGGACAACGGGGATAGATGGAAGTCGAGGCGAACGTCGGCCCCGTTGCGAACTTTCAGGAAAAATCAGCGCGTTTGGTGAGCGATCGGTGGTCTCATCCGTCCCGCGGCAAGAGCAGTTGATAATAATGGACGTCATGCCATGCGCCGAATTTATACCCGGCCTCTCTTAAACAGCCGGCCAGCTTGAAACCGAGCTTCAAGTGAAGTCGTATGCTTGCTTCATTGCTCCCGGTAATGGCGGCGATCACGGAGTGGTGGCCGATTTCCGCGGCACGCCGCAAAATTTCTGTCATGAGCGCCTTGCCGATTCCTTGTCCCCAATAGGGTTCTTCAATGTACACGGACGACTCTACGGTTTTGGCATAGGCCGGTTTCTCGCGAAATGGAGACAGGCAGCAGTATCCGGCGACATGCCCTTCTTTTTCCGCCACAATCAACGGATACTTTCCTCCATGGCGCGAAAACCATGCCATGCGCTGTTCAATGGTTTGCTCTTCGATGTCAAAGGTGGCGGCAGACGTGAGCACAGCTCGATTATAGATGTTCAAAATGTCCGGCAGATCGTTGATTACAGCGTCTCTTATTTGCATGGCAACATCATCTCCTTGTATAGCTGCTTGATTCCATAGTAGCACGAAAGGTTTATAGTTATCACATATCACCCTATTGATAATCTATATTTTATTTATGCTCCAGTTTTGTTTATGATTGGATTATCACTCTGAAGAATGTAATACACTGGAGGAGAGGCAGTATGGGAAAATTATTTCCGGCTTTGCTCCCGGAGCACGAGGAGTTTATCCGGAAACAACGGTTGTTTTTTGTCGGTTCGGCGCCTTTACAGGCGGATGGCCACGTCAATATTTCACCGAAGGGGTACGATTCGCTGCGCATTATATCGCCGACGGAAGTCGCCTATTTGGATCTGACGGGCAGCGGCAACGAAACGAGCGCCCACGTGGAGGAAAACGGCAGAATTACATTCATGTTCGTTGCTTTTGAAGGAGCGCCGATGATTTTGCGCTTGTATGGGCGAGGGCGTACGATACTGCCCGGCATGCCGGAATGGGACGGGTTGGCGCAGCGCTTCGATTTCAATCAACTGGCGGGGGCGCGTCAAATCATTTATGCGGCCGTCGAAGCGGTGAAAACGTCTTGCGGCTTCAGCGTGCCTTACTATACGTATGCGGGGGAGCGGGACACACTGCTTCAATGGGCTTTAAAGAAAGGAGAGCAGGGCCTCGCCGCTTACCGCAAAGAGAAGAATGCCGTCAGTATGGATAATATCGTGACTCCGCTCGGGCGCTTGCTGTCGGAATCCGATGGACGGCCCGCTAAATGCCGAATCTTTCAATATGCCGCCACAACTTCTCCTTATGGAGAATTTCTTTTTGTTTCTCTCCCAACAGATCGAAGTGAGGATAATCATCGCGCCGATGAATGTATTCCGGGTTTAAGCCGTGGGATTGGCACCAACGGGTCAAGCGGCGCAAGTTGGAGCAGCCGACCTTGGTCACGGTTCTGATTTTGGGATAACTTGGATGCATCCAATAATGGGTAAGGAAGGCAATCTCTCCTCTGGCAACCTTCCGCTTCCATTGATTTAACTCCCGACGGTCGATTCCAAATGCCATAAAGTCAACTCCTTGTATAGAATCGGAATCGTAAATAAGTTTAGCTCATCTCTCTTCTGATTTCTACTGCCCGTGCGAGATGAAATCATGTATAATGGTGAAGTACATCGCAATATATCGCAATATATCCGAAACCGTTCCATCCATTTCCATGCGGAAGGAGATGTAAGCGCTGCAATGTCATTTATAAGCAAGCTAAGGTGGTTCTTCAGACAGCGGTGGGGTTACTACCTTGCCACCGTCCTGTTGATGTGCGCCACCAGCTTTTTGAATACGATTCCACCGAGAATGATCGGGGATGTCATCGATCAAATCCGGATCGGCTCATTGACCGGCGAAAGCCTGATGAAGACGATCGCGCTGCTCATCGGCTTGGCCGTATCGATGTACCTTATGATCTATATTTGGAACAACACCTTGTTCGGCAGCTCCGTGCTGCTGGAAAAGGAACTGAGAAACCGGTTGTTCCGGCATTTGACATGGATGCCTCCGTCGTTTTACCATCGCAATCGGACAGGAGATTTAATGGCGCTGGCGACGAACGACATTCTGGCCATCAGCAATACCGCCGGTTTCGGCGTGCTGACGCTCGTCAACACTGTGGTCGGCACGACGATTGTCGTCGTTTCCATGGTCGCCTTTATCAGTTTCAAACTGATGGTCGCCGCGTTGCTGCCGCTGCCGCTTCTTGCTTTGGCCATTAACAAACTCGGAAAAGCGATGCGACACCGTTTTATGATCGCGCAGCAATCGTTCGGAAGAATGAACGATCATGTGCTGGAATCGATATCGGGTCTGCGCGTACTCCGCTCTTACGTACAGGAAGAAAAAGATATCGAGGCGTTTGATCGCGTGACAAAAGACGTCATGGAGAAAAACATCGGCGTCGCCTACATTAACGCGCTGTTCCAGCCGGCGATTTCCACCATCGTCGGTCTCAGCTTCTCCATCGGAATCGGATACGGATCGTATCTTGTTTTTCACAGCGAGATTACGCTCGGGGAGCTTGTGACGTTCAACATCTATCTCGGTCTGCTTATTTGGCCGATGATCGCATTCGGTGAATTCATCAATATTTTGCAGCGCGGAAGCGCTTCCGTAGACAGGCTGGATCAGAACTTGCGGCAAACGTCCGATGTGGCGGACGCCGTACAACCGGTTCCGGTCGCCGTGCCGACAAGCATCGAGATGGATCGGTTCACTTTCAGGTATCCCGGCACGAACATCGACGTGTTGAAGGGCGTTTCCTTCCGCCTGGAGCGCGGGGAGACGCTCGGCATCGTAGGCCGTACGGGAAGCGGAAAGAGCACGCTGTTAAAACAGCTGCTTCGTCAGTATCCGCTTGAACCGGGCCGGTTGAAAATTTCCGGGCAGCCGATTGAACAGATTGCCATCGATCAGGTAAGAAGCTGGATTGGCTACGTTCCGCAGGAACATATGCTGCTCTCCAAAACGATCCGGGAAAATATCGCTTTGGGCAAACCGGACGCCTCGGCGGAGGAGTTGGAGCGCGTTATCAAACTGGCCGCTTTAGAAACCGATATTAGTCAGATGAAGGACGGGCTGGAGACGGTCATCGGCGAACACGGCGTCATGCTCTCCGGAGGACAAAAGCAGAGAATCGCCATCGCCCGGGCGCTGCTAGCGAATCCGGAAATCCTCATCCTGGACGATTCGTTGTCCGCCGTCGATGCCCGTACGGAAAACGCGATACTTAAGAACATCAGGGAGTATCGCGAAGGCAGGACGACCTTAATCGCCACGCACAGACTGTCGGCGGTCAGCCATGCGCATTGGATTCTCGTTTTGGATGACGGCGCCGTTCTGGAAGAAGGGACCCATGAGCAATTGCTGCAAAAAGGCGGCTGGTACAAGCAGCAATACGAGCGCCAGCAGCTGGAGGAAAGCCTTCTTGGCGATGAACAGGGGGATGTATGAATACGAAAAAATCACCGGTATTGAAAAGGCTTTTGGCCTACGCACTGCAATACAAAACGAGAATCGGCGTCGCCATTGTCATCCTGATCGCTTCCGTCGGTGCGCAGCTGGCGGGGCCTATCATCGCCAAAAATATCATCGACAAGCATATCCTCGCTATCGAATTCGCCTGGTACGAAGCCGAAAAATCGGAACTTCCGGCGGGAGTTCGTTTCGTTGAATTCGACGGCAGCGTCTACGTCCGCAGCGACTGGATTGCGCCGGAGCAAATTCCCGGCGATTGGGGAAAGGCCCGCATATACCAGAATGGGAGCTCGTTCTACATCGAGTCGGAACAAAAGGGCCGCATGGAGTTGACCGAAGAAGATGTGCTCGAGTTTTACCGTCATGATGTCACTCCGGTATTCATGATGGTCGGCATGATTGTCGGTCTGGCGCTGACAGCGAGCCTGTTAAGCTTCATCCAGGGCTATATGCTGCAAACGACCGCGCTCCGCATCGTGCAAAAGATGCGCATGGACGTCATGAAGCAGCTTCATCGCCTTCCCGTCCGCTATTTCGATAACACGCCGGTCGGACAAATTGTGTCGAGAGTCGCTAACGACACGGAAGCGATTAAAGAATTGTTCATGAGTTTTATGGCCACGTTCGCAGTCAGCGGCATGCATCTGGCGGGCGTGTTCGTCGCCCTGTTCATCCTCGATGCCAGGCTGGCGCTGCTGTGCTTGGTGCTGCTGCCGCTGTACGCCGGCATTATGGCGATTCATTTGAAGTTTTCGCAAAAATATGTGACTGTCATCCGCAATCGGTTGGCCGACATGAACGCGATGCTGAACGAATCGATTGCCGTCATGCCGATCATTCAAGCTTTTCGCAGGGAAAAAGCGACGATTCGGGAATTCGAGTCGCTGAACGACGAAAGATATCGAAACCAGGTGATGCAGTTCCGGATTTTCGCCCTTTCCGGAAGAAATATCGTCTACTTTATCGGCCGGCTGGTGACGGCGATGGTCATCTGGTACTTCGGCAGCGAGTCGTTAAGCTCCACCATTTCATTCGGCGTATTTTACGCCTTTATCGATTATTTGGGCCGAATCTACGAGCCGATCATCGGCATTTTCGATCAGCTGATGAATGCGCAGCGCGCGTTCGTATCGGCGGAGCGGGTGTTCAACTTGCTGGACGAAGAGGGGACGGACGTGCAGCCCGTTCAGCGTCTGCCGCGCCCGGAAGGGCATGTGGTGTTCGACCGGGTTTCGTTCGCCTACAAAGAAGGGGAATACGTTCTGAACAATATTTCGTTCGAAGCGAAGCCGGGCGAAACGGTCGCTCTTGTCGGACATACGGGTTCGGGAAAAAGCTCGATTATGAATTTGCTGCTTGGCTTCTACGAACCGAACAAAGGCGAAATTCGCATCAACGGAAAACCAATTGCGTCCTTTTCCAAACAAGATTTAAGAAAACATATGGGGATTGTGCTGCAAGAGCCGTTTTTGTTCACTGGCGACATTAAATTCAATGTCAGCCTGTACGAAGAATCGATCGATATCGAGAAGGTCAAATCGGCACTGCGGGCGGTAGGAGCGGAACCATTCGTCAAGCAGCTGCCCTCCGGCTACGACGAGCCGGTAGTGGAACGGGGAGCTACGTTATCCGCGGGACAGAGGCAGCTAATCTCGTTTGCCAGGGCGCTCGCGTACAATCCGGCCATCCTGATTCTGGACGAGGCGACCTCGAGTATTGACAGCGAGACGGAAGGCATCATCCAAAATGCGTTAAAAGTGCTGTGCGAAGGCCGCACGACATTCGTCATTGCGCACCGGCTGTCCACGATTCGCGACGCCGATCAAATTCTCGTGCTGCACCGGGGCGAAATTGTAGAACGCGGCAACCATCATGAACTGATGAAGCTGCAAGGAAGATATTACAAAATGTATCAGCTGCAGCACGCCGAAGTCGGCTCAAGCACCGCTTGAGCCAATTTCTGTTGTTCCGGATTACTTCGCCGCTTTGCCGACGGCGGAAAGCACTTTTCCGACAAAAGCCGGACCGCCCCATATAACGTAGCGCCCTTTTTTTTCTTCAGCGACGTAAAAATATTGAAATTTTGCCTTTCCCCGGCTCGGATCGTCATCATTCATATGCCTCATAATCACTTCCGATATTTGCAGCGCTTCATCCGTGTTTTCGACATAGCAATCGAGAATGGCGCACACCCGGAATTTTCCATCCGTCTCACCGGCGCCGCCGTCCAAATAAGCGGCGATGTCGTCTGCTGCTTCTTTTTGAATTTGCGCCACTCTTCCGCCAACGAACGTTTCCGCGTCCTCTTTGCGGATTCTCCATTCCCCGCCAACCTTGGACGCTTTCAGTTGCCCTTCCCGGATATACCGCCGTATCGTTCTTGGATGCATATCGAGCATTTGCGCCAATTGATCGACGGTAAGCAGATCGGTTTTCATATGCATTTTCCTCCATGGTTTTTTATTACAATTTATCATTAATTATATCATATCGTTACAATTTATACAATTAAATGTGATTTTTTGTTCAAGAAAGTTTCCTGAAAAGAGATTTACATATCGGGCCCGGAACAGTATAATACTTGATGGAACTTCATAACGCGTTATTGGGAGGAGCCTGTCACCGCACAGGCTTCTTTTTGCTTTTTTTGGTATGAACCGGGGATACTAACGAAACATCAAATTGAGACGGAGGGTGTAAACATTGGAGAATCAAGCATTTTGGGCAGTTGCCATTTTTCTGGTCATTTACGGGTTGATTGTTTCGGAGAAAATACACAGAACGATTGTTGCTATGGTTGGCGGGGTCATTATGGTCGTTTTCGGCATCGTAAGCCAGGAGACGGCGATTCACCATATCGACTTCAACACGCTGGGGCTTCTGATCGGCATGATGATTATCGTCGGGATTACCGCGGAGACAGGCCTGTTCAAATATTTGGGCATTTGGGCGTCAAAAAAAGCAAAAGCCGACCCGATTCGGACACTGATTGCATTAAGCGTCATTACTGCCGTGGGATCGGCGTTTCTGGACAATGTTACGACCGTCTTATTGATGGTGCCGGTAACGTTGAGCATTACGAGAGAACTTAAAGTAACGCCGGTTCCTTACTTGATTGCCGAGATTATTTCCTCGAATATCGGCGGCACGGCCACGCTCATCGGGGATCCGCCAAACATCATGATCGGCAGTGCGGTTCCGGAGCTCAGTTTTATGGACTTCATCAACAATTTGGCACTTATCTCGATCGTCATTTTAATCGTCACGATTCCTCTTCTTTGTATCATGTACAGGAACCAACTCACCACGACGGAAGAGCTGAAATCCAACCTGATGAATCTGGACGAACGGGAAGCGCTCAGCGACATTCCGCTGTTGAGAAAATGCCTGACTGTACTTGGGTTGACGATAGGAGGATTTTTCGTTCACCAAGTGATTCATGTCGAGTCGGCTACCATAGCTCTCGCCGGCGCATTTTTGCTGCTTCTGCTTACCGGGGAACATTTTCTGGAAGAAGCGCTTGCGAAAGTCGAATGGCCCACGATTTTCTTTTTCGTCGGATTGTTTGTGCTCGTCGGGGGGCTGATTGAAACGGGAGTCATCGGCAGTTTGGCGGAAAAAGCGGTTGAAATTACGGGCGGCAACGTTACTGCGGCATCGATGCTTATTTTGTGGTTTAGCGCCATCGCCTCCGCGTTTTTGGACAATATCCCTTTTGTTGCGACCATGATTCCGCTAATCCAGGAGATGAGCAGCAGGGGGATGAGCGATGTGGAACCGCTATGGTGGAGTTTGGCGCTCGGAGCTTGTTTGGGAGGAAACGGTTCGCTTATCGGCGCGAGCGCCAACCTGATTGTTGCCGGCATTTCCGCTAGAGAAGGCCATCCGATTTCGTTCATGACTTTTCTGCGCATAGGTTTTCCGTTGATGATTTTGTCTATATTGATCTCAAGTGTATATATTTATTTCAGATATTTGATTTGACACATCCGCTTATTGAAACGCATTTCCTACTCCTTTTTCATATCGGCTAAATACTATTTTATGCGGTTTTTTTGGAGAATATTCAAGCCTGTACGCAC
>JAWLCZ010000026.1:0-28346 GCA_041686835.1 Paenibacillaceae bacterium | reverse complement strand
CATTCCCGCATCGAGTACCCCGACGATTTGACGGAAAAAAGCGAAAGCAAGGGAGCATCAATGCAATGAGTTTAACGTTGGAATGGAACAATGAGCAAACGGAATACGACATTCCCGAACGGCTTATCGCCAAGCTGGAGGAGCTGCTTAGGATCGCAGGGGAAACGGAGCGAATCGGCTCCGGCGAAGTGGCGCTCAGCTTTGTCGATGACGAGACGATTCACCGGCTGAACAAAGAGTACCGCGGCATCGATCGCCCGACGGACGTGCTGTCGTTTGCGATGCGGGAATCCGGGGAAGACGAGCCGGAAATCGTGTACGGCGGAGACGAAGACGACGAAGAAGACGAAGAAGCGCATGCGGGCGCTCTGGCCTGGGACATGTTGGGCGACATCGTCATTTCCGTCCCGCGGGCGAAAGCGCAAAGCGAGGAATATGGGCATTCGCTGGAAAGGGAAATCGGCTTTTTGTTCGTGCACGGTTTTTTGCATCTTATCGGGTACGACCATCAAGATCCCGAATCGGAGAAGGAAATGTTTGAAAAACAGGAGCTTATTTTGCAGAAAGCGGGTTTAACGCGGTGAAAGAGGATAAGCGCTGGCTGCGCAGCTTTCGGCTTGCCTATGAGGGCATCCTGTACGCGCTGGTCACACAGCGCCATATGAAGATACATTTCATGGCCGCTTTTGCCGTATTGATCCCGGCGTATTTTTTTCGGTTATCGAAACCGGACACGTTGTGGATATTGCTGTCGGTGACGCTCGTCATCTCCGCCGAACTGCTGAATACGGCCGTGGAAAGAACGGTCGATCTGGCGATGCCGCGCCGGCACCCGGCGGCAAAAGCCGCCAAAGACGCAGCCGCAGGCGCCGTATTGGCGGCTGCGGTTTTTGCCGCTCTTGTCGGAGCGGCGGTATTGTACGAGCCGGCGGCGAGATGGGTTTCCGGCGTTCCTGCGCAGACGGAAACAGCGTCCGGACGCGTCTGGATCGCCGTCGCGGCAGCCGCGCTTGCCGTCACCGCATTGCACAGCCGGTTGTCCGGCGCTCATTACAAGAAGGAGGTTCCCATGGTCGACGCACAACGATTATTGCAGCTTGCGGCGCAGGCGAGAAGCCAGGCGTACGCGCCATATTCGCAGTTTAAAGTGGGGAGCGCCGTGCTCGACTCGGACGGAACGGTTCACCTCGGCTGCAATGTGGAGAACTCCGCTTACGGCCCGACCAATTGCGCGGAAAGGACCGCACTGTTCCGCGCGATTGCGGACGGCGTCAAACCGGGGAATTTTGCGGCGCTTGCCGTCGTCGGCGACACGAGCGAACCGATATCGCCTTGCGGCGTTTGCAGGCAGGTGATGGCGGAGTTGTGCCCGCCTGACATGCCTGTCATTATGGGGAACTTGTCAGGGCAATATAGGGAGAGTACGGTTTCGCAGCTTCTGCCCGGGGCGTTCGGGAAAGAAAGCCTGCGCGGCCGGACAGACGCGAAAGCTTCCGAGGAGGCACGAGATGAGTAACGATCAGAAGTACAGATCAGGGTTTGTGGCGATCATCGGCCGCCCGAACGTTGGAAAATCGACGCTCATGAATCAGGTCATCGGGCAAAAAGTGGCGATCATGTCGGATAAACCGCAGACGACGCGCAATAAAATTCACGGTGTTTATACGACGGACAAAGCGCAGATCGTTTTTCTCGACACTCCCGGCATCCATAAGCCGAAATCGAGGCTGGGCGACTACATGATGAAAGCGGCCGAATCGACCTTGCGCGAAGTGGAGGCGATCCTGTTTTTGATTGACGTCACCGAGGAGCTTGGCGGCGGCGATCGTTACATTATAGAACAGCTGAAGAAGGTCGATACGCCGGTTATCCTTGTGATGAATAAAATCGATCAGGTGCATCCGGAACGGCTGCTGCCCGTGATGGCCGCCTACAAACAATTGTACGATTTCGCGGAAATCATCCCGATTTCGGCGATGCACGGGAACAATGTGTCGACGCTGCTGGACGAGCTGGTCAAATATTTGCCCGAAGGCCCGCAGTATTATCCGCCCGATCAGGTGACCGATCATCCGGAGCAGTTCATTTGCGCCGAGCTCATCCGCGAAAAAATATTGCATTTGACGAGGGAGGAAGTGCCCCATTCGATCGCCGTCATCATTGAGGATATGAGAGTCGAGGATAACGGGGTCGTGCACATTTCCGCCGTCATTTACGTCGAACGCGACTCGCAGAAAGGGATTATCATCGGAAAAAACGGGTCGCTGCTGAAAGAGATCGGGAAGCGGGCGCGCGAAGACATTGAGGCGCTGCTCGGCTCGCGGATTTTTTTGGAGATGTGGGTAAAAGTGAAAAAGGATTGGAGAAACCAGGAACGGTTTTTAAAAGATCTCGGTTTCAGAAACGACTGATCCTGTTCCTGGGTGCCAGTTATTGCAAGGGATAGTTCCCGCCGTTTTGTATTATCCTAACTTATATCCTGCTTGGTCATTCCCCAATGAAAGGATGAATACAATGCGAGATTTTTCGTGGAAGTATTTTGCAATAACCGGCGACATCGATGCCTATTTGCTTTACAAAGAAATATGTGGATGCCGGGATAACGGGGATATGGAGGAAGAGCAAACGCGTCTGGAGGAAGTTGCGGAATCCTGAGAATCGCGTTTGGACACAGGCTTACCTTGAACGGCAGGTTGCAGGTTTTCGGTTTCGGTTGAAGTTGAATCGGGTTGGTATGGGAGAAGATGAGCGGATGCTCCATAAAGCGGAAGGGATCGTCATTCGCAATATCGATTACGGGGAAAGCCACAAAATCGTCGTCCTGTATACAAAAGAATACGGCAAAATCAGTGTGATGGCCAGAGGAGCCAGGAAGGTGAAAAGCCGGCTCTCGGCCGTTACACAGTTGTTTACATACGGGGAATACGTTTACTACCAATCGGGACAAATGGGCAACCTGAACGCCGGAGACATCGTCGTTTCCCATCATGCGCTGCGAAACGACCTGCACATGGCCGCATATGCGGCATATATCGCCGAGATGGTCGATCGGATCGCCGGCGAAGAGCGGAGCGAATATTTGTTCGAACAGCTGAAGGCCGGGCTCAGCGCGCTTGAAGAAGGAAAAGATCCGGAGATTGTCGTATCCGTTTTCGAAATGAAGATGCTCGCTTTGGCCGGATATTCGCCCGTGCTTGACCGTTGTGTATCGTGCGGGGAGCGGGAGAGCGATTTTGCCGCAAGCGCGGCTTCGGGAGGAGTCCTTTGCCGGAACTGCCGCGCCAAAGATGCGCGGGCGATTCCGCTAACGGAAGGAGTGTGGAAACTGCTGCGCCTTCTTCAACAGATCGACTTGCGGCGGATCGGCAAAACGGAAGTGAAGCCGGCGACGAAAGCCCAACTGAAACGATGCCTGCGCGAATTTATGGACACTTACGTCGACGTGAAATGGAAATCCCGGCATTTTCTCGACCAGATGGACAAATATGATTTGTAGACAGACATAACAGACAGACGGAAAGCTCTTGACTTTTGTCTGTTTTCTTCTATAATATATTTTCAAAACCTACGATACGCAGCTGTGAAGGATGAATAAGTACCTGAGAAACGTTTCGTTCAGCGATCCGGGGACGGTGGAAGCCCGGAAAAAGTCAGGGAAACGGCGGTCCGGAGCTGCTTTTTGCATTGAGGGGGCGCGCCTTATGCGCGTCAACTAGGGTGGAACCGCGGGAGAAGAGCTCTCGTCCCTGGGCAACGGGTTTGCCTTTGGATGAGAGTCTTTATATTTTAAAATGATGCATACGAGACAGAGAAAATGAGGAGAAGATGTACATGAGCGTTTCAATGGATCAAATCGTCGCACTTGCCAAGCACCGCGGCTTTATTTTTCCCGGGTCGGAAATATACGGTGGGTTGGCGAACACCTGGGATTACGGCCCGCTCGGCATCGAACTGAAAAACAACGTGAAACGGGCGTGGTGGAAAAAATTTATCCAGGAATCGCCGTACAATGTCGGCATGGACTCGGCCATACTGATGAATCCGCAGACTTGGGTCGCCTCCGGACACGTCGGGAATTTCAACGATCCGATGATCGACTGCAAACAGTGCAAGGTGCGCCACAGAGCGGATAAGCTCATTGAAAGCGCGCTTGCCGAGAAGGGGATCGAGAAGATCGTCGACGGCATGTCCTTCGACCAGATGGAGCAGCTGATCCGCGAACACGACATCGCGTGTCCCGACTGCGGCAGCCGCGATTTTACCGGCATCCGGCAGTTCAATATGATGTTTAAAACGTATCAGGGGGTTACCGAGTCGAGCTCGAACGAAATTTACCTCCGCCCGGAAACGGCGCAGGGCATTTTCGTCAATTTCAAAAACGTGCAGCGCACGATGCGGAAAAAGCTGCCTTTCGGCATCGGCCAGATCGGCAAAAGCTTCCGCAATGAAATTACGCCGGGCAATTTCACGTTCCGCACGCGCGAATTCGAACAGATGGAGCTTGAGTTTTTCTGCAAGCCGGGGGAAGATCTGAAATGGTTCGAGTATTGGCGCAATTTTTGCCGGGAATGGCTTCTGTCGCTCGGGATGAAAGAAGAAAACTTGCGTCTGCGTGATCATGCCAAAGAGGAGCTCTCCCACTACAGCAACGCGACGACGGATTTTGAATTCAAGTTTCCGTTCGGCTGGGGCGAGCTGTGGGGCATCGCGGACCGCACCGACTATGATTTGAAACAGCATATGGAACATTCCGGCGAAGATTTCCATTATATCGATCAGGATACGAACGAACGGTATATCCCTTACTGTATCGAGCCTTCGCTCGGACTCGATCGCGTGACGCTCGCGTTTCTTATCGATGCGTACGAGCTGCAGCAGCTGGAAGGCGACGACAGCCGCGTCGTGCTTCATCTGCATCCGTTTTTGGCTCCGTATAAAGCGGCCGTGTTCCCGCTGTCCAAAAAGTTGTCGGACGGTGCGTATCAAGTGTTTGAACAGTTGTCCAAACATTTTATGGTCGATTACGACGACGCCGGCTCGATCGGCAAACGGTACCGCCGCCATGACGAAATCGGCACGCCTCTGTGCATCACGTACGATTTCGAATCCGAACAGGACGGCCAAGTGACCGTGCGGGATCGGGATACGATGGAGCAAGTTCGCATTCCGATAGCGAACTTGAAAGGATACATCGAAGACAAAATCGCCTGGTGATGAAGATGGCCGGACAAAAAGAAGTCCCTTGCATTTATGTCGTGTCCGATTCCGTGGGTGAAACCGGGGAGCTGGCGGTGAGAGCCGCATCGATCCAGTTTCACCCCGTCTCGTTTCAAATTCGCCGTTTTGCGTATATCGACAGCAAAGAGAAGATCGATGCGCTGATGGAAGAAGCGCGGCAAGCGTCCGCCGTCATCGTGTTCACTCTCGTTATTCCGGATCTGCGCGATTATTTGATCGAACAGGCGTTGAAATACAACATCATTTCTATCGATCTGCTCGGCCCGATTATCGGCAGCCTGGAAAAAGTGCTGGGCCGGCCGTCGCGCCATATTCCCGGCATCATTCACCGGCTGGATGAGGATTATTTCAAAAAAGTCGATGCGGTCGAGTTTGCCGTGAAGTACGACGACGGGCGGGATCCGCGGGGGATTTTGCAGGCGGACATCGTGCTGGTCGGAGTGTCCCGCACTTCCAAGACGCCGCTGTCGATGTATTTGGCGCACAAGAAATTCAAGGTCGCCAACGTGCCGCTCGTTCCGGAGCTCAAGCCTCCCGACGAATTGTTCGCGATAGACGGGCGCAAAATTGTCGGATTGAAAATCAATCCGGACAAGCTGAATATGATCCGCAAGGAACGGCTCAAAGCGCTCGGGCTGGCGGCAACGGCCAGTTACGCCAATATGGATCGAATCAAACAGGAGCTTGTTTATGCCGACGAAGTGATGAAACGGCTCGGCTGCCTTGTCATCGACGTATCCAATAAAGCCGTGGAAGAAACGGCGGGCATCATATTGGACGCTTTTCGGCTGAAATCGTAGTTTTTCGCGGAGGAAGCAGGATTTTTTTCATCCTTCAGCGTATATAATATTACGGAAACAATTCAGTGGGAAACGGTGATTGACATTTCAAACGAAACGGTTAAAATCATCGTGGACGCGGATGCATGCCCGGTCAAAACGGAAATCGTCGCCGCCGCCAGGCAGTACGGCGCGGACGTTTTGATGGTTGCGTCCTACGCCCATCAATTAACTCCGGAAGAAGGTGTTACGGTGATACAGGTTGATCGTTCCGATCAATCTGTGGATATGTTTATCGCCAACCGGATCGGGGCGAACGATATTCTCGTAACCCAGGATTTCGGATTGGCCACGATAGGGCTCGCAAAGCGGGCGATTGTCATATCGAACAGGGGGCAGTTGTACACGGATCGAACGATTGATTTTTTGCTGGAAACCCGCCATGATCAGGCGAAAAAACGGCGGGGCGGACATCATACGAAAGGACCTCGAGCCTTTACCGACGACGATCGAAGCAGATTTCTACAAACTTTGACAAAAGTTTTGCGAAAGATGCAGGAGATTTGAACAAGGCAACGAATATTATACGTGTTATATGGATCGAAGGTGGTTAGGATGCGTAACGGAACAATCCCCGAGGAAGTGATCAGAGCTGTCCTAAAACACCACGACATCGTCGACGTCGTAAGCAAGTACGTCCATCTGACCAAGCACGGCAAATATATGAAAGGCTTGTGTCCCTTTCATTCCGAGAAGACTCCCTCGTTCACCGTTACGCCCGAGAAACAAATCTTTTACTGCTACGGGTGCGGGGCGGGCGGCCACGCGATTAAATTCGTGATGGAGATGGAAGGGTACACGTTTCCGGAAGCGGTGCGCCATATGGCGGAAGAAGCGAACATCGCTTTCCGGTGGAACGAATCGGCCGAAGAACAAACCGCCGAGCAGATGGAACGTGCCGAACTGCTGAAAGCGCATGAATTGTCCGCGAAATGGTTCCATTATTTGTTGAAAAATACGGATTACGGTAAACCGGCGATGAATTATTTGAAGTCACGCGGGTTTACGGACAAACTCATCGACGCGTTTCAAATCGGATATGCGCCTCCGACATGGGATACGCTCGCCCAGTTTTTGGACAAACGTGAGTTTTCCATGCCGCTCATGGAAAGAGGAGGGCTGATTTCCGCGCGGAATGACGGAAGCGGCTATGTCGACCGGTTTCGCAACCGCATCATGTTTCCGATTTGCGACGCGAAAGGCAGAGTCGTCGCTTTTGCCGGCAGGGTGTTGGACGACGGCCAGCCCAAATATTTGAACTCGCCGGAGACGATGCTGTTCAACAAAAGCCGGAGCCTGTACAATTATCACCAGGCGCGGGCCGCAATTCGCAAAACCCGCAAGATCGTACTGTTTGAAGGTTATGTCGACGTCATCAAGGCATGGGAAGCGGGAGTGGAGAACGGGGTGGCCACGATGGGAACGTCGCTCACCGAACAACATGCCGAATTGATGAAACGAAATGCCGATGAAATCGTAGTATGTTATGACGGGGATAACGCAGGGCAATCCGCCGCGCGTAAAAGTTTGGACATCCTTGAACGCGCCGGCTGCCGGGTAAGTGTCGCGATCATTCCGCATAAAATGGATCCTGACGAATATATTTCAGCTAACGGAGCGGAGCGGTTTGTTCGTGACGTTGTCGAGCAGGCCGTGCCGGCTGTCAAGTTCAAGCTTGTATACTTGAGCAAAAATTTTGCGATGAACGAAAGCGACGGCAAGCTCCGGTATATTCATGAGGCGCTGAAAGTGATCGCCGGTCTGCCGTCACCGACGGAAAGGGAGCACTATCTGAAAGAATTAAGCTCCGAAACCGATTATTCGCTGGATGCGTTGAAGCAGGAACTGTATCAAATCCGCCAGCATATGCAAAAAATAAGGCGCACCGGGGATAATAAAGAAATTCCGTGGAATAATGTTATGAATGACGGGAAAGCCTATGTTCCCGCGCCTGCGCTTTTGCCGGCCTATCATAATGCCGAACGGAATCTGCTCGCCGGAATGATGCATTCCAGGGAAATCGCGCTGTATGTGGAACAACAATTGGGCGGTCAATTCAACGTAGATGTGCACGCGGCGTTAGCCGCTTATTTATACGCTTTCTATGCCGAAGGCAACGAACCCGATGTGAGCACATTCATTTCAACGCTGCAAAACGGTCGGTTAGAGAGCGTTGCCAGCTCGATCTCGCTGCTGGATCCGGATCCTGCGATGGATAAGCGGGTCATCGACGATTATATTCGCGAAATCAAGAAGTACCCGCGTCAAATGGAAATTGAACGGAAAAAAGAAGAAATCGTTCGCGCCGAACGTTCGGGTGACGTGCTGCATGCGGCGCAAATTGCTAGTGAGATTATTGCCCTGGAGAGACAGCTTAAAGCGTTATAGAGTTCCGGTAAGTGCGCTCCAGGGAGGAGGGAGTTGGATTATGTCGAACGAACAACATACTGGACTAGAGACAGAGATGACTTTGGAACAAGTGAAGGAGCGGCTCATCGAACAAGGTAAGAAGCGGGGAACGCTGACTTACAAAGATATTATGGAGCGGCTCGCTTCTTTCGATCAGGATCCCGAGCAGATCGACGAATTTTTTGAGCAGCTGACCGATCTCGGCATCGAAGTGGTGAACGAATCGGATGATGAAATCGATCTGAACCCGGAAGATGCCGACCACGAAGATTTCAATTTCGATGACGACTTGTCATTGCCTCCCGGCATCAAAATCAACGATCCGGTCAGAATGTATTTGAAGGAAATCGGCCGTGTGCCGCTTCTTTCCGCTGAAGACGAAGTCGAACTGGCCAAACGGATCGAGAAAGGCGACGAGGAAGCGAAGCGCCGGCTGGCCGAAGCGAACCTTCGTCTCGTCGTGAGCATCGCCAAACGTTATGTAGGCCGCGGCATGCTGTTTCTTGATCTGATCCAGGAAGGAAATATGGGTCTTATCAAAGCCGTGGAAAAGTTCGATCATACAAAAGGATATAAATTCAGCACTTACGCCACATGGTGGATTCGTCAGGCCATCACGCGGGCCATCGCCGATCAGGCGAGAACGATTCGTATCCCCGTTCATATGGTGGAAACGATCAACAAGCTGATTCGCGTTTCCCGGCAGCTGCTGCAGGAACTGGGACGTGAACCTACGCCTGAGGAGATCGCGAGCGAGATGGATTTGAGCACCGACAAAGTGCGGGAAATCATGAAAATCGCCCAAGAGCCGGTATCGCTCGAAACGCCGATCGGCGAAGAAGACGACTCCCATCTCGGCGATTTTATCGAAGATCACGACGCGCTGGCGCCGGCTGATGCGGCGGCTTACGAGCTGTTGAAAGAACAGTTGGAAGATGTGCTGGACACGCTGACCGAACGTGAAGAGAATGTGCTGCGCCTCCGTTTTGGGCTTGATGACGGGCGTACCCGCACGCTGGAGGAAGTAGGCAAAGTGTTCGGCGTTACCCGCGAGCGCATCCGGCAAATTGAAGCGAAAGCGCTCAGGAAGCTTCGGCACCCGAGCCGCAGCAAACGGCTGAAAGATTTTTTGGAATAACGTGTTCGATATATCAAGACCTTTCTGCTTGCAGTAAGGTCTTTTTTGAACCGGTGTTTTCGAAGAGGTGAAACTATGGATGTCGGCAAACGCAAAATGTTGATTGACGAAATCGAGCATTGGCGTTCAAGCAAGCTTCTGCCCGAGCATTATTGCGACTTTTTGCTCAACCTGTATCTCGACGACCCGTCGGATCGGCCGAATAAAGTGCTGGGCGTTTCCTCGGAAGCCATTCTGAACAGCAGCTGGAAGAAGTGGCTTCTTACTTTTGGCATTTTTACCTTGATTTCCTTACTCACATTCAATTTTAACTCTTTTCAACCGGCAATGCAAATCGTCATTTCGGCAATTTTTATCGCTGTGTGCTATTGGCTCGGCTCGGTAAGGCGGTCGGCCTCGCCGGTATTGTCGCACGTTTCGTTCGGCGCAGGCTCGGCGATGCTGCTGTTTATCGGGCCCTATCTCATGAAGCAGCACGGCGCGGACCACCCGGCGTGGATGCTGGGATACGCCGTTTTATGCAGCCTTGTGTGGATGATTGTCGGCCTGGCCGCCCGCATTCCGCTGTTTCATTTTTGCGGCTGGGCCGGCATTTTGCTCGTCTACGGCTCGCTGCTCCATGAGAAGCTGGCGGCTCCGAACTGGTTCATGTCGCAGATTTCATGGCTGCCGCTCAGTGTCGTGTTCGGTTGGTTCGGCTGGCTGCTCCACCATCGCAATAAATCGGCCGGGGCCGTATTTTTCCTGATTGGCTTCATCCTCTGGTACACGCCGGAAATGCATATGTTGTATGCTTCCGGCGCTTCCGACAGCGTGATGCAAATTTCCTTTCTGGGGAAAATGATCGGGTCGGGAATCGTCTTGTTTGCCTTAAGAAAAAAATGGATAGAGTGGGTCGCTTAAACATGGTGAAATTGTCAAAACGTTTGGAACGCATCGCCGCCAAGGTGCCGCCGGGCAGCAAGCTCGCGGACATCGGGTCGGACCATGCGCTGCTGCCCGTCCGCCTTGTGCAGCAAGAACGCATCGCTTTTGCGGTTGCCGGGGAGGTGAATCCCGGACCGTGGGAGGCGGCGAAGAAACAGGTGGAACGGGCGGGACTCGAGGACCGCATCGACGTGCGGCTCGGCGACGGGTTGGAAGTGATTCGGCCCGGAGAGGTCAACGTCATCACGATTGCCGGCATGGGGGGAGCGCTTATCGTCCGTATATTGTCCATGGGCATCGGCAAGCTTGCGGGCGTCGATCGGCTCATTTTGCAGCCGAATGTCGGAGAGGATCATGTGCGCCGCTGGCTGCACGATCGGCAGTGGCATCTCGCATCCGAAGAAATATTGGAAGAAGACGAGAAAATTTACGAAATACTGGAGTTCGTCCGCGGTCCGGCTGAAGCGGATCGGGATCTTTACGAGGAACAACGGCTGCCTTGCGGGCTGCGCGTCTCCACGGACCGGCTGTTTCGCATGGGTCCTTATCTGCTGCGGAACCCGGTTGCGGCCTGGTTTAAAAAATGGGAAGGCGAACTTGGCAAAATGGAAGCGATCCATGAAAATTTGACGAAATCGGCTTCAGCGGAGGCGAAAGCGAAAAGGGAAGAGCTTCGCCGGCATATCGAGGAAACGAAGGAGGTACTGGCTTGTTTGCGAAAGGACAAACCGTAATCCAATTGTTCGAACAGTTTGCGCCGAAGAAGTATGCGGTGCCGGATGATAAAATCGGGCTCCAGCTCGGGACGCTGAATAAGGAAGTCCGGAAGGTGCTTGTCGCGCTGGATGTCACCGAAGAAGTGGCGGATGAGGCGATTCGGGGGCAGGCGGACCTGATTATCGCCCACCATGCGATCATATACCGGCCTTTGGCGAACATCGTAACGGACACGCCCGCCGGACGCTTGGTTGAGAAATTAATCAAACACGACATCGCCGTTTATATCGCCCATACGAATCTGGACGTCGCCGATGGCGGAATGAACGACATGATGGCGGAAGCGCTCGGTTTGCAGCAGCTTTCCAATTTGGAGGATATACATACGGAGAAGCTGTTTAAGCTCGTCGTTTTCGTGCCCAAAGAGCATCACGAGAAAGTCCGGCAGGCGTTGTTCCATGCCGGGGCCGGCTGGATCGGGCGATACAGCCATTGCAGCTTCAATATCGAGGGAACCGGGACGTTTATGCCGCGCGAAGGGACCGACCCGTATATCGGCCGGCAGGACCGGCTGGAGACGGTCGGCGAAATCCGCATTGAAACGATCGTGCCGCAAGGCGCGGTACGCCAGGCCGTACAGGCGATGCTGAAGTCTCACCCGTATGAAGAAGTCGCGTATGACTTGTATCCGCTTGAACTGAAAGGGAAAACGTCGGGGCTCGGCAGGGTCGGCAAGCTGCCTGCGCCCGTGCGTCTCGGGGAGCTTGCGCAGCACGTCAAAACGGCGTTTGACGTGCCGATGGTCCGGCTTGTCGGCGATCCGGACCGTCAGGTCCAAAAAATAGCCGTTCTCGGCGGCTCAGGAAGCCGTTACGTCCGGCACGCTTTGTTCGCCGGGGCGGACGTATTGATTACCGGGGATATCGATTACCATACGGCTCACGACGCTTTGGCCGCCGGACTCGCGATTATCGATCCCGGGCATAATGCGGAGAAGATCATGAAGCGCAAAGTCGCCGAATATTTGCAGGCCAAATTGGCGGAACACAAATACGAGACGGCCGTCGCCCACTCCCTCGTCAATACGGAGCCGTTCCAGTTCATGTAGCGAAAACATGTGGTTGACCGCCACCATGTGGTGAGCCACGCGCCCGGGAGTCGTGCGCGTCGAATCCGTCTTTTGTTTACCGGATGCTTAGGCAGGATGAGCATCAGGCAAAACGATGCAGCGTTGGAACAAGGTTCGGCTTGTTTTCCGGTCCAATTGCTTGTATACTATCATAAGTAGTTGGGAAGTTTGACAGACAATCGCCGGTGATGAAGGGAGCCATGTTTCATCATTCATGAACATGGCTCTTGAAGTCACGGGAGGAAAGTCCGGGCTCCACAGGGCAGAGTGCTGGATAACGTCCAGTCAGCGCGAGCTGAAGGATAGTGCCACAGAAATGGACCGCCGATGGCGCAGTTAGCGCACAGGCAAGGGTGGAACCGTGGTGTAAGAGACCACGAGGAGATATGGCGACATATTTCCTGGTAAACCCCACTTGGAGCAAGACCTAAGAGGGACGCAGTGAAGGAAGCCTAGCTTCTTGTTCACAGCCTTGGCCCGAGGCGCGTCCGGGTTGGTCGCTTGAGCCGTACAGCAATGTACGGCCTAGATAGATGATTGTCGCTTCCATGGGTGGGAGGGCTTTACGCCCGTTTTGACCACTGGAAGAACAGAACCCGGCTTATGGCAAACTTTCCAATCCCTTTACTTTACATATCTTCTCGTGATTTCCTCAAGCTTGCTGCGGATAATTTGCGGCCAGTGCGCCGGGGATAGGGCCGGCTGCCTCGCATACTGCAGCGCTTTGACCACATCAATTTGACCGTATCCGTAATACGGATCTTTCCCTTTAGCCCCCAAATCGATGGCGGTTTGGCGCATAATGTCCATAATTTCCGTATTTTTCAATTTCGGGTTGGCGGAGCGAATCAGCGCGGCCAATGCGGTAACATGCGGGCTGGCCATCGACGTTCCCGATAAAGCGGCATATTGGTTGTTCATAAACGTGCTGGCAATATTCACACCGGGAGCCGTGACATCGATGTAATCCCCGTAATTCGAGAATGACGCCCTTTCGCGGTGCCAATCGGTCGCCGAGACGGCGAACACTTCGGGATAGGCGGCGGGATAACCCGGCTTGTCCGTGTTGTCGTTTCCGCTGGCGGCAATGAGCACGACATCGCGATCGAACGCGTATTTGACGGCGTCGTGAAGAAATTCGGCATCCACGTAGTTGCCCAAACTCATATTGATCACTTTGGCGCCGTGGTCGACCGCCCAAATAATGCCCTTCGCGACCGTATACGTGCTGCCCGCTCCCGTTTGATCAAGCACTTTCACCGGAATAATCCGGTTGTACCAGGTCATTCCGGCTACACCATCCACATTGTTGACGAGTGCCGAGATGACACCGGCCACATGTGTGCCGTGTCCGACATCGTCCTGGGGCGCTTCGTTTTCATCGACGAAATTGACCCCTTTCAGCAGATGCCCCTGCAAATCCTCATGGTTTAAATCTACGCCCGTATCGATCACGGCCACCTTCACATTTTCGCTGCCTTTTCCCAGATGCCATCCCTGCAGCGTTTTCGTGATCGGCAAATTCCACTGGTACCTTTGGAACAGCACATCGTTCGGCGTTTCTCCGTTCGCGCCGTCCGCATCGCCAGCCGCATTCCGCGCTGCCGTTTCGTTGGTCAGATATAGAAAATGCGGTTCGACGTACTCAATGCCCCACCGCTTGAAATAGTCCATCATTTGTTTGGCTGTAAAATAGCGGGAGCGGAAGACGTACGTATTCCCGATTTTTTTCGTTTCCAGACAATGAATGTCCCTTTGAATTTGCGCAAGCTGCAGAGGGGTCGGCTGCTTTCTGAATTTGACGACGACTTCGTTTTTATGGTAGTGGCTCTTCCCCTCATTGTCTTCCGCATCGCGGACTTTAACGTCGTTCAGCGTATCGGGATCGGTCGCCTTAATGCGCCATCTTTTTTCGTCGGGATAAACGACGATGCGCAAATTTTTCTTTTGATGCTCGGCCACTTTGTTCAAAATATCCTGATGCACCAATCCGATAAGAGAAGAATGACCGTTCACCGCTGGCACGCCAAGCACAAAGTAGCTTTCCCCGTCCCGCTTCAGCTGCGGCGATTCGTAGGGGCGTCCGGACTCCGCCGCTTTCTTCGCTTTCGCCATGTAAGGGCCGGCCATAGCGAGCAACTCCGCGTCCAGTTCCCCGGCTTTCGTCCCGTCTTTTAACGGCGTTCCGTGCCTGGACCAGATCAGTTGCCGGATATGCGGGTGTTTGGCGCGCACCGATTCTAGCGAGGAACGAACCGCTCCCGCTTCGCTGTGCGGCAACTGCCTCAGAGCTTGCCGGAAATCCCGGAAACACTGCATTCTGCACATGATGTCGGTCTGCTCCATATCGTGCCGCAAAAGACTTTGTTTTGCCCGGATTTCCTGCTGCGGATTCATCCGTTGTTTGCGTTCCGCCTGTTGGGATGGGTCGAAGCGCATCAGGCGGCTGCCGGCAGGAATAATAATTATGGCGCATACGATGATAACCAGTAACGTGACGACGGTTCTGCGCATGAATGCGGGCTCTCCTTTCAGTAGCATGTCTACCCTTTAGCGTTGGAAACAACCCGTTGATTTATGCATGCCGCTTTTTCAGGCAAAGTGTTGGATACCGTCCTTGGAACATGCAAAATAAGCTTACGTTTCCCCGTTTTTTATGGTACGATTTATGAGGAGTCGTTCATTTTACCACTGTACGTTCGGGTTCAACGAAAGGGGTCTAACTGTGACTATGGCTGATGTAAAAGCACTTTGCGAAAAGACACGAAGCAAGCTGAAAGAAGCGATAGCGAAAATGGAACATTTTTTGAATCATCATTCCTTGGATGCGCTGTGCGCAGGAAACGATGATCCGGAGATGGAGGAGTTTTATCGCGGTTTTTTATCCGACTTGCGCCATCTGCTCGTTTTTTCCGAAGTGAATGTGGAGAAGCTGGGGGTAGCCCTGAGACGTCCGGCATTCAATGCCGATAACGGAGAACGCATATTGTACGACGTTTACCATAACTGTATCAATATTTTCTTCTATCCGAAAAACGAATGTTATTCCGAGGACGGCCGGTACGCTTATACCGGACAAGACGCCATTCGCTTCCGCAAAAAGCCGTCCCGGGAAGTGCGCGACATTACGCTGGAACTGTCGAAAATATTCGAGGAACTGCGGGAAGAATTGGCTTATTACGAAACGGAGTACATTACAAAACGCCGGATGCAGGGCGAAAGAATCTGAGGCGCCGAGTAGGCGTCTTTTTTGCCTGGAAATGCAGGGTCCGGGGGCGGGCGGGGAAACGGCCTTCTTAGCACGAAATGACAGCATGCTTGCGGCATAGAATCCTTCCTTGGCGGGAAAGTTGTTAAGGGGGTGATGAACATGCCGGAAGTGAAATGCAGCGTTTCCGACTGCACGTATTGGGAGTCGAAAAATAACTGCAAGGCCGATGCCATCATGATCGAAATCGACAAGCACTCCGACGCGAAATTCAAAGCGGAATTCGCCGGGGAAAGTTTCGATACCGAGCACCGAGACAAAGCTTACAAGAGCTCGAACACTTGCTGCCATACGTATCGTCCCAGAAACGGATAACGGCAGCGCAGTCGGCGGCTCAGGCCTGCCTAGCGAAGGAGGTATTCGAAATGGACAAGGAAGAAAGGATAGCGGAAGAGCCGGAAAATAAGGAGCGGTTTCAGCGCCAGCAATTTCGAAAAGAAGCGGGCGAAGATATACGGGAAACGGAATTTGCCGCGGAAGTCGCTCCTGCCCCTCCGGTGAAGGATCAGCATTTGAACGAACCGGAGGACAATCGGCCGGAGGAGACGGCGCGCCGCGAATTGCCTGAAGATGCGCGCGGCGAAGCGGCCGAAGACACGGACGGCACGATCGGATGGTTCGCCTTCATATTGGCGATCGCCTCGCTTTTCATCTGGCCGGCTGTGTTGGGGCCCGCGGGAGCCATTTTCGGTTTTGTCGCCTACCGGCAGGGCAACCGGGCTTTTGGTATTTGGTCCATCGTGATTGGCCTCATTTCATTTTTAGCCTATACGGTGTTCGTGCCGCTATATACTTGAGCGAATCCCTTAAAAGCAAGCCCGATATTCGTGCGGCTTGCTTTTGTTTTCTGTTTGTAGAAAATACGGAAACAGTGTACAATAAAATACAGAAACGATGTTAACGGAAATGGGAGCTGCTGTATGAGCGTCAATCCGCAAATCATAAAACAATTGCTGCAGGCGCAGCTGTTATCCCCTCTTGATTTTATCGCTTCCGGAGGAAAGCCGGTTATAACGGATCATTCTTCCGAAGACTTTGCTTTTTTGCTGGAACAGGCGATACGATTGGCCGGTTCCCGCCAGGACACCGCGGCGAATGCGGAACCTGCCGTATCCGCGCCCGGTACATTCCGGTTTGCGCAGCCTTTCCCGGTGAGCAAACCGTCGCAGTTCGATGTGTTGATTGAGCGGGCGAGCGCGAAATATGGAGTCGATTCCTCGCTCATCAAAGCGGTCATTCAATCGGAGTCATCCTTTAATCCTTATGCGGTTTCGCATGCGGGCGCGAAAGGGCTGATGCAGCTCATGGATGCGACCGGACAAGCGCTCGGGGTGACCGATCCGTTCGATCCCGAACAGAACATTAACGCGGGCACAAAATATCTTGCCTATTTGCTGGATAAATACAACGGGAACGAAGCGGTGGCGCTTGCCGCCTACAACGCCGGTCCGGGCCGCATCGATCGGCTGGGCATCGCCGGCGATGCCGATTTGCGGGACAAGTACGACGAGCTTCCGGAGGAAACCCGCCGTTACGTGGACAAAGTGCTTGAAGCCCGCAGCCATTACAGCGGATAACATACCGTTTGCATATTGCGCGACCCGCGATCAGGAATGCGGCTTTCGTACGAGCCCGTTCTTTGATCTTTTCTTTTTGCCCTTACTAACGGCTGTGTACTAAGGAGTGTTGATATGCTGTACTTCGATCATAGCGCGACGACTCCGCCTTACAAAGAAGTCGTCGAGGTCGTTGCCGAAGTGATGGATAAATATTACGGAAATCCGTCTTCCCTTCACCGGCTTGGAGCGGAAGCCGAAAATCTGGTTCGGAAAGCGAGACAAGTCATATCCGACGCTTTCGGCGTCAAACCGGAAAATATTATATTCACCTCCGGCGGTACGGAAAGCAACAATTTGGCGATTAAAGGCATCGCGATGCAATACCGCCACCGCGGCAACCATCTGATTACGACGCCGATTGAGCACGCTTCCGTTTACGAATGCTTCCGGCAGCTGGAACAGATGGGGTTTCGCGTCACGTATGTGCCCGTGGATTCCACCGGGCAAGTGAGCGTGGAGGAGATAAGGCGGGCGATTACGGATGAAACTATTTTGGTCAGTGTCATGCATGTGAACAACGAAATGGGCCGCATTCAGAACGTGGAACAAATCGGACGTATGCTGCGCGAATATCCGCGCGTTTTTTTTCATGTCGACGCGGTGCAGAGCGTCGGCAAGCTGCAGGTCGAACCGGCCCGTTGGGGCATCGATTTGATGAGCGTGTCCGCGCATAAAATACGCGGCCCGAAAGGAATAGGCTTTTTGTACCGGAGAGGCGGCATCCGGCTTCACCCTCTGCTGGCCGGAGGCGGCCAGGAATTCGGCCTCCGGGCGGGCACGGAAAATGTGCCGCTCATCGTCGGCATGGCCAAAGCGGTTCGTCTGACGATGGAGAACCGGGACAAGCATGCGGAGCATCTGTATCGATTGAGGAAGAGACTCGTCGAGCATATTCAGAACATACCGGAGCTTGTCCTGACCGGTCCGGCGGATGATGACGGCATGGCTCCGCATATCGTCCATTTTTGTTATCCCGGAATGAAATCGGAAATTTTCATTCACAGCCTGGAAAAGCATAAAATATACGCTTCGACCCGATCCGCCTGTTCTTCCGGCGAAGAAAAGCCGAGCCGCGTGCTGAAGGCGATGGGGTATGACGATGAAAGAGCAGCAAGCGGCGTTCGGATCAGCTTTTCTCCCGACCAGTCGATGGAACACATTGACTTTTTAGGCGAACAGCTGCGAAAGGTTGTCGAAAAACTTAAACCAGTGAGGTCTCCATCATGAACGTACAGATGATACTTCTCCGATTCGGCGAATTGACGTTAAAAGGAAAAAACCGTTCCCGGTTCGAGAATCAGGTGCTTCAGCATGCCAAATATATGCTCCGCTCCTTTCCCCGTTTGCACTTTATCAAGACTTACGGAAGAATATATATCGAATTGAACGGGGAGCCTTACGAGCAGGTCGCGGCCGCATTGGGCAAAGTGTTCGGATTGTCGTCCTTCAGCCCGGTGCACAAAGCGGAGCCCAATCTCGCATCGATCCGGGAAACGGCTCTCCAGGCGGTTCGCGAACTTCCGAACCGCCCGAAAACGTTCAAGGTGTCCGTCCGCCGCGCCGATAAGCATTTTCCCCATTCCTCCCAGGAACTGAACGGGCTCATCGGCGGTTACGTGCTTCGCCATATGAACGGATTGAAAGTGGACGTACACCGTCCCGACGTCGACTTGCGGGTAGAAATCCGCGAGGAAGGCGTTTTCGTTTATTCCGAAGTCGTGCCAGGACTCGGGGGATATCCGTTCGGAAGCAGCGGCAAAGCGATGCTGATGCTGTCCGGCGGCATCGACAGCCCGGTTGCCGGTTGGCTGGGAATGAAGCGGGGACTCGTCATTGAAGCGGTGCATTTTCACAGCTTTCCGTATACGAGCGAGCGGGCGCAGCAGAAAGTCGTCGATTTAACCCGCCAATTGGCCGGCTATACGAACGGGATTAAGCTGCACATGGTTCCTTTTACCGAGATTCAAACGAAACTTCGCGGCGGTTCCCGCGATAATCTGCTTATTACATTAATGCGGCGGGCGATGTTCCGCATTACGGAGAAACTTGCCGAGAAGCACGACGCGCTGGCTATCGTGACCGGAGAAAGCTTGGGGCAGGTGGCCAGCCAAACGTTGTCCAATATGTATACGATCAATCAGGTTGTGCGAATGCCCATACTGCGGCCGCTCATCACGATGGACAAGACCGAAATCATCCGCATTGCCGAAATGATCGAAACGTATCCGATCTCAATATTGCCGTATGAAGACTGCTGCACGCTGTTCGTTCCGAAAAACCCGACAACGAATCCGAGCCTCCGCGTAGTGGAGCGAATCGAAAGCCGTCTGGAATGGCTTTCCGACGAAATAGACAAAGCGGTGGAACATACGGAAACCGAATGGATATCCCAGGATACTCCCGGTACTCACGACGAGTTGTTCTAACGATTCATTGGCCTTGAGGCATGAATCCGGATACCTTGCAGAAATTAAGGAAGGACCTATGTGACGTGGACGTTTATCGCACAATTGATCCTATCGTAGCGGAACTGGACAAAGATCATATCGAAAGCATCGCCCTGATGGGCAGCTACTCCAGAGGGGATGCGAAACCGTACAGTGACGTGGACATCGTGTGCTTTGTCAAACCGGATTCTTCCCGGCCGGACCAATCGATACGAATCATCGATAACAAATATGTGGTCGTTAGTTATGTGACTCCGGCGGAAGCGGATGAGTGGTTTCTGCATCCGGACAAGGCAACCGAGTGCATCGGAGGATTGCGTAAGGCAGTCATCTTATACGATCCGAATCATCGGCTCAAACAATGGAAAGAAAAAGCGATTCGCTTTCAGTGGACAGAAGATTTGCAGCAAAAGGCGGACGATTACTGCGGAGAACAAATGGTCGGATGGCTTGAGGAAGTCCATAAAGCATTGCAAGGGTTACTCTCCGATGATATCGGGCGCATGTTGAACGGACTGTTCGGTTTGACTTACGGCATGTTTAAAATATTGAGAGTCAAGCACGGCATCCTGCTGGAAGGCGACAATTCTTTTTATCAAAAGGTGATCGAGCATTTTGGAGCCGGCTCGGAGATCGGAAAGTTAAGCGAAATCGCCTTCGGCATAAAAACGGAAGCGAATCTTCGGGTGCGCGTCATTGCCGGGTTAGGCCTCTTTATTGAAACGGCGGAGCAAGTCATGAAGGATTTAAAAGAAGAAACACATAAACAGATGATTTTATTTGTGAAGAATGAGGTCGAAAAAGAATTGCCGCTGCTGCCTGAAAACTTAGCGTAGGACTTTCCGGCAATCTAACCGCCCGGACTTTCTGCTCCGGGCGGTTTCTTTATGCGCGTCCGGCTTGCCGCCGACTCGCCGGACTAGCTTTTCACCGGATGTTTGCGCTCTTGCTCCTCCGTTTCGGACTGCTGCTGCTTCTGTTTGTTTTTCATCCAGCCGGCCGCCAGAACCCCGATCGTGACAACGGCGATTACCGTCCATTTGAGCGGCGGCATCTGTTCGAAATAGGTCGACAGCAGCCGTTCGTCCGTAATCATGGAAGCGGCAGTCCACGCAAGTATGCCCGAACCGAGATAAATGATGACGGGAAACCGGTTGATCAAACGAATAAACAGCGTGCTTCCCCAGATGATGATCGGAACGCTGATGAGAAGGCCGAGAATGACGAGCAGCATGCTGCCATGGGCTACGCCGGCAATGGCGATCACATTGTCCAAACCCATTGCCGCGTCAGCGATAATGATCGTGCGAATCGCCCCCCACACATCGCTCGCCGCTTTAACATCGTGTTTTTTCTCCTCCACCATCAGCTTGTAGGCAATCCAAACGAGCAAGAGGCCGCCGACCAGGAGCAGTCCGGGGATTTTGAGCAGACTTAATGCGACCATCGTCGCCGCGGCCCGGATGCCGATCGCTCCCAGCGTCCCGCAGATGATAACGAATTTCTGTTTGTCTTGCGGCAAGTTCCGGGCCGCCATGCCGATGACAATCGCATTGTCCCCCGCCAACACGAGATCGATGAACACGATCGCAAACAGAGCCGTAATAAATTCCATTGAAAGTAAATCCATTTGTGTCACTCCTCACTGTTATGTACGAAAGTAAACATAAAAAGACCTTTACCATTATCGGCAAAGGTCTTGCTAACAACGTTATCGTTGCCAACAAAGCCGAGGATTATTCTCCCGTAATGACGACTTTGTTGTACAGCTACTCCCCTTTGGGACTACGTATTCGTTTCGATATTCATGATAGCCGACTTCGGTGCATATTGTCAAGGCAATACTGCATTTATTTTTTGCTTGTTTTCGCTTCCCACTGTCTGCCGGCAAACCAGACGAGCAGCATGCACGCCGCCATAATCGCCGTTTTCCACGGATGCCGGACAAGGGAAACGATATCGTGGCCGATAAAAGATACAAAAAAGATCATGATCGCCTTCCCCGCCATCAAGGCGTACAGAAACGTTCTGAACGGGATGGCGGACAAGCCCGATACGATGTTGATTAAAGCGGACGGTGAAAACGGAAAGCATGCGAGAAGAAAGATGGAGGTAAATCCTCTTCTTTCGATCAGGCGGAAAAACGATGCGGCTTTCGGATACCGGTTCATCATCCATTGCGAAAACCTTTTCCCGAATTTTCTCGACAGGCCGAACAGGGCGAGTGATCCGAGGGTAACGCCGAGCCACGAATATAGAAAGCCGTGCCATAATCCGTAAGCTGCCGCATTCCCCATGACGATGGCGAACAAGGGCAAGACGGGACCAAACGACTCCAGCATCGGCAGAATGATGCCGGGTACGGGTCCCAACCGTCTGTACTGCTCCAACAAAGACAACAGATGATTTACGTTCATCGCCGATGAGATTGCGGCTTCGATTTCCGTCCAGTTCATGCTTCACCCCGGTATATGGTACGGCTTCGTTTCGTGCGAAATGATCTGCACTGCGGATGCCTTCAAGATTGTACACATATATTATACCGTTTTTTCATATGAGATTACAGGAGGTGTCCGAAGTCGTGGAACAATTCGTGCTTATATCGGAAATTATTCTAATCAATATCGTGCTGAGCGGCGATAATGCCGTCGTCATCGCGATGGCCAGCAAAAATCTCCCTCCGAAACAGCGCAGGCTGGCGGTCGGTTGGGGGGCGTTCGGAGCGGTTGCTTTGCGGATATTGCTGACGGGGGCTGCGGTTTTTTTGCTCAAAGTGCCGTATATTCAGGCGGCGGGGGCATGCCTGCTTGTTTATATCGCCATCAAGCTTCTTGTGGAAGATGACGGGCGTAACGATGTAAAGGCGGCTCCGACCCTGCTCGCGGCGGTTTGGACGATCGTCGTCGCCGATTTCGTGATGAGTCTCGACAACGTTTTGGCGATCGCAGCCATTACGAAAGGAAACTACGTCGTTCTCGCGCTCGGTATCGCTACCAGCATTCCTCTCATCGTGTGGGGCAGCTCGCTCATTATGAAATTGCTGCAGCAGTTTCCGATTCTTACGTATCTGGGAGCGGGCATTTTGGGATACACGTCGGGAGAGATGCTGATTGAGGACGGCAAAATACGGGAACTGCTTATGGACAGTCATCCTTCATACCACTGGATCGTTCCGGTATTCACCACGCTCATCGTGATTGCGGCAGGCGTCATATCGAAGCACAGCGTATTCAAAACGGGAAAATAGCGCGAATGTCTTATGCCGCTAATCCCGCAAGCCGGAACACTAGCTTTTTTCCCCGATCTCATTTAAACTATGCAGTAGAATGATGTCATAATATGTCATGACGATCGGGGAGGGAAGAAGATGGAAAATTATCGCAATACTCTGGGATTCGTCATTGTATTGGTCGGCGTTGCAATACTTCTCAGTAAATTCGGCGTAATTGGCTCCCTCGGCAGTCTGTTTTGGCCGGTCTTCGTGCTGGTTCCGGGACTCGTGTTCCATGCCTTGTATTTCGGGCGGGTGTTGCCCTCCGGCGTTCTCATTCCCGGCGGCATTCTCATTACGTATTCCGCCATGTTCTTTTTCTGCAATCTGTTCGGCTGGGATTGGATGAAATATTTGTGGCCCGGATTCATTTTCGGAGTGGCCGTCGGGCTGTATGAATTCTATTTGTTCGATCGGCACAATCCGAAGGGGGCTTTCGTCGCCTCGCTCATTCTCACGGTCATTTCGGGAGTGCTGTTCGGCTTTACGCTGCTGTTTACGGCAAGCGTCTATTTTATCGCACTGGCGTTAATCGCCGTCGGCCTTTTCATGATTTACCGGCGTCCGAAAGCGTGGTAAACGGGAGAACGAACCTTGATTTATGTCTGAAAATGTCGTACAATTCATTGTATATGTCACCAGCGTCGGTATGATGTCCGGCGCTTTTTTTTGGCGCACAATGGAGCAGTTTATAGAAATGAAAGGAATTTATACGATGCATCCGAGAGAAAAGATTCGAAATATAGCGATTATCGCTCACGTCGACCACGGAAAAACGACATTGGTCGATAAGCTGCTGCAGCAGTCGGGCATGTTTCGCGAGAACGAAGTATTGCAGGAAAGAGCGCTCGATTCCAACGATTTGGAGCGGGAACGCGGAATTACGATACTGGCGAAAAACACGGCGATTACGTACAAAGACGTCGTCATCAACATTGTCGATACGCCGGGACACGCCGATTTTGGCGGCGAAGTGGAACGCATCATGAAAATGGTGGACGGCGTTCTGCTTGTCGTCGACGCTTTCGAAGGCTGCATGCCGCAAACGAAGTTTGTGCTGAGAAAAGCGTTGGAGCAAAACTTGACGCCGATCGTCGTATTGAACAAAATCGACCGCCCGAACGCCCGTCCGGCCGAAGTGATAGACGAGGTGCTGGAACTGTTCATCGAACTCGGAGCGAACGACGAGCAGCTCGATTTTCCCGTTGTGTACACATCGGCGCTGCTCGGCACGTCGGGTCTTGACCCGGAAAACCTGGACAACAGCATGCATGCCCTGTACGAGACGATTGTCGGGCACATCCCGGCTCCGAAGGACGACGTCTCCCAGCCTCTCCAGTTTCTCGTCACGCTGATCGACTACAACGAATATTTGGGGCGCATCGCCATCGGCCGCGTCAACAGAGGTTCGATCCGGCAGGGACAGCCGGTTGTCGTCATCAACCGGGACGGCAAAGCGAAACAGGCGCGCGTGGAGAAGCTCTTCGGATTCCAGGGGCTGAAGCGCATCGAGATTGAAGAAGCGGGTGCCGGAGATATCGTTGCCATCGCCGGCGTCAAAGACATCAATATCGGAGAAACGATAGCCGATCCGGCCCGTCCCGAAGCGCTTCCCGTCCTGAAAATCGACGAACCGACGATGCAAATGACCTTTTTGGTGAACAACAGCCCCTTTGCCGGAAAAGAAGGCAAATGGGTGACCTCGCGCAAGCTGAAAGAGCGGCTGCTCAAGGAACTGGAAACCGATGTGAGCCTGCGGGTCGAAGAGACGGACAGTCCGGACGCGTTTATCGTATCGGGTCGCGGTGAATTGCATCTCGGCATTCTCATCGAAAATATGCGCCGCGAAGGATTTGAGCTTCAGGTTTCAAAGCCGGAAGTGATCGTGAAAGAAATCGACGGCGTAGCCATGGAGCCGGTCGAGCGGCTGATCATCGACGTGCCGGAAGACAGCATGGGCGCGGTCATGGAAAGCCTGGGCGCGCGCAAAGCGGAAATGGTCAATATGGTGAATAACGGATCGGGGAACGTGCGGCTTGAATTCCTTATTCCCGCCCGCGGACTCATCGGCTACCGCACCCAGTTTTTGACGCTGACCCGCGGATACGGAGTCATGAATCATGCGTTCGACAGCTACGCCCCGTACTTCGGCGCCGAAGTCGGAGGCCGCCGCCAAGGCGTGCTCATATCGAGCGAAACCGGCGTTTCCACGCTGTACGGAATTTTGTCCGTCGAAGATCGCGGAACGTTGTTCGTACATCCCGGGACGGAGGTGTATGAAGGCATGATCGTCGGCGAACATACGCGCGAGAACGATATCGTCGTCAACATCTGCAAAGAAAAACAGCTGACCAACATCCGTTCGTCTACAAAGGAAGAAACGGTGAAAATGAAGACGCCGCGCATCTTTACGCTGGAGCAGGCGCTGGAATATTTGAACGACGACGAATATTGCGAAATTACGCCGAAATCGGTTCGGCTGCGCAAAAAAATATTGAACAAAAGCGAGCGGGACCGGTTCGAAAAACAACGCAAGCTGTCGGAAGCGAACGTTTGACGCTAAACAGGAGGCGAATGGATGATGAACGAATGGTTCGCGCAGCATCCCTGGATAACGTATCTCATCATTTTCGTGCTCGTCGCATTTATTTACAACAAAGTGTTTCGGGTACGCAAGCTGCCGTTATTAAAAGATTTGATCGTCTACCTCATAATGGCCGTAGGCTCGTTTCTACTGCTCATTTTCCAAATCGACGGATTGCCGATCGTGCCCAGCATGGGAGTGGCCGTTCTGCTGATGGCCGTTGTCCGCGTACGTTATTGGGTTACGGAACGCTCGCGCAAAAAGCCCGAATAACACGGACGGCCGTACGCCAAATGGCCGAATAACGCGGGTGAACGTTCGTAAAAAGGCAACGGGAGGACGGATTGGATAGGATGAATTTGCAGGACGCACTCTTCAACTGGCTGCAGATCAAAATTGTCGCCGACGCCCGTCCGCACGATGAGGCGGCGCAGCGGACGGTCGACTTTTTTGCGGACATTTTACGGACGGATCACAAGCTGGAGCAGTTTCGGATTGATCGGGTCGACGATACGATGATCCATGTGCAGTATGCGCAGGGAGGCAAAAGCAAAAAGCAGATGTTCGATCGGGAGGCGGCGGAAAAGCTGCTGGAAGATATCCGCTCCAATCCCAAATACAACGAATGAAAAGGTGTGGCACATGTCAAGCTCTACTCCATTACCTTCCAGACGCGTGAAAACGAAAAAAAGGAAATCCCGCCCGGTTCTGAAATTTTTCATGTTCATCGTTTTTCTGTGCATATTGGGCGGGGCCGGTTACGCGGGTTACGTCTATTACAAGCTGGATACGATGCTGGGAAACATCACGGCAAGCACGACAAAGAAGGCGCAGGCGCATCCGGTCAAAACGGACAAACCGGTAACGATACTGCTGCTCGGCGTCGATTCGCGCGAACGCGTCCGTAGCCTGAACTCGGACGTGATTATGGTCGCCTCCTTAAATCCGCAGCGGAAAACGGCCACGGTCGTTTCCATTCCGCGCGATACGTTGATTCGGCCGGAAGGCTACCGCAGAGGGTACAAAGCGAATGCGTTTTACGCCAACCTGCTCGCTTCCGACAAAGAAACCGCGAACGAGGAAATCAAAAAAATATTCGGCGAATATTTGAAAGTGCCGATCGATCATCTAACGCTCGTCAATTTCCAGGCGGTGGTCGATACGGTGGATGCGATGGACGGCCTGATGATCGATGTGGACATGGATATGCGCTATGTCGACAGGGCGGACGGAACGAACATCAATCTGAAAAAAGGGTACCAGAAGCTGAATGGAAAACAGGTGCTGGACTATGTCCGTTACCGGAAATCGAACAGAGGCACGGCGGGATCCAACGATTTTCAGCGGAACGCCCGCCAGCAGCAGGTGATAGCGGCGCTGGTGGACAAGCTGCATTCGTTTGACGGCATCCGAAGCGTAGGCAAAATTCTGGAAGCGGTCGGAGACAACGTGCGGACGGATCTGACCGAAGACCAACTTAAAAGCTTGATCTGGTCATACAAAGGAATCAGCAATGATAAAATAGAGTATATCCACCTCGAAGGCGTGTGGCGCAGCCCGTACACTTATATCGACGAAGAGGATTTGGCCCTTGCGCAAAACGCGCTGCAGGCACAGCTGCGGTAACGGTTGTCATGGATGGCTAGACCGTTTCCATTATGATATACTGGGAATATAAACGGACCTGTACATGCAATTGATGAGTTTGATTTGAAGGAGGATATTCCCCGAATGGCCGAAACGGTGACAGCACTGTCGGAATCCCTGTTATCCGAATTGCAGAAGGAAAAGTTCGTTATGCTCAGCACGATTGATGCGGAGACCGGAGCGCCCACCATCAGCGCGATTTCCTGGATTTACGCGGTAAGCCCGGAAAAGCTGCGGTTTGCCCTCGATCAACGTTCGCGGCTCATTGCGAACATCAAACAAAATCCGCTCGTAACCATCGCGTTTTTCGCCGCGGGTACGGTCCATGCCGTTTACGGGAAAGCGTCGATCGTTACAGATGCGCTGGAGGAAGTTCCTTTCAAGTTGACCTGCGTCGACGTCGCCATCGACGCCGTCAGGGATGCGATGTTTTACGGGGCGCGCATATCGGTGGAGCCCGAATATGTGAAAACGTATGACAAACGAGCGGCGGAAAAGCTGGACAACCAAGTGTTCTCCGCCATGAAAAAAGCCTAGTTTCCTATGTGGACTAGGCTTTTTTTACTGACTTGCACACCCGCTGCAATCCTTATTTATGCAAGTCCCGGCGCTCTTCCGATTTGGCCGGGGGGTTGTCCTGGTGAGGCATTACGTCTCGCGGGAGCTGAGGAACGATTCTGCCGATGATGTCAGCCATTTCGTTGGCGAACCCGGCGACCGGCCTTCCGTTTCGAATGTCGTTTCGGATTTCCCGGATGCGCTGGGCCAAATCCATATCGGCGGTGACGACCGCATAAACGCCGTAAGGATCTTTGCGCATTGCTTCGGCCACCGCATATTTGATCGTCCCGACCCGGGCTCTGTCGAGATTTCCGTCGACATCGATTCCGACGACGGCCGTATTTCCGAAGATGACGACATTCGCGTCCTTGACGCGCGGAGTCGATTCCGCCAATCGTTCCAGTCGATCGGCGACCTGCTGCGGATTTTTAATTTCCGGTCTGACCGGGGCGGTCTGTCTCACTCTGACCTGCCCTTGTCCGCCGTTTTGATTTTGGGAGGGTGATGCTGCGTCGTTCGGCGTCCGGTTGCAGCCGGCGATGACAAACAAAA
>JAWLCZ010000025.1:0-28786 GCA_041686835.1 Paenibacillaceae bacterium | reverse complement strand
TCCCAGCCCTTTACTCTACGATATCCTCTCTTATAAGGAAGCGAGTAGCCGTCCGTCTCCCCCGGCTGCGTCATGACGTTGCAGATGAATACCTTCACCGCGTCGCATCGCCGGCCGGCTGAGGAACGTATGGATTTCGCCGCGCCAAGCAGCATTTCGGCGGTTACGCCGTGCAGTTCTTCAACCCATTAGCCGGAATTTCCCGCACAATGAAGCAAAAAGAAATGGAGTGCAGCATGGAACACGATTTCAGCTGCGGTTGGAACTCCATCTCATCCCTCCCACGCTCGACGGTCAATCCCGAGTGCGCTGTTGTCGAGTCGGGCTGAACGCAATGGATCCGGACAGGGATTCAAAGGAACTGGCGGTTATCTTCCGTCAGTTTTTTTATGGAGGCGGCTTATTCTTCAGGATGTCTTATATTTGCCAAACCAACTTATAGGAAATTCTTATTACTATAATCGTTATTATATATTTCGAATATAACAGAAGCTGTAATATGATGGAGGAAAATGAATGGGAGTGAGGAATGATGAAAGGAACAATCGGGATATTCGAAGGCGATTTCATCGGTCCGGAAATAATGAAAGAAGCGGTCAAAATATTGGAAGCGATCGAGAATAAGTTCGGACACGCCTTTGAAAAGGTTTACCTCGAAGCCAGCGGTCCCGCTTTTGAAAAGTACGGGACGCACCTGCCCCGGAGTTCTCTCTCGATGGCCGGGAAGTGCGACGCCATTTTAAAAGGGCCTTTCGGCGGACCTCCGGAGCAGCTGCATCATCCGAAATGGTCGCGGGTGGAGCAAGATGCGATATTGCCTTTAAGAAAGCATTTTGGCCTGCATACCAATCTGAGGGAGACGAAAACCATCGATTCTTTGCTTCATCTTTCGCCGCTGAAAGAAGACGTCATTAAAGACGTGGACATCCTCATTGTAAGAGAATTGATTTCCGGCATCTATTTCGGCGAGAAAAAAGAACGGATGGTTGACGGCGAAAGAGAGTTTTCCGATGTGGAAGCGTATCGGGAGTCCGAGATAAGGCGGGTCGCCGTAAATGCTTTCGAGTTCGCGCGGAGAAGAAGAAGGAAGGTTACACTTGTCGGCAAATCGAACGTGCTTAAGAGCAGTGTTTTATGGAGGGAAGTGGTCGGCGATATTCATCAGTCGTACCGTGATATTGTTTACGAGTACATGCATGTTGATCATGCGTCCATGCAGCTGATCATCAATCCGGGACAGTTTGACGTGATTTTGACGAGCAACCTGTTCGGAGATATTTTGTCCGATGAGGCTTCGGTCATTCCCGGCTCTATCGGGCTCCATCCTTCCGCCAGTCTTGGCGATACCGGGTTCGGGCTATACGAGCCGATACACGGCTCGGCTCCGGGCATCGCCAACCGAAATATGGCGAACCCAATCAGCGCTATATTATGCGTTGCTTTGATGCTCAGATATAGTTTTCAACTGGAAGAAGAAGCTTCGCATATTGAAAAATCCGTAATCGGAACACTCGATGCCGGGTATAGGACACAAGATTTGTTCACCCGTCGCGACGATCCCGGGAAACTGCTGGGAACCCGTGAAATGGGAGATACCATTAAGGAATTTCTTATGAAAGGCTAAATTTAGAATCACCGGTTGCAACATATGGTTGTGGAATGTTATTCAAGGAGGTCACGTATTGAGCAACTTTGTACTTTGGGATTTTGACGGAACATTGGGCTGCCGGATTGACGGGTTGCACGGAAGAGCGTGGAGCATGTCCATGTTGGAGGCCGTACAACAAAAATATGCCGGGACGGATATGACAATTGACGATATCGCCCCGTATTTGGGACAAGGCTTTCCTTGGCACGAACCGGAGAAGGCGCATACTCATTTGCACACGCCGGAGTTATGGTGGGCGCACATTTGCCGGATTTTTACAGATATTTACATGCGGTTAGGTTTTTCCAAAAGCGATTCCGAACAACTGGCCGGACTTGCACGAGCCAGATTCGTCGATCTGAAGAACTGGAGCCTGTATGAAGATACGCTGCCGGTTGTGAAGAGGTTTCATCGCGAAGGATGGGGGCAGCTGATTGTTTCCAATCACGTTCCCGAATTGGCGGTGATTGTCAGGCATCTGGGGCTTGAACCGTATATGGCGGACGTGATTAATTCGGCGGTCGTCGGATATGAGAAGCCGCATCCCGAGATTTTTAAAATCGCTCTCGATCGAACGGGCCATGCCCGGAATGTATGGATGATCGGAGACAATATTCATGCGGATGTATTCGGCGCCCAACAGGCAGGGATTCCCTCCATATTAGTGAGGAGCAAGGACGAAAGAGCGAAGCATCAGTTCGACGATCTTGCAGGGCTGGCGGAATTTTTACTAAGCGGTTAAGAGCGAAAGAAAGGGGAATGTGCCGTTGATACTTATCAAACTGCCTAAAGAGCAGAAAGATCAAATGATTGCGAGAGTGCAAAACTTCTTTGCAGAAGAGCGTTCGGAAACGATAGGCCATATCGCGGCCGAACAATTCGTCGATTTTATGCTGAAAGAACTCGGTCCCTATATTTACAACAAAGCGGTTCAGGACGCCAGGCAGTTGCTGTTGCAGCAGATGGCTTCATTAGAAGACGAACTCCACTCTCTCGAGAAACCGATAAAATGATGAATTGTCCACTATTTACGATAACGACTTAGTTGACAGTAAGGACGACCTTGCCGCGGCCGTGTCCGCTCTCGACCTCTCGATGAGCGTCTGCGGCTTGATGCAGAGGAAAAACCTTTCTGATGTGGATATGCAATTTCCCTCGGGTATAAAGGTCGACGAGCTCGTTGAGCCGGGCAGAGGACCGCGTACCGCTGATCGGACGGATTCCAAGCTTGTTAGCGAGCTCGAACGACACCATCGTCCGGATACGGTCCTTGTCCTTGACAAGTTCTAAGGAGGCTTGCAGAGCTTCCGGGCCGGCGGCATCCAAGGCGGCATCGACACCATCGGGCGCGATCGCGCGTACTCGGTCCACGAGTCCCTCTCCGTAGCTGACTGGGATGGCGCCGAGCGAGCGGAGATAGTCGTGGTTGCCTTTGCTCGCTGTGCCGATGACGGTCGTCGCCCCCCATGCCTTAGACAGTTGTATCGCGAAGGTGCCCAGCCCGCCGGCGGCGGCGTGGATCAGCACCGTGTCACCTTTCCCGACGCCAAGCTCTTTCATAGCCATGTGGGCGCCCTGTCCGTTACCGGAAAATCCGCCGGCAACTTCCCATGGCATGTTCTTCGGCTTGAACACAATCTGGTCAGCACGAACCACCAGGTACTGTGCGTAACAATTCAATACAGTGAAGCCGAGCACTTCGTGGCCGACGGAGAAACCGTTGACCCCTTCGCCAACCTGATCAATGATGCCGGCGAATTCGTTGCCTGGCACTACCGGAAAATTCAGATTCAGGCCGTGCGGAGTCCAGCCATTGCGCAACTTGCAGTCGAAGGGCAGCACACCCGCTGCCTTGATGCGGACGCGTACCTCACCGGGACCCGCATTGGGTTCCTCGAGTTCCGTTAACCGCAATACGTCTGGAGGACCGAAAGTCGAAAACGCCATCCCTCATAAGGCATTCCTCCCTTGCAGATCACTGTCCTGCCGAATGTGAGCAAATATTTGAGTTTGCAAGCATCGGCCAATTTCCCGTAAATAATCGTATTACTTGCGTACTTTGATTTTATTATGGATGATGCATAAACAAAAATAGATTTCATTATATATACTTTATATCATGAACTTGTTTGAATCCGAAAACATTTATTTACAAACCGATGGTCGGTTTGTATAATTGTATGTAAATCATTGGCATCAGTCAGCCCGAAAAACAATAAGGCACAGGGTGTGAGCGATATGAGTTTTCTTCTGTTTGTTCATCTATTCGGGGCGGTCATTTTTTTGGGGAACATCATCACCGCGGCATTTTGGAAAATTCGGGCCGATGTGAAGGGGGATGCAGCTCTCATACACAGTGCGGCCAAGAATGTGATGCTCGCCGATTTCGTATTTACGCTTCCGGGTTTGATTCTAATCATCGTTTCAGGCGCTTTGATGGCAGCGGAAGCGGGATATCCGATGTCGGGATTCAACTGGCTTACTTTATCGTTGATTTTGTTTGCCTTGACCGGAGTGCTATGGCTGGGAGTGCTGCTGCCGATACAACGCGGGATGATACGACTCAGCGCCCAAGCTTTGCAGAGCGGGGTCATCCCTAAAGCGTATCGCCGTGCGTCCCTTTACTGGGCGGTTTTCGGCACGATCGCGACTCTGCTGCCCGTTGCCATTCTGTATCTCATGATCACAAAAGGTTTTTGACAAAACGAGTGAATGGAGTGAGTTTTACAATCAACCACAATATGGTATGATTTATGACAATAGAAGCGGGTGAAACAGACCAAATGATTTATGAGGGTTGAGCAGACTTGATTAAAGAATTGAAAGAATCATTCAATGAACATATTTTATCCGAAGCCATGGACAGGTACAGTATTGCTGGTTCCGAAATTAAATTTCTGGGCGGCTTCGAGAGTTTTGTCTATGAATACAAAAGAGGCTCGGGCGAGTACATTCTAAAAATAACGCACGAAATCCGCAGAAGTGAAAATTATATCATGGGAGAAATTGACTGGTTAAATTATCTGGCAAGCAGAGGACTTGAGGTATGTAAAGCGGTTCCTTCCGCCAAGGGGCGCTTTGTGGAAAAAATTCCGGATGGAAGTTCCCACTTTCTTGCCATTTCTTATGAAAAAGCAAAAGGTCATGAAGTCACGGAAAAGGATTGGAACAGCGAGTTGTTTGAAAATTGGGGACAATTGGTCGGCAAAATGCATGCAGCAACAAAGAACTATACGCCAAGCCATCCGGATAGTAAACGTCAGCAATGGTTTGAAGAGGAGCAGTTGAAGGCAAGAAAATATTTGTCGCCATCCCATCGCAGCACGATTGAGAGTATCGAGAATCTGGTGGAACGGTTGAGGAAACTGCCGATAGACGATAATTCTTATGGTCTTGTCCACTCGGATTTGCATCAGAAAAACTTTTTTATTGAGAATCAGAAGCTTTATGCATTCGACTTTGACGATATCGGATATCACTATTTTATCCATGATATTTCCAATATTCTCTACTACGCTCTCTTATATCCTTATAAACAACCGGATAACGGAGCAGAATACGCCCGTCTCTTTTTTAAACATTTTATGAAAGGATACGAAAAAGAGAATGTGCTGGATCACTATTGGTTTAACGTGATTCCAGATTTTATAAGACTTCGTCATGCTGTACAGCTTGTTATATTCCACCAAACTTCCCATATCGGCACTTTGAATGAACAGCAGCTGGAAATGCTTGAAACACATCATGAAGAAGTCCGGAACGGGATACCAATGATATCGTCCGATTTCTGGCAAAAGGTTTAGCACCATGATGTGACAGGCAAGCGATGCCGAAACCCGATTGGAGGAACAGGCATGAAGATAATCGATCTTTCGGTACCCATTCATCCCGATATGGAAATATACCCCGGCGATCCGGCAGTACACATTGAGGTTGTCCACACTTATACCGGACCCACTCCTGGGAGCTCCGCAAAATAACCATGGGAACGCATACCGGTACGCACGTGGACGCTTGTTCCCACATGCACGAAGGCGGAAAAACGCTGGATGACATTCCCCTCAGCCGGTTTTGCGGCAAAGCTTTCGTCGTGAACCGCAATCAACCATTTCCTGCCCATGCGGGCTTAATCTTCAAGGAAGAAGCGGACGTGGATCTGTTCGAACGGATAAAATCGGCCCAGGCGCCGTTTGTCGCCGGGAACCTCAGCATTGAATTGGAAAGGGCGCTGCTTAAAGCGGATATCGTTACGTACACGAATTTAGTCAATCTCGATCGGCTTCCGGAGAATACACCCTTCATGTTTTTCGGCTTTCCGTTAAAGATTGCAGGCGGGGACGGTTCACCGGTAAGGGCGGTTGCAATATTGGAGGAAAGTATATAATCGGGCTGTTTGCAGCATCTGTCCCGGGTGAGAAGGATTATGAAGTTCCGGGATACAGCAGACGTTTCAACACGCTTCCCGCCTGATGGAGGTCCTGTTTTAGCAGCTCCTTTTTGTCTTCGTCGTGAAAAACCGCAGAGGGATGGTAGGTTGGCATGATTCGGATCCCGTCTTTTTCCGCCCATTCTCCTCTGATTTGCGTGATTTTCGCCTTCGGATCCAGAACGGCCTGCACGGCAATGCTGCCGAGACAAACGATGATCGCCGGGCGGATCAAGTCGATTTGACGAATCAAGAAAGGCAGAGCTTCTTTTACCTCCGATTTTTTCGGCGTACGGTTTTCCGGCGGCCTTACTTTCAGCACGTTCGTGATATAAGTTTCCCGCCTGTCGATTTCCGCCTTCTGCAAATATTTATCGAGAAGCCTGCCGGCATTGCCGACAAACGGGCGTCCCGTTTTGGCTTCCCGCTCTCCGGGCGCTTCCCCGATCAGCATCAGCTTGGCATGTTCGGGGCCTTCGCCGAAAACGACATTTTCCCCTTCCGGCGGGTTGAAGGCTCGCTTGCAGGCCGATTCCAACGCTGCGAGATCGGTTATCGTATCCAAGCCCATCGTTTCCAAACCGGCGGTGTTGACCGTCATTTGGCCGCACCCGCTTTCTCCAGCATTTCCTTCAACATTCGCCCGTTGATGACGGCCTGAGCCCGGTAATGATTGTTCATGCTGACAAAGGTTTTGTCCGTGCGCTCCGCCAGCTTCGTAATTTTCGGTACCCAGTCTTTCAATTCCTCGTCGGTGTACAAATAATCGTAACGTTCATGGGTTTCCTTATGATGCCACCATTTTTTGTAATTCCGGCCGTGAAAGCGAATGTATCCAATCCGGCTCGTCGCCCGTATAATCGGCGGTACGAGCGTTTTAAACTGCGGTTCGTCGACGCAGACATACCCTAATTGTTCGTCTTCCAGCAAATCGAAAACGGTGTCGTTGATCCACTCTTCGTGGCGAAATTCGACGACAACCGGAATGTCTCCCATCCATTCCCTGAATTCCTTCAAATAATCCCTATTTTCGTCCCTGTTGCGGAAGCTCGTCGGAAACTGGGCGAGGATACAGCCTAATTTGCCGGCTTCGATCAGCGGTTTTAACGCTTCCTTGAAATCATGAAAATGGTGTTCGTTGTCTTCCCTTTTATGCGTCATTCCCCGGTACGCTTTAATGACGAACTGAAAGTGGTCGGGCGTTTTTTCCTGCATGTGATACAGCATAAACCGGTTGGGCATGGCGTAAAACGTAGAGTTGACTTCCGTGAAGGCGAACTCGCGGGCATAAAACGACAGCATTTCTTTTTTATCCAAATCTTCCGGGTAAAAGACTCCCCGCCAATCCTCGTAGCTGTATCCGGCCGTTCCGATCAGCAGCATGGTCATCCTCCCAATGCCTTCATTTTTTCCGCAACGACTTGTGTACTCATGTCCTGCGTTCGCAAAAATCCTTCGACTATTATGCCCTCCGGATTCAATTGATATAAGCAGGATTTGTAAGTCTTGGGATACAACACCACTTCAATCATGCCGGAATGATCCTGAAGAACGAGGGTTAGCAAATATTCACCTCTGCCGGTCGGTTGACGCCTGCTGTGAACGATTTTACCGGCAATCCGTACCCGGGAATGGGTGTGCCGTTTCTGCAAAGCTTCGATCGGAACGATATGATACCGGTCTAAAAATTGCTGCCATTTGGCGGATGGAGCCGGATCCAGGGAGAAACCGAGCAGCGCTTTTTCCATTTTCCGCTTTTCACATTCCGAAAAATCAGGTGCATCAGGGGGCACGGCATCAAAAAGGGTGACCTGCAGAGGCGAATCCATAACGATTTCTTTCGGCGAATCCAGAACTTCAAGCATCTTACGCCTGTTGCCGCACAAACCGTCGCAAGCTCCCGCGGCGATCCATGCTTTCAGTACGGAGCTTTTGACCCGACAAGCTTTCATCCTTGTGAAAAAGTCCTGAAAATCGGCGAAATCCCCGTCCATCTTTCGGGACTGAAGCAGAGCGGAAACCGCTTCCGGGCCGCAGCCCTTGATCCGGTCCATGCCGACGCGGATGCCTTCCCGCTCCGCCTGAAATCCGACGCCGCTTCGGTTGACGTCCGGCCCGAGCAGCGGAATGCCCATTCTGATCGCTTCCCTGATGTATACGCTCCGGTCGTAGTATCCGCCTTCCGAACTGAGCAGCGCGGCCATGTATTCTTTCGGATAATGGGTTTTCAAATACGCCGTCCAGTAAGAAATCGTTGCGTACGATACACTGTGGGCTTTATTGAAGCTGTAGCCGGCGAAACGGGCGAGAAAATCAAATGCGGCGCAAGCGTCCTTGGACGATCTGCCCCGCTCAATAGCCTTACGGACAAAACGGTTGCGATGATAAGTCAGTGCCTCCGTCGACTTTTTGGCCAGCGCGCGCCGCAGCGCATCGGCTTCTCCCATGGAATATCCGGCCACGACATGGGCGATTTGCATCACCTGTTCCTGATACAGAATCAGACCGTAGGTCGGCGCAAGAATCGGTTCCATATCGGGGAGGAGGACGGTGCTCTTTTCCGCGCCGCTCCGCCTGCGCACATACGTTTCCACGATTCCGTCCTGCCAAGCTCCCGGCCGGTACAAAGCGAGCAGCGCAGTAAGGTCTTCCAGGTTTTGCGGCTTCATTCTGCGCATTAATGCGCGAATCCCCATGCTTTCCAATTGAAAACAACCGACCGTGTCCCCATTGGCAATGGTCCGGAAAGTGGCGGCATCGTCGAGAGGGATGCGCTCGTTATTTAACTGTTTGCCCGTAAGCCGGAACACGGCCTGAAGCGTGTCGTGAATGACGGTCAGATTGCGCAAACCGAGCAGGTCGATTTTTAATAAACCGAGCGCTTGTATGTCTTCTTTATTAAAGGTGGTCGTCAAATCGCCGTCAGGCCTCGTCATGAGGGGTATCGTCCCGGCCAAATCGTCATGGCCGATCAGAATTCCCGAAGGGTGACTGGAAACATTGCGCGGCAGTCCCTCAATACGTTCGGCCAAGCGAAACAGCGACTTGAACGGTTCTTTGTCGAGAGGAAGCTTTTGCAGCTCCGGCAATGTTTGCAGGCAGTGGCGGATGCCGCCTTGACCGCTGAAAGCGGGAAGCAGTTTCGCGAGCAGGTTGATCTGTTCGTCGGGTAACTGCAGGTAAGCCCCGGCTTCCCTTACCGCACCCCGCGTACCGAATGTGTTGACGACACCGATATGCGCAACCCGGTTCGATCCGTATTTGTCCTTGATGTACCGGATGATTTCGTGCCGCCTTCTTTGGCAAACGTCCAGATCGATATCCGGCAAATCGGGACGGTCCGGACTCAAAAACCGTTCAAACGACAAATCGTAATTTAGCGGGTTGATGTCTGTAATCCCAAGCAAATAAGCGACAAGACTGCCGGCTGCCGAACCTCGCCCGGGTCCGAGTGGAATGCCGTTTGTCCGCGCGAATTGCACGATGTCCCATACGACCAGAAAATAAGAGGCCAGTGAGCGGCTGGTAATGACGGACAATTCACGATTCATGCGATCGATGATCCTTTTTCTTTCCGGCACGCTTCTTTCGCCAATCTTCAAGCGGTATCGTAAACCGTCCTGACAAAGCTTTTGCAAGTAGGTGTTTTCCGTCCAACGTTCCGGTACGGGGAGTTTTGGAAGTCTATGTTCTCCGGGTTCGAATCTGAACCGGCATCGCCGGGCGATGCGAACCGTGTTTGCCAAAGCATCGGGCAGATCATGAAATTTTCGCTTCATTTCAAGCGGAGACGGGAGATAGAAGGGGCCTCTGGAGGGTTGTTGATGAAAGGGACGGTTTTGCAGCATATGGACAAGAGCGGCGTCCTCTGGATCGAGATAATGAACGTCATGGGTGGCGACAAGCGGTATTCCCGTTTTCGCGGAAAGCTGTACCGTCCGTTCGATAATCGCGCGATCTTCCGCAAACCCGTGATCCTGAATTTCAATGTAGAAATTGTCTTTCCCGAACCATTCGGCATATTCCAATGCTTTCACTTCCGCCCGCTCCGGTTGTCCATCGGCCAACAAACGATGAATGATACCGCTCCTGCCTCTGCTTAAGGCAACGATATCTCCATTTGTATCCGGCGGACCGAACGATCCGCGGTTCAATCCTTGGACAATCCGCTCGAATCCTTTGTTCGTAGCGGCAAGCAGAATCAACCGCTCTCCTTTTTCGCCGACCTCCATTTCGCATCCGATAATCGGATGAATACCGTATTTTTCGGCCAATTCGCAAAAGCGTATCGCCCCGTGAACTGCTTCTATATCGGTAATCGCCAGCGAAGTCATATTCCAAGATTTTGCCCGCTCCATGAGCTCTTCCAACCGGCAAACCGCTTCCGGCAAGCTGTATTCCGTATGGATATGCAGATGTACGAATTCGTCGATGTTTCCTGCCATAGTCATACCCCTCGATTAGAACGCTTGTTCTTATCATACCGGGGGATCGTACGTCATGTCCAATGGATATTGTTGGTCGATGTAAAGTTTTTGAAAGGAAAGGAGTACTTTGGAACCATCGATGCGATCGAAAGAAATGGTATGATGTTAGGGAGGACGGTTGAACGATTTCAAAAGTCTAAAAATGAACATTTAAAAAATATTTTCAATGGAGAGAGTCGCGAATGATCCGGATAGGCGCTTACAACATGGATCTGCAAGAACAAATGCAATGTTTTATTGAGATTATCCATGAAAATGAAGTCGTTAAAGAAGTCCTTGATCGGGCGCTTTACCTTCGCTTGGAACACTATTACATAGGCGCGGGATGTTTGACGCAGACGGTATGGAATTACTTGTCCGGGTACCCTCTCGATTACGGGATCAGCGATGTCGATTTGGTTTATTACGACGGGCAGCGCTTGAGTTTTTACGAAGAAGACAAAGTCGTTCGGCAGGTCAATGAACTGTATGACGATTTGCCGGTAAAAATTGACGTAAAAAATCAAGCGCGCGTTCATTTGTGGTACGAACAGCGCTTCGGTTACGCCATTCAACCGTACCGTTCCCTGGAGGAAGCGATCAATACTTGGCCTACTACCGCTACGGCCGTCGCGATTAGAAAGCTTGCGAGCGGAGACTGCAAAATTACGCTCCGTTTGGCCTGAACGATTTGTTCGGCAAGATTGTGCGGCCGAATAAAGTACAAATTACCAAAGAGATTTACGAGAAGAAAGTGCGGAGATGGTCGTCGATATGGACGGACTTGAAGATTATGCCCTGGGATGAAAACGGATGAGCATCATCAGAAAAACGGTGCAGTGAGGGATTGCGATGGATGCCTCTTTAAGCAAGAATGCCAATCATAATGAGCGGACGATTGATGCCAGAAGGCAGGTCGTTGTCCTCTCACTCATTACGGCATTATGTCTGACTGGGGATTCTATGCTGTATATCGTCCTTCCTATTTATTGGAAAGAGGCGGGGTTAAATTCCTTATGGGAAGTCGGCGTTCTTCTGTCTGTCAACCGATTCGTCAGAATTCCTCTCAATCCGCTCGTTTCGCGTCTGTACCGCGTGATTCCGCTGCGCACGGGGCTGATCATCGCTGTCATCCTCGGGATCGCCGTGAATTTTTCTTACGGGTGGGTACAGTCCTTCGGCGTGTGGATTGTTTTCCGCTGCTTATGGGGAACGGCCTGGACACTTCTCCGCCTCGGGGCTTATTTTCGCATCATGGAACTCGGCGAAGAAAAGCAAAGGGGATATTTGCTCGGAACATATAACGGATGGTTCCGCTTGGGCAGTTTGGCCGGCATGCTTCTTGGCGGATTCATATGCGACGTATGGGGGCTTCTGCCCGCTTCACTCCTATTCGGCGGATGTGCGCTTTTGGCCCTCCCGCTGTCCTGGGGAGTCAAAGAGAACGATGCGGGGAAATCGGAGGAACGAAAGCTGCCCCTCGCCTCGGTTCGGCCGCGAAATGTGCCGACCGCTTTCCGAAGCTTCGGGCTTCATTGGGTGCTGCTCATCTCCATTACCGTTGCCATCGTGTATGAAGGGATGCTCAATTCCACATTAAGCCATTGTTTGAGCACGAAATCGGTATCGTTTGTCGTTGGGGGAACCGTCATCGGAAGCTCGTCGCTTGCAGGCGCGCTGCAGGCGCTGCGCTGGGGATGGGGGCCTTTTCTGTCCCCATGGATCGGGAAAGTGACCGACGGCAGCATAGCGAAGCTGCCGGTATTGTACGGAGCCATGCTCCTCGGAGGGGGCCTTTTTTTCGTGCTGCCTTTTCCGCTTCCGACGGCGGTCCTTTTTGCCGTCCTGATCGGCATCCTTCTGACATCGACCACTTTGACAACCGTTGCGGACAGCATCGCGTCCGACGCTGCGGCTGCAGGAGGGCGCAAGGAAATGATGATGCTGCACAGCACGGCGCTCGACATCGGAACGGCACTGGGACCTTTAGCGAGCTATTTTCTATTGAATCGATTCGGAGATACGGCCCTTTATTGGTCGGCATCCGCCTTGCTTGTGCTGGCAGCCCTGCTGGCAGGCTCCCGGTTACGGTTGCCCGTCGGCCGGTAACGGATTTAGGACGTGTGCAGGGGCATCATTTCGTTACGATTTCGTTGAATTTTGTCGGAATCGACAACAGGGATGGATAGGGAAGTAAAATCGAAGCCCGGGAAGCCGGGGCATTGACGGTAGAGAGGATTTCATTCATCGATTGCGTCTCGGGAATCCACAGCTGAAATTATGAAGAAGCCGACACATCAGTGAAGCTTTCCTTATGATGTAGCCATGTAAGGGAACACCCTGTTTTTTTGCTGCTTGGCGGCATACATCGCTTCATCGGCGCGGTTGACCAGGTCGCGCACCGTAACCCCGTCTACCGGGAATGATGCGACACCTGCGCTAATCGTGACCCGTACCTTGGTCGTTTCCGCATTGGCGTTCATGCCGATATCGACGTACATTTGAGCGATAAGCCCGCGGAGCCGCTCTGCGACGATGAATGCTTCTCCCGTATCGGCGCCGGGAAGAATAATGGCGAATTCTTCGCCTCCCCATCGCCCGATGATGTCTCCCTTGCGTATCCCGGACCGCAGTGTCCTGGCCACCGACAGCAGAACTTTATCGCCGGCCAGGTGACCGTAGCTGTTGTTATACCGGCGGAAATCGTCCACGTCAATGACGACAAGCCCGAGCGAACCTCCGGACTTGAGCGTTCTGCTCATTTCGGAAGACAATTTCCTGAATATAAACCGCCGGTTGTACAAGCCCGTGCCTTCATCCGTGATGCTCAACTCGTATAAACGGGCGCAAATGTAGCCGACCGCGCCGCTTCCCGCTGCCGCAATCAGCATGGCAAATATCCATCCCGCCGCGTTAAAAAGGGAAAGGGCATAAGCGATCCATATCAATGTCGCGCCGGCCAACGATCCGGCCACGGTCATTCGTTTGCGCGCCGTTTTAAACATCAAGGCACACCTCCTGAAGAAGAGTATGGCTAACTCGGTTTTTGCTGCGGTTCGTCGTATTTGCGCAACGGATCGTTCAATGCTTCGCTCAGCAGCTGCGATTCTTCGCGGTGCACTTTTTCCGTAGCTCTTTAAGCTTTCGCAGAGAGGTCTCTGGATAGCAGCACGTTTTCACGACCATCTCCTTGCTTTGATCATGTTCTTCAAAGCCGGTTCCAGCGCTTGACTTGACCGGAATGTACTTAATTATAGGGTATCGTCCACAAGGTGTAAATATATCCATTTATCCCTGCATCCGGATATTTCGTTTTTTTCATGCAGAAACGGGAAACGCCAGCAGCGTATCATCTCTAAATCCATTTCGTGACGGGAGGGACGAATTGCAGGGGTATGGCGGTAAAATGCGTCGAATACCTCTTTCGTATGACTGTCGGTCAGCGGGCGAAATTTCAGTACGGTTGCGGAGTCAGTCAAGCACCATGACCTTGCGAAGAAGCTTACAGCGGAACGAAGAAGCGAATCATGCGTAGAGATTTTTATTATACAAAAAACAGCGGGATCCGGCAACCATATGTTCGGTCGTATCGGGCGAATTGGTATATCCTGGGGGAGTATGAGGCCGGTTCACTTGCCATTGTAGGCACACATTGGCCTCACCTCCGCCTAATATGACTTAATCAAACTGCATTTGATAGAACTTGGCATATCTCCCGTTTTTTTTCAAAAGCTCTTCATGTGTACCTTCCTCTGCAATCCCTTGTTCCGAAAGCACGATAATCCTATCTGCATTTTTGATGGTGGACAGCCTATGTGCGATGACAAAGGTAGTGCGGTTCTTGGCCAACTTTTCCAAACTTTCCTGCACCACTTTTTCGCTTTCATTGTCCAGGGCAGAAGTGGCTTCATCCAATATAAGGATAGCAGGATTTTTCAAAAATACGCGCGCAATGCTTATGCGTTGTTTCTGGCCGCCTGAAAGCTTTACACCTCGCTGCCCGATATACGTATCGTAGCCTTCCGGAAGCTCCATGATAAAATCGTGGGCGTTAGCCTTTTTGGCGGCGTTTATCACTTCCTCATCAGTAGCCCCGGGCTTCCCGTATAATATGTTCTCTTTAACCGTACCCGAAAACAAATACACGTCTTGCTGCACAATCCCGATATGGTCGCGCAGCGACTTCAGCTTTACCGTTTTGATATCCGTGCCGTCAATTTTAATCGTCCCTTCATTCGTTTCATAAAAACGCGGGATTAAATTGCAAAGCGTCGTTTTTCCAACACCGGATGAACCTACAAGCGCTACGTATTCACCGGGATTCGCCGTAAAGTTTATATTCCGGAGCACATAGTTCGAGCCGCTGTTATACTGGAAGCCTACGTTTACAAATTCCACTTTGCCTTTTACATGGCTTAACACAGTGGCATCTTCCGCATCCGTAATGTCCGGCTCAACGGCCAAAATTTCCATAAAACGTTCAAATCCGGCCACCCCGTTCAGAAGATTCTGGGTAAAGTTCACTAACCTTTTCACCGGGTCGATTAGGGTGTTGATGTACAACAAAAAAGTGATCAGCTCTGTCAGATGCAACCGGTTATAATTGATAAGAATGGCGCCCACGATAACAACCGAAATATTAATAAAGGAAATGAACCCGGTCAAGCCATTGTAAAACAACGCCTCGGCCCAATAACCGTTTTTCCTGCTTTCTAAAAAATGGCGGTTATGGCTTCTGAATTTATCCATTTCGATTTCTTCATTGGCAAACGATTGCACGACTCTAATGCCGGAAAGGCTGTCTTCGATTTGCGAGTTGATATCCGCTATCCGTTCATTGTTCTTTTTAAGCGCATTTTTCACCTTTATGCTATTGTGATAGGCAAAAATAAACATGATAGGCAAAATCAAAAAAATGGTGAGAGCGAGCATCCAATTTATACTCATCAAAATAATGAACGAGCCTACGATTCTCACCAATGATATAACCACATCTTCCGGTCCGTGGTGCGCAAGCTCCGATATATTGAATAAATCCGTTGTCGCGCGCGACATGAGCTGCCCTGTTCTGGCATTGTCGTAATACTGAAACGGGAGCTTCAGAAAATGCTGAAACAAATCGCTTCGCATGTCGCGCTCCATCTTTGCCCCCATCGCATGCCCGAAATAGTCCGTATAGAAGTTGCTGAAATACTCTACCGCCATCAAAAACAAAAAAAGACCGGCCATTTTTATAACTAACTCTGTATCGATTCCTTCGGCACTTATAGCGCGTGTGGTCATTTGATTGACCAGGATGGGATAGGCAAGCACTGCCATCGAAGCCAGCGATGCAAAGAACAAATCCGCAAACAATGCTGTTTTATAAGGTTTGTAGTAAGCTAAAAATTTCTTTACCTTTTCCACGAACGATGCCTCCAATAATGAGTCTTTGGTTGTTCCTATTCTGGTTGTTCCTATTCACAGATTTTGCACAGTATTTCATCCTGATCCCTCCAGCCGTTTTATTTTTTTATGGTAGCATCCCGATACGGAACAGACAATTTAACAATTCATTATAATCAATTCTTACCACTTTTATCTTGCCGAACAGTATTTCACGATTGCTTGCCGGTCATACGGATAAAAGCGTTTACAAACATGCGTTTACGCGGTAAGATGACATTGAATTGACGAAACGGGAGGGAAACGCGATGAGCAGGCTGACCGCCGAGGAAGTCCGGTATTATCATGACAACGGTTACTTATTGGTTCACAGGCAGGTTTTCCCGCCGGAAAAAATGCAAAGATTGCATGCGATTTTTGAAGAGCATCTGGCGGAAAAAGGAAGCAAATTGTCCGATGAGCTGGATACGCCCCATTTCCGGGACGAAAGGCTGCTTGAGTATTTGTTGAGCGACGAGGCTTTGGATTTGGTGGAGCCGATCATCGGCCCGAATATCGGATTGTGGTCGAGCCACTTCATCTGCAAGGATCCTTATGTCGGCAGAGCGACGCCGTGGCATGAGGATTCCGCCTATTGGAAAGGCAGATTGAGCGGCTACGACAAAATCATCACGATCTGGCTTGCGCTTGACCGGAGCACGAAGGAGAACGGCTGCATGCGCGTCATTCCCGGGACACACAACAACGGCTTTTCGGAATATGAGGAAGTGGACGGCGCGAAAAACTTGTTCCGATCGCAAATTAAAAATATCGACGAGTCGAAGGCGGTATATTTTGAACTCGAACCGGGGGAGTGCTCGCTGCACGACGCGCGCATCATTCACGGGGCAACCGCCAACACGAGCCCGCTGCGCCGCTGCGGGTACACGATGCGGTATTTTTCCACGGAATTGAAGGTGCTTCCGGAGAAAAACCCCAACTTTAAAGTTTGGCTTGCGCGAGGGGAAGACCTGGCGGGGAATCGTTTCGTCAATGTTTAAAACGAAACGGCCAAATTGGAAGCCGTCCGTTCTTAGGGCGGTTTTCCGTTTTACAGACATGCCTGAACGCCTGGCCGGAAGCGAGAGGTTGTAAAAATAGTTGCTGCAAAAGCGGGGAATATGCGCTAATCTGATATTAGCCAACTCTAAACCATACGGTCGGAAAGGAACAGAAATCATGAAACCGCAATCCAACGGGCGCGATCTTACGCAGGGCAACGTATTCCGCCATCTGCTGTTGTTCAGTTTGCCTTTGTTAATCGGCAATGTCATCCAGTCGCTGCAGCAGTTAATCAATGCGTTCTGGGTGGGGAAATATCTCGGGCCGGACGGACTGGCGGCCGTTGCCGTATCCGGGCCGGTCGTGTTTGTTATTTTGTAGTTTATTTTCGGCTTCGTTATCGCCACCACGACGATGGTATCCCAGTACCGCGGCGCCAACGATTCGGAATCGCTGCAAAAAACGATCGATACGGCGACGAAAGGGCTGACGATCGCCGGGATTGCCGTCACGTTTGCCGCCATCGTGCTGAGCCCGCACATATTGATATGGCTTAATACTCCCGGCGAAATATTCGATATGGCTCACGATTATTTGTGGGTATTTTTCTCCGGGCTGCTGCTGCTCGGCGGTTACAACTATTTGTCATCGATATTGCGCGGGCTCGGGGATTCGAAGACGCCGCTTTATTTTCTGATTGCCGCCACCGTTGTCAATGTGGTGCTTGATCCGTTCTTGATCGCCGGTATCGGTCCTGTCCCGGAAATGGGGGTCATCGGGGCCGCGCTGGCCACCATCGTGTCGCAAGGTCTGGCTCTCGTGCTTACCGTGCTATACATGAACCGGCGCCCGATGGGATTTAAACTGCGCCTGTTTGATGCGAAAATCGACGGCGGCATTTTCGGCAAAATATTAAGAATGGGCATTCCCGCAGGACTGCAGCAAGTGATTGTTTCCATGGCGGTGGTTGTGGTGACGGGCGTCGTCAATACATACGGATCCACGGTAGTCGCCGGTTTCGGGACGGCGTCCCGTCTGGACATGTTTATTTTTTTGCCGGCGATGTCGCTCGGCATGGCGGTATCGGCTATGGTCGGTCAAAACATCGGAGCGGGAAAATGGGAACGGATTCCCTCGATTACCCGTTCGGGCATGTTGATGGCTTTCGTCATTACGGGCATGTTGTCGATGTTCGTATTCGTGTTTTGCCGGTCGCTGCTCGCCTTCTTTACATCCGATCAGGCGGTCATCGCGGTGGGGGCGCAATATTTGCGGATCGTCGCCTTCATGTTCATCCCGTTCAGCTTCATGTTTATTATTACCGGCGTCATTCGCGGCGCGGGCGACATGTTCTGGTCCATGATTCTTACCGCGGCCAGCTTATGGATTTTCCGCGTCCCCCTGGTTATCGGGCTAAGCGCATGGATGGGGATCGAGGGCGTCTGGATCGGCATCGGCGTAAGCTTTATTCTGGCGTACTTCGTTGCCGGTGCCTATTATATGACCGGGAACTGGAAGAAGAAAGCGCTCGTAAAAAAAGAAGAGCCCGTAATGTCGAAATAACCGTTTCAAGCAAAACGGCTATCATTTAGCAGAATGCCAGAAGAAATCCATTTCGTTCAGAGGGGGTTGCGATGAGCAGACTGGAATACCACCGGATCCGGCGCAAAAAAACGGAACGCAAAATAATAAGGATGTTCTCCGGAGGCGTTATTGCCGTCGTACTCATCTGCGCTTGTATTTTGATATGGAATGCGGCGGCGGATGACGCGGCCGAGCGGGAGGCGGCCGGTTCTTCAAAACCGGCGGAAACCGGCGGACCGGCGCAGCCGGACAACAGCGGAGGAACGTCGCGGCCGGACGGGCAAAAGTTGACGGCAGACGGGGAGAAGCCGCAGCAAGACAACGGCGGAAGCCCGCGGCAGCCTGACGGGGAGAAGCCGCAGCCGGCGGATGGGGATACGCCTCAGCCGCAGAAGAAACACGTTTCCTTGTCGTTTGTCGGGGATGTGATGTTCAGCGGCAAATTGGCGCCGCTGCTTGAGCAAAAAGGCTACGATTATCCTTTCGCTTACGTGAAATCTTACCTGGAAAAAGCCGATATTGCCGCGGCGAATTTGGAGACGCCGATAACGACGCGCGGCACGGAACAGCAGAAGGAGTACGTTTATCGTTCGTCTCCCTCCGCCGTGCAGGCGATGAAACGATCCGGCATCGATGTCGTCAATTTGGCCAACAACCATATCCTCGATTACGGACAAGTCGGGCTGGCCGACACGCTCGATTATCTTGACCAAGAGCGGCTGCTGCGAGTCGGGGCGGGCAGCGACGCCGATGAAGCTTACCGTCCGGCCATTGTGGAAAAAAACGGGCTGAAAATCGCCTTTCTCGGTTTCAGCAGAGTCGTTCCCGAAGGAGGGTGGAAAGCGGGAAAAAGCAGGCCGGGCGTCGCGGAAACGTACAATTATACGGTTCCCGTCGAGTCGATTAGGAAAGCGAAGGCGGCGGCCGATCTTGTCGTCGTAATCGTTCATTGGGGAGTTGAAAAGAAGGACAAGCCCGAGAGCTACCAGATCGAGCTCGCGCACCGTTACGTGGACGCCGGGGCGGATCTCGTCGTAGGAAGCCATCCGCACGTTCTGCAGGGGTTTGAGCGGTACAAAGGGAAATGGATAGCGTACAGCCTGGGCAACTTTATTTTTACGACGAGCACTTTTGCTCCCAGCTGGGAAACCGCCATCTTGGAGGCCGACTGTTCTCCGGATGAAGGCGGCTGCAGTCTGCATGTCGTTCCCTTGCTGACGAAATGGGGACAGCCGAAGCCGATGGAGGCGGAACATGGAGCGAAGCTGCTACGGCGGTTATCGTCGATTTCGCTGAACGCCGAAGTGAATGAAGACGGAAATGTAGTGGCCGAAACGGATCATACGGACAAGGAGAGGTAAATGATGAATGTTTGCGTTGCGCACCGCGGGTGGTCGGGAAGGGCGCCGGAAAATACGATGGCGGCCATCGAAATGGCGCTTGAACACGAAGCGGTCGAATGGATTGAAATTGACGTGCAGCTTTCGAGGGACGGCATTCCCGTCGTCATTCACGATTTTACGCTGCAACGGACGACGAACGGCAAAGGGATGGTCAAGGATTATACATACGATCAATTAAGCCGGCTTGATGCGGGGGCATGGTTCGGCCCGGCGTACCGGGGGCAGACGATACCGACGCTTGAGCAAGTGCTTCGCGCCGCGAAGAGCAAGTGCCGGATCAACATCGAACTAAAAACGGCGGGCGATCTGTACCCCGGATTGGAACACAAGGTGGCTCGGCTCATCGACGAGTGCGGCATGCAGTCCGAAGTATGCGTCACTTCCTTCGATCATGAGTCCGTGCAGCGAATCAAGCGGATCGATCCGTCCCTGGCGACGGGACTCATCATCTCCGGGAAACCGGTGCTGCTCAGGGAACAGTTAAAGGAAACGGGCGCGTCGCTGCTGTCGATGGACTTCAGGTATCTGACGGCGGATTTCGCCGCCGCGATGATTGCGGAAGGCGTTAAGATCATGGCATGGACGATCGATGATCGAAAGGAAATCGGGAGAGTCGCCTCCATGCATTCCGAGCTAATGATTTGCACGAATTATCCCGACAGATGGTTGGAACTGAACTTTGGACAAGGTAGTTGACGAGACAGTTGACGTGTTTTGCAGCGCAATGACTTGGGGGAGGAAAGAGCGTGAAGTGGAAAGGAACTGTTCTTCTTATTATGTTATTGGCTCTTTCTGTCATCGTAATGCCGTTCGCTTATGCATTCGATGGAAGAGCGCATGTCTTTATCGATTCCGTTCAGAGAAGCCCCTTAATCGATTCTGGTCAAGTTAGTCCGGCGGAGCATCCGGGCGATATTCCCGGCATCGTTCCGGGAAAAATATTGGTCAAGTACAAAAAAGGAACGCCTCAGGCGAAAATGCAGTCGCAAGCCGCCGCTTTTTCCGCCAAATCAACGAAACGTTATGAAAGAGCGGGAATTGCAAGCTTGGAAGTTTCTGAAGACAGCGATGTGTTTCAGCTTATTCGGCAGTTGGAGCAGGATCCGAATGTAGAGTACGCCGAGCCGGTATACATATATAAAGCGGATGGAGTTGGCGCGGCCAGCCCATCTTCGATAGATACGGTAGTCCAATCGGTCTACGCGAACGATCCTTATATCGATAAGCAGTGGGGGCTTGACGCCATCCGGATACAAGATGCGTGGAACAAGGTGAGCTCCGAAAAAAGAGAAGACGTAACGATTGCTATCCTTGATACCGGAGTGAAGCTGGATCATGCGGATTTGAAGGAGAGTATTGTTTCAGGCATCAACGTTTTGGACAAAAACAGCGCTCCGGAAGATGATCATGGTCATGGTACGCATGTGGCGGGAATCGCCGCGGCGATCGCCAATAATGGCAAAGGGATTGCCGGTGTGGCCGGCGGCGCGAAGATTATGCCCGTGAAAGTGTTGAGCGCAAAAGGCGAAGGAGATACGGAAGGGTTAATCGAGGCGATTTATTGGGCCGCTGACAACGGCGCGGACATCATCAATTTAAGCCTGAGCCGGCCGAAATATCTTATCGATAATAAAGGAAACTACGTCAAAGACGAGAACGGGAATTTCATCGATACGGCAAGCAAGTTGGAATACGAAGCGATTCAATACGCCGTTGACAAAGGCGTCGTTGTCGTGGGAGCCGCCGGAAATGAGAGTAACCATTATGGCCATGGAGATCCGCGAAGCTTGGACGACCCGAAATGGAACCTCCCCTTAATTACGAGTCCCGTCGGTTATCCGGCATCATACGACAATGTTATTGCGGTTGGAGCTGTGAACAACAATGCGGAGCACGATATCGCCGACTTCTCGAACATCGGTCCGGAACTCGACGTCGTTGCCCCGGGAGTCCACATATGGAGCACGTTCAACGACGGCGCATATAAGGAATTAATGGGCACTTCGCAAGCGGTTCCGATGGTCTCGGGGCTGGCCGCGCTCCTGCTTGCGGCGGACGGTTCGTTACGCGCCGAACCGGGCGATACGGCATGGAAAGTGCAGAGAATTTTGGAGGAAAGCGCGATCGATCAAGGTGCACCCGGAAATGATAAATACTACGGCGCAGGGTTGATTGACGGCACGAACGCCTTCACGATGCCGAGGCTGCGCATTGATCGCTTGAGCGGAAACGCGAATCAAAGCGTCGTTTCACTTGACGTAAGCGTCACGGATTACGAAGGGACTGTCGTCGATTCCGTATACGACTCCGCTCCGCTATCGGTTTACAGGTTCGATACCGCCAAGAAAGAGTGGCAGGAAATAAAAAGCGTCACAGTAAATATCGCGGGAGGTCGAGGGACTGCCACAATCCCGCTGAATGACGCCGGTCTTTTCACTGTGGAAGCGGACAAGCAACAGTGGATCGGAGCGGATATCGTTTTCTCGATGAAGCCCGCGGCTCCGGTTGCCAGCCTGAGCCCCGGAACATATAGAGGTTCGCAGACTGTTACGTTGAGATCGGCTTCTTCGGGCGCGAAAATTTATTATACGCTTGACGGCGCGAATCCGACGGAATCGTCCTCCGTGTATAACGGTCCGCTTACCATCAAGAGCAGCGGGACGCTGAAAGCCATTGCCGTGAAAGACGGCCTCGTAAGCGATGTAGCCTCCTATTCGTATACGATTGAGAAAAAGAGCTCCGGTGGCGGAGGCGGCGGCTTTTTTATTCCGCCTGCAACCGATAACGGCGGCGCAACCGGTTCCGGCTTCGTCCACAAAACAGTATCCAAAGATGATGCGGGAAAAACCGTGCTTAAAGCAACCGTGTCGGACGAAGAATTGTTGAAGCGAATCACAGCGGATTCCGGAACGTTGGAAATTACGATTGACGCGTCGTCGGACGAACCGGCCGAGACGCTGGAAATCGCAATGTCGTCGAACGTATTGAAAGCCGCTTCCGATCATAACAAAACGTTAATGATCAAGTCCAACCTTGTCCAATTCGTCCTCCGCCCAGGAGCGATTGCCGCAGGGGATGATAGCGCCGAGGTGAAATGGGTTGTCAAGACAATGTCCCCCGCCACCGATCAGCTTTACAACATCGCTGCGGAAGGAAAATGGGCGTCGCCGTTGTTCGATTTCGGACTGTCGGTCGGATCGCGGACGGTAACGCGGTTCAATATGCCGTTGACCGTGACGCTTGCGCTCGATCGTTCCGCGAGTCTTGATATGAATAAAGTAGGCATCTATTATTTCAATGAATCCGCGTCGCAGTGGGATTATATCGGCGGCAAAACGAACACCGATTCAACGATCACGTTTGAAACGGACCATTTTTCGAAATATGCGGCCGTGGAGTTTGATAAAACTTTCGCCGACATCCGGAACCATTGGGCTCGATACGACATTGAAGTGATGGCTTCCAAGCAGATTGCCAAAGGCATTTCCGCCGACAAGTTTGCGCCCGACGCTCCGATCAAAAGAGCCGAATTCGCGGCGCTGTTATCCAGAGCGTTGAAATTGCAGCAGCAAGCGGACAAACGGTTTGCCGATGTTGACGCCTGGGCGTGGTATTACGACTCGGTCGCCAAAGCTTACGCTGCGGGCATCATAAGCGGGATGAACGAAACTTCCTTTGCGCCGGGCGCACCGATTACGAGAGAACAGATGGCGTCGATGATGGTGCGCGCCTACGCCTATGCGACAGGCAAAAAACCGGAGGAGCTTTACACGGCAACCGGAATCAAGTATAAAGATGAAGAGGCGGCGAGCGATTGGGCTATATCGTCCATCCGTTCAGCCGGCGCCATAGGGCTCATGTCGGGCAATCCTGACGGCTCCTTCGTTCCGCAGCAATATGCTACACGGGCGCAGGCGGTCAGCGTCATCAAGCGGCTGCTGGAAAAGACGGGTCAATGAACCGTAAATCGGGAATATGATGTCGATGCGACGATGAGCAGAGGGAGTATGCCGTGCGGCATGCTCCTTCACCATATACGATATACAACGATCGGCATATCTATCATATTAGGCAGGTGTTAACGATGTTGAACGAAATCCGCAACGTTTATTGCGTGGGACGAAACTACCGGCAGCACGCGGCCGAACTTGGCAACGCTGTGCCGGAGCAGCCGATGCTGTTCGTGAAGCCGACGCATTCGCTCGTCCTGCTGGAGGGCCAAACGTTATCGCTTCCCGGCGGGAGCGGGGAAATCCATTACGAAGCCGAGCTGGTCGTTCATGTCGGACGGCCTTACAAGCAAGGCGCGACGGTTGACGAGCTCATCGACAAGATGGCTCTCGGCATCGACTTTACGCTGCGCGACGTACAGACCGAGTTGAAGAAAAAAGGATATCCCTGGCTGGCGGCCAAAGGATTTGTCCGTTCGGCGCCGATTACGCCATTCATCCCGTTCGACGGTGTAAAGGCCGCTGAACGGACAGACTTCTCGCTTCGAATCAATGAAGTGGAAGTGCAGCGGGGCAATATCGGCGAGATGATCTTCAGTTTGCAGCAAATCGTCGATTTTTGCGCGGAGCGGTACGGGCTTGGCGTGGGAGACGTCATTTTTACCGGGACGCCTGCCGGAGTAGGCGCCGTACAAGACGCGGATCGGCTGTCGCTGCATTGGGGCGGCGAAACGTTGGGACATTGCGTCGTGCGGTTGGACGCATAATGGTCTTTGCGTGCGGTTGAGTGTCGTTCGGTTGAGTGTAGAGAGGCCGTTCGGAATGAAAGCCGGTATCCTGCACAGTGGAAAGCTTGGGATGTCGTGCAGGTGCACATGAGACAAAAAAAGAGATATCGCGCATTTATCGAGATAAAGATATCCTTAGGAAAAATCAGGATGATGCCGCAGGGCTCAGGAGGAATGCCATGCTCGATGTCGATTGGATCTATGGCGCTGCCGGCAGCGCCGCCATAGCCGGTGCGGCGTACTGGCGGCGTTCGTTGTCCGGCTCCGGGGCCGTCGCGGCCATACTGCTCGGAACGGCCATGTACGCCCTTGGAAGCTTGTCGTGGTTCGGCACGCTGATCGCCTTTTTCGTTTCGTCCACGGCGTGGTCGAAATGGAAACGAAGGAAAAAAGCCGCCGCGGAAAGCGGCTATGCCAAAACGGGCAGGCGGGATGCGGGACAAGTGCTGGCTAACGGCGGGCTGGCTCTGCTGTTGTGCGCCGCCAACGCCGTTTATGCTCATCCCGGTTGGTGGGCGGCGTTTCTCGGCGTATTAGCTGCGGTCAATGCCGATACGTGGGCGACGGAGATCGGCTCTCTGAGCCCATCCGCGCCGCGCTCGCTGCTGACCTGGCGCAAAGTGCCTCCGGGAACTTCGGGCGGCGTATCGCTGCTCGGCACCGCAGCAGCGGTGGCAGGCGGGTTGTTTATCGGCGCCGCCGCATGGATGCTGATAGAAATCAATCCCGGTCAGATCGGAAGCGCGATCGCTGCGGGATCGCCTGTGTCGTGGCAGCAGCTGCTGCTTATCGGATGCATTGGCGGACTGGCCGGATCGTTCGCCGATTCGTTCATAGGCGCCAAGTGGCAGGTCATGTTCCGCTGCTCCCGCTGCGGCAAGGAGGTGGAACACCGCCGGCATTGCGGCGTTCAGGCCGGCAAAGTGCACGGCCTGCGCTTCATGAACAACGACGCCGTCAATTTGCTCGCATCGGCTGTCGGCGGTGCGGCCGGCTTGTTCTGCGGTTTTATGGTGAGCGGCGGGAACTGGTGAGTGCGGAAACGTTAACTGCGGAAACATGAACTTTGGAAACGTTAACTATGAGACAAACGGATCAAGGGAGGGAAAATCGATGACCGGCCATACGGGGAAGGTCGTCATTATTGCCGACGATTTGACGGGTGCGAACGATACCGGACTTCAGTTTGCGAAACGGGGCTGCCGCACGTTGTCGTTTTTCGATGTGCGCGAAGCGGCGAATCGGGATGAAGGCGACGTGTTTGTCTTTAATGCGGAAACCCGCTCTTTGGACGCCAAGGCGGCATATGACAAAATAACAGGGCTCGCCGGCGCTCTCAAGCTGGACGATATGCCGTTCGTCTACAAAAAAATCGATTCGACAATGCGCGGCCATGTCGGAGCGGAAATTGACGCGCTGCTCGATTCCGCCTCTTTCGATTTCGCCGCGGTCTCCCCCGCGTATCCGGCTATCCGCCGCCGCACGATTGGCGGATACCACCTGGTAGGCGATATGCTGCTCGAAGAGACGGAAATGGCGGGCGATCCGAAATATTCGCTGCATGAGTCGCATCTGCCCGCTTTATTGTCCTCCCAAAGCAAGTATTCGGTAGGCCATATCGATTTGCGCGTCATCAAACGCGGTGAAGCCGCAGTCATCAAAGAAGTGCGGGAACATATTTCCCGGGAAAACCGGATCCTCGTCTTCGACAGTTTCACCCAGCGACATTTGGATACAGTTGCGCAATCGCTGTTGTCGTATGGCGGGAAAGTGCTCTGGACCGGCTCGGCGGGCTTGGCGCAAAGCTTATCGGAACATTTCGCCCGTAAACGGGACAAACCGTTATCCGCCGATCCGCATCGACGGGCAAAATCCGGCAGCTGTTCCGGCGTGCTTGTCATTGCAGGAAGCGTCAGCGCGGTAACGCGGGAACAAATTGCGGCGCTTGCGGAACGGGAACCTTTTCGGATCGTCGCCGCCAATCCGGTTTGCTTGCTTGAAGAACAGCGGCGGCACCAGGAATTTTCACGGGTGTTGGACCTGCTGATTAATGCGCTTGATGCCGGATGCCACCCTGTGCTGACGACGGACGTTTCCGGCGAATGCCGGCGATCCGTGGAAGAATGGATAAGGAACAGCGGTAAAGATGCGTTGTACGCGGGGAACCGCATTGCCGAAGCGCTGGGAGAAATGGGAGCGCTCGCCGTATCGAAACGGGCGGTGCAGGGTCTCGTTTTGACCGGCGGAGATATCGCTTACCGCACATGCAAATCTTTGCAGGTCAAAGCTTTGCGCATCGTCGGTGAAGCGGAAGAAGGCATGCCGCTCTCGCTCCTGGTCGGCGGAAGCGCCGATCGGCTCCCGGCGGTGACGAAGGCCGGAGCGTTCGGAAGCCGCCATTCACTGCTTCATGCGGTGAAGTGCATCGATGAGTATGCTAAATCCGGCGATGAATTAGCGATGGATTCGATGGATTCGATAGATGGTTGATGGATTTTCGATAGATTGATAGGTTATTGACGGATTAAAGAAGCGGGATTCATGCGGCTATCATTACGGGAAAGGAACGTGAGCGATGCAAAGGTCAAACCAAAGGCCGGTCATCGGCATAACTATGGGCGACGGCGCCGGCGTCGGCCCGGAAATCATTATGAAAGCATTGGCGGATTCGTCCCTGTACGAAATGTGCGCCCCTATTGTGATCGGAGACGCCAAGCGGCTCGAACAGGCGGGCCGTATTGTCGGAACCCGGTTGACGGTTCGGGCGGTTTCATCCGTTGAGGGGGCGGTGTATCGGTACGGAACGGTCGATTGCCTGGATTTGAATTTGCTTCCGGTTGATCTTCCTTTCGGACAAATCTCCGTCGAAGCGGGCAATGCCGCATTCCGATACCTGGAAAAAGCGATTGAGCTTGCCAACAACGGAAAAATCGATGCGATATGTACGGCTCCGTTAAACAAAGAAGCGCTTCACCGGGCGGGACACCGTTATCCGGGCCACACCGAAATATTGGCAGATTTGACCGGCACGTCCGAATATTCGATGCTGCTTTCCAGTCCGAAGCTGAAAGTGATACACGTTACGACGCATATCGGACTTATCGACGCGATCAAGATGATTAACCCGCAAAGAGTGTACACCGTCATTCGTCTGGCGCATGAAACATTGAATCAAGCGGGCTGCGCCGCTCCGCGCATCGCCGTTTGCGGCATCAATCCGCATGCCGGTGAAAACGGGTTGTTCGGCTACGGAGAAGAAGAAGAAAAGATCGTGCCCGCCGTCGAAAGAGCGCGGAACGAAGGCATCGACGCGGTAGGGCCGCTTCCGGCGGACACGCTGTTTTACCGCGCCACACGCGGCGATTTCGACATCGTTGTGGCCATGTATCACGATCAGGGGCACGGCCCGATTAAAGTGCTGGGCCTCGAAGCGGGGGTAAACATTACGGTCGGACTGCCCATTATCCGTACGAGCGTCGATCACGGTACGGCGTTCGACATTGCCGGAAAAGGGATCGCGAATGAACTGAGCTTGAAAGAAGCGATCCGTCAGGCGGCGGAATTTGCGCCAAAACGAAAGAACGGCGGTTGAACGATGGGCGGTGTCTGGTCGGTGTCCCATCCCGCCCACATTCCCGCCGCTCCATTAAAGTTCAATCGCCGAATAAGCTCAATCGCTGAATAAAGCTCAATCGCCGAACAGTCCTCGCTGCAGGCACGATTCGGCGAGGAAGACGGCTCCTTTGCCCGCCCCCATTTTGGTGTTGTGGGAGACAAGCACATATTTGACGCCGCCGAGCACCGGCTCTTCTTCCAGGCGGCCGACGCTTGTCGTCATCCCCCCGCCCAAGTCCCGGTCCAGCCGGGGCTGCGGACGGAACGGATCGTCGAACACGTGAATCATTTTTTCCGGCGCGGAGTGCAGCCGCTTCTCCTGAAACGGATTGTAGCTTTGCATCGCCTGTTTGGCAGCGGAAATGCCCGCCTGCTTGCGCAGCCCGACGAATACGGATTCGGTATGCCCGTCAAGCACATTCGCTCTCGTGCAGATGCAGTTGATATTGATGTCCGCGGGTTCTATCCGATCGCCCGAAC
>JAWLCZ010000024.1:0-28858 GCA_041686835.1 Paenibacillaceae bacterium | reverse complement strand
TTGCAGGAAAACTCCAGAGTTCAATGGAAGCAGATTGGTGAGAAAATCCATATGTCAGGGGCTGCTGTGGCCAATCGAATTCGTCGTTTGGAAGACATGGGGATCATTCAAGGGTATACGGTTCGCGTAAACGAAAAATTAATAGGAAACATTTATTGCGTCTTTGTTATTGTGATGATAAAGGACTATAAGCATACGAAGTTCCAAGAGTTCATACAAGAGCGCGAAGAAATTAAAGAGGCTCACCGGGTCAGCGGCGAACCGTGTTTTATTTTAAAGGTTCAAATATCGGATCATGAACAACTGGCCAAACTTTTGGCCGCCTCGATTCTCTTGGCATGCCGACACTGATCTTCTTCTTCGGGCGGCTATTCTCCCCAAGGCTTGCCGTATGTCCATCGGGACCGGCGTTTCATACATCTATTCCTTATCTTCCTGATCCCTGTTGAACAAATCCGAAGACAAATACCTCTCCCCCGAATCGGGTGCGATGCTGAGCACGCTCGCTCCCGGAGGCAAACGTTTGGCGATTTGCACGGCAAAATGCGCGGAAGCTGCTCCGGAAGGCCCGAGCAGGATGCCCTCCTCCGCAGCCAAACGCCTGGCCATCGCATAAGCGTCGTGGTCGCGGATTAACAAGATTTCGTCGTATACGGCGCGGTTCAAAATGCGGGGCACAAAGCCCGGACCCGTCCCCGGTATTTTGTGCGGCCCGGGTTCCCCGCCGGAAAGAACGGGCGAGCCGGCCGGTTCCACCACATAAATTTTCAGTCCGGCGATCGACTTTTTCAGTTCCTCTCCCGCGCCGGTTACCGTCCCGCCCGTACCGGCCGTCAGTACAAGCGCATCCAGCTTTCCGCCGAACGCTTCGAATATTTCCACCGCCGTCGTGCGGCGGTGCGCGTCCGGGTTCGCCGCATTGTCAAACTGCATCGGTATGAAGCTTCCGGGAATTTTGGCCGCGAGACGTTTGGCTTCGTCAATCGCCCCCTGCATGCGCCGCGCGGCCGGCGTCAAGTGCACTACCGCGCCGTAGGCCTGCAAAATTCTAACCCTTTCCGTCGTCGCATTGTCGGGCATCGTAATGATGCAGCGGTAGCCTTTGGCCGCGCAGATCATCGCCAGTCCGATGCCCGTGTTTCCCGACGTCGGCTCAATCACTGTGCTTCGGCCGGGCACGAGCAAGCCTTCGGCTTCCGCCCGCTCGATCATGTTTTTGGCGGCGCGATCTTTGACGCTACCTCCGGGATTGAACGATTCCAGTTTAATATAGACGGAGGCGCCGCCTTGTTCCGGAACGCGGTTCAATTTGACAATCGGCGTATTTCCGATCAAATCGATAATGGATTCGTATAGTTTCATCGCCGCCACCTTCGGAGCAAATTTATTTCCAGTTTAAAAGAACCACGCAGGAAATACAAGAAAACCGTCAGGGAATGATCGCCCTGACGGTCCTTCGGGTACAACCCCCTGGTCCGGACAGTTTCCCGACGGCCTCGTTTCTCCCACTCGGCCCGTCATGTTGGTCATTCTTCCCGCTTCTCCAGCGCCGCTCTGAGCGCATCGCCAAGGCTGTTCGACAGCGAAACGTTATCGCTGTACTGCCGGACGAGCTGCTGTAGCCGGCGGCGATCCGCTTTGCCCCCGCTTCGTTCCGCGTCCAATTTCTCAATGACGTTGCATGGGCGGCATTGGACGTATTTGCCCGCTTTTCCGGTATGAATCTCCATTTTCCGATGGCATTGCGGGCATCTTCTGTTCGATAGCGCAGGTTCGGCGGCGCGCCGGTATCCGCAGCCGCGGTCGGAGCAGACGAGCGATTTGCCGCGCTTGCCTTTTACTTCCAGCAGCGGTTTTCCGCATTCCGGACATCGGGAATGGGTCACATTATGCGGCTTGTACGTCTTATCCGCATGCTTCACTTCGTTCACGAGCCGGACGGTTTGTTCGCGGATACCGGCCATAAATTTCCGGCGGTCGCCCTTGCCTTTGGCGATTCGCTCCAATTCCAGCTCCCACTCCGCCGTAAGCTCGGGGCTTTTCAGCTCTTCCGCGACCAGCTCGATCAGCTGCTTCCCTTTGCCTGTCGGGACGAGCCGGTTCTGCACCCGTTCGATCGTGTCCGTTTGCAGCAGCTTTTCGATAATGTCCGCCCGCGTCGCCGGCGTGCCCAGATTGTGCTTCTCCATCTGCGTCAGCAGCGTCGCTTCCGTGTACCGGGCCGGCGGCTCGGTTCTATGCTCGCGGATAAGGCAGTTTTTCAAGTGAACCGTTTGGCCTTCGGTCAACTGGGGCAGCATTTGCACGGGTTCGCGATCTTGTCCGCCGTCTTCGTCCTCATCGCCGTCGTGCTCGCCGGCCGGGCCGTACACTTCTTTCCAGCCGCTCGCCTTCATCACTTTCCCTTTTGCATAAAACCGCTCGCCGCCCGCCAGCAGAACGAGACTCGTTTCATCGTACAGACAGTCCGGACAAAACAGCGCGATAAAGCGGCGGACAATCAGATCGTACAGCTTGCGTTCGTCCGCGCTCAACGCCGTCAGGTTGACCGATTGCTCGGTCGGGATGATCGCATGGTGGTCGCTCACTTTGCTGTCGTCGACGATTCGCCGCGTCACCTTCAGCGGCTGGCGCAGCAGCGGTCTGGCCAACGGGGCGTACGGTCCGACGGCGATGCTTTCCAGCCTGCTCTTCAGCGTCGGAACGAGATCGGCGGACAAATAGCGCGAATCGGTGCGCGGATACGTAACGAGCTTATGGTGCTCGTACAGCCTTTGCAGCACGCCTGCGGTTTGCTTCGCGGAAAACCCGAGCCTGCGATTGGCGTCCCGCTGCAGCTCCGTCAAGTCATAAGCAAGCGGATGGGGCTCTCTTCTCTCCGAAGTTTTCCATTTCTCAATCGTGCCCGTCTTTCCCCGTACGCGGGAGGCAATGTCCTCCGCCTTCGCCCGCTCCCACAGGCGGCCGTCATGCGAGCCGCTCGCCCGCCACACCGCCTGGAACGCTCCGCAATCCGCCGCAACCGTCCAATACGGTCTGGACTCGAACTGCTCGATTTCCCGCTCCCTCTCCATCAGCATCGCCAGCGTCGGCGTCTGCACGCGTCCGGCCGCCAGCTGCGCATTGTATTTGCATGTCAGCGCCCGCGTCACGTTCAGCCCGATGAGCCAATCGGCTTCCGCGCGGCAAATTGCCGAAGCGTACAGATTGTCATAGTCGGTCCCCGGCTTCAACCGCTCGAATCCTTCCCGGATCGCCTTGTCGGTTTGCGATGAGATCCATAACCGTTTGAACGGCTTGCGCCAATTGACCATTTCCATAATCCAGCGGGCGACAAGCTCCCCTTCCCGCCCGGCGTCCGTGGCGATAATCCACTCGCCCACATCCGGCCGCTTGCACAGCTGCGCAATCGCCCTGAATTGGTGCGACGTTTCCTTCATGACTTTCAGCTTCATCCGCTGCGGAAGCAAAGGCAGGTCTTCCAAATTCCACGTTTTGTACTTCGCGTCGTAATCCTCCGGTTCAGCCAGCGTCACGAGATGGCCGAGCGCCCAAGAGACGACGTATTTCGGTCCTTCGAAATAATGCTTATGTTTTTGGCCGCACCCGAGCACCCGGGCGATTTCCTTCGCCACACTCGGTTTTTCCGCCAGGACAAACGATTTCATTGCAACGACTCCCCGAATAGTTTTGAATCTCCATTCATTATCGGTGAAGCCGGGAACGATGTCAAAGCTTTCGCCTCCCGAGCCTTCGAGGGTGCCGATTCGTCTGATTGCGAATAAATGAATAAATATAGTTCTTGTCGAAATATGGAAGGAATTTTGAAATCAGAGGAAGAATAACCCTATGAAATCCATAACATAAGGGGGCTTCAACACCAATGAGTGCGGCTCGGGCACTAATGCTGGTAACGGGGATTTTAGAGGCGGTGCTGGGAATTCCGGCACTTGGAGGTCTTATCATTATTTCCACTTTGTACAAACCGCTTTTCGTCATGTTCATACTCCACATCATTACACTGGTGTTCGCCGCAAAAGAAAACAAAGATAAGCACGGAAGCATTGTCGGCATCGTCACGTCGTGTATCGGCTGGATCCCTTTTGTAGGCATGGCGCTGCACATCGTTACCGCCATCCTGCTCATCGTCAGCTTCGCCAAAAGCGGAGGAAGGGACTGACGCCGCTGCTTAATGAATCAGGCGCAAAGAACTGCGGGGCCATTGCGCCGGCCCCTCGTACTCTAGTCGATTCGCCGCATAAACGCCCGCATCATGGCGCATAACAGTACAGCGTGAAAAAGAAACCCCGCAGCGAAACAACCGAGCGCGGCTGGATGTTCGCCGGCTAATCCGGACAAATAACAGCGGGCCGGCCAATACGTCGGAATCCATGCGCCGAAAAGCTGCCAGCGGGCCGGTGCGAAATAAGCAATCACCGGACCCGCAAATAAAAGTCCGCTCACTTTGGACAGAGCAAGGCCTTCTACTTTGTTGGCCGCATAAGCCGCCAGGAAGAGCGCGAAACACGGGGCTTCCAGACCCAGCAGAGCGATCGTGTACACATTTTCAAACTGGGCGGCCGCTATGCCCGATCCGGCAAAAAAGAGAACGAAAAGCGCCAGACACAACAAAGAAGGCAAAAAGAGCCGGTAGATGAGATAGCCTTTTCGCGTAAGCGGAGTCACCGCATAATAGCCGATCAGATGTTCATCCCGTTCATCCAGTATAAGCAGGCCGGCCATCATCCCCGGCAGCAGCGGCACGATCAGTTGGAGAAAGACGACGGCAAAGCCGGCATAGTCCGCCAACCGGAACGCAAACCGGCTTTCCATCGAATCCGACAGAAGAGGAAAAACAAAGCGCGCGAAGACAGTGACGGCGACCGGGCCGAATACGGCTGCCATGAGCACGGGGTCTTTGCCAATCCGCCGGCAATCATTCGCCGCTAAAGCGCTGTACTTGCTCATCTTCCTTCTCCCCCATCTCCGATCCTCATGAGCACCTTTTGAGCAAAAGATCGCTCTGCCCAAACAAAAATCAGCGCGTTCCATACAGACAGAATCATTACGGCATACAGCGTTCCACCGAGCGATACCGGTTGAAAGGCCGATTTCAACAGCATCAGCGATCCCTCCGTCGGAAGCAAGCGGTACCACTCCGTTTCCCACACACCGAAAAAACCGAGCAGAGGCACCGTAAACGCAGCGGCATAAACTTGAGACATCAGGATGAATCCATTGATGGAGCGGCAGCGCACAACAACCCCGATGGACAGGAATGTAAACAAACTTGATGTGAGCAGCACGCCTAACGAAAAAAGAACGGGTGACGCCGGCAAGCCCGATGAGAACAAATGAATGGTCCATGCGGCCGCCAAGCTGAGAACTGCCAAAGAAGCCGCTTTGGCCAGCAAATACTCCTTCAGCCGGAAAGGCGTCACGAACAAACTGTCGTGCACCCCCTGATCTTTCTCCAGCAGCAAAATGCCGCCGGCGAAGAGGAGCCCTAGTGCGCTCGGATCGCTGAACGTCAGCGCGGTCGTTACGGAATCCCTGTATCCTTCCGGGATGAAATGGAGCAGCACGAGATACAGGGCGCACACGAGCATATAAGCGTGATAAAATCGATGACGCCATTGAAAACGGACATCGTATAAAAAAGCCGTCACGGTTCTCATGATAAAGTTCTCCCCGTCACATCGATAAAAATTTGATCCAGCGACGCTTCCAATGAATGCATCGTCTCCACCGGATATTGCCGAATCAAGCCCAGGAAACGTTCATTCATCCCGATTCCATCGAGCGGAAACTCTTCCGCCGCTTCTTGGGAACCGATGCGATATTCAACCCGAACCCGCTTCTGTCCGGATCGCTTCTTCAATTCCCGCGGCGAGTCGATCAGCTTGATTTGCCCGTCCACGATAAAGGCGACTCGATCGCAGAGATCCTCCGCCGCCTGCATATTGTGGGTAGTGATGATGACGGTTTTACCTTCCGCTTTTTTCTCCAGAATCAAATCCTTAACCATCTTCGCGTTAACCGGATCCAGTCCCGAAGTCGGTTCGTCCAGAAACAGGATGTCCGGATCGTTCAGCAACGCACGGCAAAAGTTGAGCCGCATTTTCATTCCTTTGGAAAACCGCGCCACTTCCAGATCGGCCGCTGATTCAAGTCCTACTTGCCTGAGCAGCCGGTTCGGTTCTTCCTTCGCCGAAGAATACAGCGACCGGAACATCCGCAAATTTTCCATCGCGGAAAATTTGCTGTAGAAGTTGGGAAACTCGAAGGCGACTCCGATTTTCTCGTAATAATCCGGTCCCGTATCGCGGATTTCCTGGCCCATGACCCGAACGCTGCCCTTGTAATGCTTCAACAGACCGATTAAAATTTTCTGCGTCGTGCTTTTGCCCGCCCCGGAAGGCCCAAGGAAGCCGAATATCTCTCCGCGCCCGATGGAGAAATCGAGTCCGTGCAGTGTACGCTCCTTTTGACCGGGATAGCGGAATTCAAGCCGCTTCACTTCGATGATCGCCACTCAAGCCTCCCTCTCTTTCTTCACATAAATGCCTTCCGCCAAAATATCGATCAACAGCTCCATCGTCCCCTGAAAAAGAGGCTCTCCGATTTCTTTCTTATGTAGGGACAAAAGCATCACCGATCGGAGCAAACTGGTGATCAGCTCAGGTCGAACCCCTTCAAGAATTCCCGCATCCTGCCATTTTTGGATGACGGGGTTGAGCGCATGCCGATCTTCGGAGAAATTGCGCTCCAAGAGCTCCTTCGGCAGCTTTCTGATCAACTGCTCCATCTCGCCCTCGAGCAACGTATGCCGCATAAGCGGACTGCGCTCAATCAAGCGGAAGGCGTCAAGAAGGAAACGTCGAATGCCTTCTTTCGTCACAACGCTCTCCGACTCCAACGACTGCAGCAATTTCCCGCGGATGGAACGTTCCTCTTCCTGGAGAATTTCGTAGAACAGCTCTTCCTTTGAGCCGAAAAACATGTAGAAAGAACCTTGCGCGATGCCCGCCGCTTTCGTCAATTCCTCCACGCTTGTTTTTTTCAGCCCGATAGTTTCAAAGCTTCGCCGTCCGTATTCCAGCAGTTTTCTGCGAATCCATTCGCGTTCTTGCTCATTGAACTTTTTCGGCATGTTGAACATCCCTTTTTATGATTTTGTGAATGATTTTATTTTTTATTCATAAAAAGAGTATACCGTTGGCATCGCTTTGTCAAGATGAGCTCTCGTGACCTGAGCGTAAATCATGAAAAAGGGGAAATGATGGGTGAAGTCGAATGTTATACAGCACATATTCAAAAAGGAAAGATGCCCGATGACCAAATAGAACAGAAGGAGGGATACCTTTGACAGGAAAATTCCGGATTCAAAAACTCAGCCAGGTGTCCATACGCGTGCGCGATTTGGATACGGCCGTCCGGTTCTATCAGGAAACGTTAGGATTTCAGCTGCTGTTCCGCGTGCCTAAAATGGCGTTTTTCGACTGCGGCGGTGTGCGCATCATGTTAGGCGTTCCGGAAGCCCCGCAGTTCGATCATCCGAGCTCCATATTTTATTTCTATGTCGAGGATATGGACGACGCTTATGAAACGCTGCGTTCCCGCGGAGTTTCGTTTCACGACGCGCCGCACAAAATTGCGGAAATGGGACAATCCGAGATCTGGATGGCGTTCTTCCACGATCCGGACCAAAATCTGCACGCAATTACGAGTGAAAAACCGATCCAACGCTAAAGCGAAAAGCTCCGGAAAAAGTGCGGCCCGGAGCTGCTTTTAGAGGCGGCCTATTCCGCGATTCGCCGTTAACGGAAAACGTTCAGCTTATCATCACGGTACGGTCGCATATGGCTTCCACATCCTGATGATCGTGCGTCACCAACAAACAGGTCATCTGCGCCTTCCTCAATATATCCCGGAGTTCGTTCCGAATCGCCGCCCTGAGCCCGGCATCCAAATTGCTGAACGGCTCATCCATCAGCAGGACGGACGGTTTCGGCGCGAGCGCCCGCGCCAGCGCTACGCGCTGCTGCTGCCCGCCGCTCAATTCGTGCGGGTAGCGCTTCTCGTATCCGGTGAGCTGCACCAGCTCGAACATTTCCCGCAACCGTTTCCAGCGGCTGCTTTTGTCCAGGCGGTGCAGGCCGAAAGCCACGTTTTGGGCTGCGGTCATATGAGGGAACAAGGCGTAGTCTTGAAATACCATGCCGACTCCGCGCCTTTCGGGCGGAACGAAGGTGCGCGAATCGACAACGGTTTTGCCGGATATGGCCACAGTCCCGCCGGATGGCGTTTCCAAACCGGCGATCAGCCGCAGCAGCGTGCTTTTTCCGCTCCCGCTCGGCCCCAAAATGCCGACAATCTCCCCTTTTTCGATGGAAAGGGAAAATTGGTCAATAATTGGTTTCTGAGAGGAATAGGCGAATGACAAGTTCCGGATTTCAACAATGCTCATCGTTCCAACTTCTTCCCTAATTGATGAAATACAACAACGGATATGAAGCTCACGCCGATGATAAACAAAGACGGCACGGCGGCTTCATAGATTCGCTCATCGCTGGCGTATTGATACGTTTTGGTCGCCAGCGTTTCAAAGTTAAACGGCCGGAGCAGCAGAGCGAGCGGCAGTTCCTTGACCATCTCCACGAACGTAAGGATGGCGCCGCTGAACAAGGCCCCTCGAATCATAGGAAGATCCACTTTGAAGAACGTTCGGGTGATGCCGTGGCCGAGCAGGCGGGAAGCCTCCGTATATTGAGTGCCGATTTTTTCAAACCCCGCTTCGACCGCGTTGTATCCGACGGCCATAAACCGCGCCACGTAGGCGGTCACGAGCATCACCAGCGACATGCTGAGCACCAGCGGAGATTCCCCTAGACCCATCCTTGCATACAATGGGGCCAGCTGTTGATCCAGCCGGATGAACAAAGCCAATACGCCGACGGCGATAATGGCCCCGGGTATCGAATATCCGGCAGTCACCAGCTTGGACAGCACATAGGCGAATCCGTTCGCCTGCAACCGGCACACATTGGCTGCGGCAACGGAAAAAAACAAAATGATCGCTGTCGAGATCAAAGCGACAGACAGCGTATTGTACGTCAAATCCAGGAAGCCGGATGTCAGGACATCCTCATAGCTCCAAAACGCCCAGACGAGCAGCTGGACAAACGGGATCAGAAAGGAGAAGGCAAACACGGCTCCGCAAAACAACAAGGCCGCCGATGCGCGGATCCCCCGCAGCTTTTTCGGAACAAGCGGCCTCGACTTGCTGGTCGACGCACTGAATTTGCGATGGCTGCGCAGCGCCCGCTCCAAAATGAACAGCCCGACGATGCCGGCCATCAGCCACGCGGCCAGACGAACCGCCGAATCGACATCGTACATGCCGAACCACGTTTGAAAAATAGCCGTCGAGATCGTCCGAATGCCGTAATAGCTGGTAAGCCCGTAATCGCTGACGACTTCGAACAGAACCAGGGTGAGTCCCCCGGCAATCGCCGGCCGGGAAATCGGCAGTACAATCCGGACAAAAATCGACGCCGGACTTCTTCCGAGCAGCACGGCATTTTCAATATAAGACCCGCTCTGCCGCTCCAAAAACGCGCGGGTGATCATATACACGTAAGGAAACAGGACCAGGGTGAAAATAAAGATCGCTCCCCGGAGCGACATGACATCGAAAAAGCGCGGATTGACGGGGACTTCGAACCATCGCAGCGTCTTCTGGACCACTCCGGTGTAACTCAGCATCGTACCGTACGTGTAAGCGGCGATGTAGGGCGGAACCGCAAGCGGCAGCACGAGCGCCCAGCGAAAAAAACGCTTCATCGGAAAATCGTACGCCGCGATGAGCCAGGCCAGAGCCACTCCGATCAACACCGTAAAAATGCCCGTAAACAACACGAGCCAAATCGTTTGGAGCACATAATCCTTCAGCAAATACTGTTTGATGTGCTGCCAATTTTCGTTTGGCGGATGGAACAGCGATATGAAAATAGAAAAAACGGGCAGCAGAACTACCGCTGCCCCTGTAAGGCCGACAAACAGCCAGCCGTTTGTCTGTTTCCTGATGCCGCGCATGGCGTGTGCAAAGCGCATTCTTATTTCCAACCCACTTTGTTCATGATCTCAAGCGCCTTTTTATTATGCTCTCCCAGCTTGGCAAAGTCAATCTGCTGCGCTTTAAATTCGCCCCACGATTGCAGCAGCTCCGGTTTTTGCGCTTTGGGGTTCACAGGAAACTCATAATTTTCCTTCGACATGAGCGCCTGCGCTTCCTCGCCCGTCAAAAACTCAATCAATTTCACGGCATTTTCTTTGTTCTTGCTATGTTTGACCAATCCGACGCCGCTGATGTTCAAGTGCGTTCCGGTCGTGTCCTGATTCGGGAAGAACACGCCGAGTTGTTCGGCGACTTTGACTTCTTCCGGATCTTTGGAATAAAGCAATTGACCGAAATAATAAGTATTCATTATCGCCACATCGCCGACTCCCGCGACAATCGCTTTCGCCTGGTCCCGGTCGCCGCCTTCCGGCGCGCGGGCCAAATTGTTCACGATGCCTTTCGCCCATTCTTCCGCCTTCTGTTCGCCGTTCAGCTCGATCAACGAAGCGAGAAGCGATTGGTTATACAGGCTCGTGGAGGAGCGGACGAGCACTTTCCCTTTCCACTTGTCGCTGGCCAAGTCTTCGTACGTGGACAACTGTTCGGGTTTTACGCGATCTTTGGAATATACGATGACGCGAGCCCGGGTGGACAGACCGATCCATTCATTGTCTTTATCGCGAAACTGCTTCGGCACATTTTCATCGATGACTGCCGATGTTACCGGCTGCAGGACGCCGCTCTGCTTGGCGTTGTTCAACACGCCTCCGTCTACGGTAATGAACAAGTCCGCAGGCGTGCTTTGTCCCTCGCGCTTCAAACGTTCTATCAGTTCCTCGGCTTTGCCTTTTACGACATTGACTTTGATTCCCGTTTCCTGCGTGAATTTCTGATATAATACATCGTCAACCTCATAATGTCTTGCCGTATAGATGTTAACGACTTGTTCTTTCTGTTGATCCGAAGCCCCTGTCTCCTGCTTGCCCTGCTGTTCCGACCCGTTTTGCCCCGTTTGCTGCTGCGGTCCGGAAGCGCAGCCGGCCAACAGAACCGTTATCATTACGGCCGCAAGAAGAAGTGATAAGATGGCGCGAGCTTTCATCATCCTGTACTCTCCTTTACTGATTGCTAATGAAAATCATTATCAAAACAATTAGGATTTTATCACGCGCAAATCATCACTGTCAAGCAACTCACAACAAATAATGTCATTATGACGGCGTGCGTAGCTTGAACAGAAGCTCGACGATATGAAACAACGGATTCTCACATTCAATCAAATCGAACCGCCGGAAATCGAGAAAAGCATACACGGCGTCTAGCATTCAATACACTCTCCGCCCTTCCTGCGCTTTTCACAATTTCTTTACCTCCGCTTTTCATGCCGTTAACAAACTGTTGATACGATGAGAACGAAATCGATTTCATACAGGTTGGAGGGTGTGAAAGTATGTACAAAAGGAAATGGTGTACGTCCCTGCTCTTTGCCGTTTCTCTTACGGTCGGATCGTTCGGGACGGCGGCCGCGCAAGAAGCTTCGCATTCGGCAGGTACCGGACCATCGACTGAAAAAGCAGAGCTGAAGAGCCCATCCGAAACGACGCCGGGCGGGAATGAAAAGCGGATTACGATACTGCATACGAACGACATGCATGCCCACGTGGAACAATCGTCATCAGGCGAGATGGGAGTGGCCAAACTGGCGGGATTGATTCAACAGCTGCGCGCGGAAAATCCGAACACCCTGCTGCTGGATGCCGGCGACGCGATACACGGCACCAACTTCGCCACACTCGTGCGTGGCGAAAGCATGGTGAGAGTCATGAACGAAATGGGCTATGACGCGATGACGGCGGGCAACCATGAATTCGATTATGGGCAGGAGCGGCTGGTGGAGCTCGCCAAAACGATGAAATTCCCGTTGATTAGCGTCAACATCGTCAATAAAGGCGGCTCCCGCCTGTTCACTCCGTACATCATTCGCGAAGTGGACGGCATTAAAATCGGCATCTTCGGACTCGGTACGCCGGAAACGCTGTACAAAACGCACCCGAAAAACGTCGAAGGGCTTCTGTTTTCCGATCCGGTGAAGGAAGCCAAAGCGATGGTCGACGAATTGAAAGGCAAAGTGGACGTCATCATCGCGCTCGGCCATCTCGGCACCGACAAGTCAAGCACCGATACGAGTTTGAAAGTCGCTCAATCGGTGCCGGGAATCGATCTGTTCGTGGACGGGCACAGCCATACCGTCTATCAGGAAGGCTTGCCGGTGGGCGGCACGCTGATCGTCAGTACCGGGGAATACACGAAAAATCTCGGCGTCGTCGATCTGTTTTTTCAAGATAACAAGCTTGTCAGCAAAAAAGCCCGCTTGATCGACCAAACCGCCGCAGCCGGAGTGACGCCGGATCAAGGCGTGGCTGCCATAGTCGAAGCCATCAAACGCGAACAGCAAACTGTCTTGGCCGAAAAAGTCGCCCATACGTCCGTCCGACTCGTCGGAGAACGCGAAAAAGTCCGCGCCGGCGAAACGAATTTGGGCGATCTGATTACCGATGCCATGCTGGACGCAACGAAAGCGGACGTGGCGCTGACGAACGGCGGCGGCATCCGCGCTTCGATCGAAGCCGGTGAGGTTACAAAAGGCGATGTCATCACTGTCCTTCCGTTCGGCAACCTCATCGTCACGAAAAAAGTGTCCGGTGCAGACCTGAAAGCGGCGCTGGAAAACGGCGCGTCCGACTATCCGAACCCGAAGGGCGCTTTCGCCCAGGTCGCCGGCATGACGTACAAAATCGACCCTTCACGTCCGAAAGGCAGCCGGGTTCACTCGGTTACGATCCGCAACGAGCCGATCGATCCGAAACGCATGTACATGGTAGCCACCAACGACTTCATCGCAGCGGGCGGAGACGAATACACAATGTTTAAATCTTACCCGACTGCCGGCGAATATATGGCGCTTGACGAAGCTTTAATTCAATACATGCAGAAGCTTGTCCGGGTCAGCCCGAAAACCGAGGGACAAGGGCGCATTGAAGAAGCGAAAATGTCCGGCGCAAGTGCGGCGCAGCCTGCACCGGCCAAAAAACCGGACGCGGGACGGAAAAACAAAGTGTACATCGTCAAACGCGGCGATTCGCTGTGGGCGATTTCGAGAAAATACAATACGACTTGGCAGCTGCTGCGGGACTTGAACAAGCTGGAAAACCCGGACCTCATTTTTCCGGGACAGCGCATCGTCCTGCCGAAATAATCAGAGCAGGCTGCAGGCGGACGAATCCAAAAGAGGCAAGTGATAATGTAAGCAGCCGAGCGTATAACCGTGCTCGGCTGCTTTTTTGAATGAAGCGATCCGTTTTTAAAAATAAGCAATAAGCGTTCCTCCGAGAGCGCCGGCAATCACAACGAGCCAAGGCGGGCATTTCCAATACTGAAGCATGCCGAACAAAACGGCGGCGAGAGCGAAATCGGCCGGCGTACGGATGGAACTCGTCCATATCGGGTTATACAGCGCCGCGAGCAAAATGCCTACCACGGATGCATTGACTCCAAGCAAAGCGCCTTGTATTCCGGGCTTGCGGCGCAGCTCATCCCAAAAAGGCATCGCCCCGGCAACGAGCAGAAACGCCGGCAAGAAAATGGCCGCCGTTGTAATCGCGGCGCCGGTCCATCCTCCCATCACCGCTCCTAAATAGGAAGCGAAAGTAAACAACGGCCCGGGCACCGCCTGAGCGGCCCCGTATCCGGCGAGAAACAGCTCCTTGCTTATCCATCCGACGGAAACCGTTTCCCGCTCCAGCAAAGGCAGAACGACGTGGCCCCCGCCAAAGACGAGCGAGCCCGATCGGTAAAAACTGTCGAACACAGCCAACCAGTGAGATGCGGCAACTCTTTGGATTACAGGCAAAACCATCAACAGAGCGAAAAATAGGACGAGAGCGGCCATTCCCGCACGCTGCGAGATCGGCGCCCGGATTTCAGGCGCTTCGGATGATGCGCAGGCCCGTTTATCCCGTTTATACAGAAATAACCCGGCCGCTGCCGCGGCAGCGATGACGATCACTTGCGCGATTGCCGATGTCCATGTGACGGCCGCAACCGCAGACCCGATCGCTATCGTCGCCCTGCCCCGATCGGGCGCAAGTTTTTGCCCCATTCCCCAGACGGCGTGTGCGACGATCGCCACCGCCACGATCTTGAGCCCGTGTATCCACCCCGCATTCCCGACATCAAACCCGTGCAGCAGGAAGGCAAACAGGATTAAGGCGACGGCGGAAGGAAATGTGAATCCGATAAAAGCCGCCAGCCCTCCTGACAGACCTGCCCGCATGATGCCTATCCCGATGCCCACCTGACTGCTTGCAGGGCCGGGAAGAAACTGGCAAAGCGCGACCAGATCCGCATACGTTCGCTCATCGAGCCATTTTCTTCTGCGGACATATTCATCGTGAAAATAGGCGAGATGCGCAATCGGCCCTCCGAATGAGGTGAGCCCGAGCTTAGCGGATACGCTGAATACTTCCAGCCACGATTTCCGCCCGTTTTCGGCCGTTCCCGCAAGCGCCGCTTCCTCAGTCGATGCGGTGTGTTGGTTTCGCGATTCGTTATTTCCGTTCATGTGGTTTCCCCATTGCCCGTTACGGAATATACCCGTTTTCCGTCACGGTCTCTCCTAGAGAAGAATCGCCTTGTACAGGATTCCATGCACCCCTGCCGGACGCCCGGAATAAATTAAGTGAAACAGTTGATACAGGAAGGAAGTCCAAACATGCATTATCCCGATTCTTATGTTCGACCTGCGGCTGACACCGGCCTGATTCAAGATATTGCCAAAGCGATTAACGGTCAGTACAGTGCCGTATTGTGTTACGATAAGCTGGCCAAGCTGGCTCCAACCGAAAGCGAGAGAAACCGAATCCTTGAGATCCGCAATGACGAGATGCGGCACTTGCAGGTTTTCTCGCACATCTACAGGTCGCTGACCGGCAGACAGCCCGTTCCGCAAATGACGGAGCCATGCGCCAACGAATACAAAGCCGGGCTGCAAGCCGCCTTGATAGATGAACAGGAGACGGTGGACTTTTATCTTGATATTGCCGACAAAGCCTACGACCGATACGTGAAAGAGCAGTTCAGGCGCGCAGCGGCCGATGAACAAAATCACGCCGTATGGTTTCTGTATTTTTATACTAGGTCTTTATAATTTTCCGAATTTTCCCGACTGGTAATCTTCAAAAGCTTGCACGATTTCTTCTTTTGTATTCATGACGAACGGGCCGTAAGCCACGACCGGTTCGCGAATGGGTTCTCCGGCCACGAGCAGCGCCCTCAATCGGCTTTCCGCGCGAATCGAAATTTCACTGTCCACAGCGCCGTCGGCAGGACCGAGCCATAGTACCTGTTTCTGCTCCCCGCGCGTTTCGTCGGCCCCGAAACGGCCGCTCCCCTCAAGCACGTAGATGAAACCGTTGTAGCTGCCGGGCAGTTCTTGAGTGACGGCGGCCCCCGGCTCCATGACCAGCTCTACGAAAGTGACGGGAACATGATTCAGCGTCGGGGCCTTAATGCCGCCGGACGAGCCGGAAAAAACACGGACAATGGCCCCTGGCTCCGATCGCACGGGCATATCCTTGGACCGGAGATCCTGGTATCGGGGCTCCGCCATTTTCTTGTTCCGCGGAAGATTGACCCACAGCTGCAAGCTGTGAACAGTTTCGCCTTCCAAAGGATCCTCCGAGTGGATAATCCCCCGTCCGGCCGTCATCCACTGTACGTCACCCGGTTCCAGAACTCCGAAACCGCCGTGATTGTCTTCGTGCTTCAGCCGGCCTTCCAATACAAAGGTCACGGTCTCTATGCCGCGGTGAGGATGAAAATCAAACGTTCCCTGTTGAAACCAGTCTTCCATCATCATCAAAAAAGGATCGAATTCCCGCCAATGTCCGGGCTCCAATACTTGGCCGACCCGGATATGGGACCCCCCTCCTGGGCGGGTCGATACATCCCAAACACGGCTAATGCGGCGCTTTCCGGTCGTTTCGCTATTCAATCTTCTTCCTCCTCGTCTCTATTTCCGGCAGCAACTATCCTTGCCTTAGTACCATCATACCTCTTTACGTCAATAAAGCCAAAGTCGGCTTTCGTTCGGTTCGTTCCGGTTTCCTCCGCGCGCCTGCGCGTTGCGGCGCCGCACGGCGGGTGGTCGACCCACATGGCGCAGACCAAGCGGGGGCCCTCCGCAAAACACGAACATCCCGGCCCGCTGCAAACAGGAACAGCGGGTCGGGATGTTCGATCATGCGGTAACAAGGACGGCCCTCCAAGCGCCGGGCTGCCTTTCAACGGCGCGGCGGCAATCCACAGCGGCGGTACCGCGACTCGACACATGGCGGCGGTCAACCGCAACTGCGCGGCTCACTATGGCCTGCGAAAACAGGAGCGGCAGCCGCATCGCGTCTCCTGCCGTGTTTCGTTCGCAGCGCCTGGACGCCATCCTATCAAGCTTTCGGATCAAACGAGCTTTTCAGCGATACGATGCGGTTGAATACAAGCTTATCCCCGGTCGACAGCTTCGGATCGACGTTAAAGTAGCCGTGGCGGAAAAATTGGAATTTGTCCTGGCCGCGCGCCCCCTTCAGCGTCGGTTCGACGAAGCCTTGCAGCACTTCCAGCGAATTCGGGTTGATCCGCTCGAGAAACGGCTTGCCCTCTCCTTCGGTGTCGTCTTTAACGAGCGGCTCGTACAAACGGAATTCGGCCGGCACCGCCTGGGAGGCTTCCACCCAATGGATCGTTCCTTTCACCTTGCGTCCGGTAAAGCCTGAGCCGCTCTTCGTTTCCGGATCGTACGTGCAACGCAGTTCCACCACGTTGCCGTCCTCGTCCTTGACGACCTCCTGGCAAACGATGAAATAAGCGTGCTTCAGCCGCACCTCATTGCCCGGGAACAAGCGGAAATATTTGCTCGGCGGGTTTTCCATAAAATCGTCGCGCTCGATGTAGATTTCCCGGGAGAACGGAATTTGCCGGCTGCCCATCTCCTCGTTCTCCGCGTTGTTTTCCGCTTCCAACAGCTCGACTTGCCCTTCCGGGTAATTGGTGATCACGACTTTGAGCGGCCGCAGCACGGCCATCGTCCGGGGAACTTTCAGCTTCAAATCTTCCCGGATGAAATGCTCCAGCATCCGTTCGTCGACAACGCTGTTGCTCTTCGCAACCCCGGTTTCGCGGCAGAACGCGCGAATCGCTTCCGGCGTGCAGCCTTTCCGCCGCAGGCCGGAAATCGTCGGCATTCGCGGATCGTCCCAACCGTCCACTACGCCCTCGTCGACGAGCTGTTTCAAATATCTTTTGCTCATGACGGTATTGGTCAAGTTCAAGCGGGCAAACTCATACTGCCGGGGTCTCGACTCCATTTCGCATTCGCGGATAACCCAATCGTAGAGCGGCCTGTGATCTTCGAACTCCAGCGTGCAGATCGAGTGTGTGACCCCTTCAATCGCATCGCCGAGCGGATGGGCAAAATCGTACATCGGATATATGCACCATGCGTCGCCGGTGCGATGGTGACGGGCATGCGCAATCCGGTACAGCACCGGATCGCGGAGATTGATATTGGGCGACGCCATGTCGATTTTGGCGCGAAGCACCTTTTCGCCATCCTTGAACTCGCCGGCGCGCATCCGCGCGAACAGATCCAGGTTCTCTTCCACCGTGCGCTCCCGGTAAGGACTCTCCTGCCCGGGCTGCGTCAGCGTTCCGCGCATTTCCCGAATTTGTTCCGCCGTCAGATCGCATACATACGCCTTCCCTTTTTTGATCAGCAGCACCGCCCGCTCGTACATTTCCTCGAAATAATCCGAAGCGAAGCAGAGCCGGTCCCACTCGAAACCAAGCCAGCGGACGTCCTCCTGAATCGATTCGACGAATTCCGCATCTTCCTTCAGCGGATTCGTATCGTCAAACCGAAGATTCGTCCTGCCGTTAAATTCGTCCGCCAGTTCGAAATTCAGCCAGATCGACTTGGCGTGGCCGATATGCAAATAGCCGTTCGGCTCCGGCGGAAACCGGGTGACCACCTCTTGCACCCTGCCGGATTTCAAATCTTCGATGACGATGCTTTTAATGAAGTTCGAGGATGAATTCTTGCTATCCAATGCGACCAACCTTTCCCACGTATAATTCCTATCCTACTATAATACACAATTTGGGCCGGGAATATAAGAACCATTCTCCGGAAAGCCGCATGAAAAAACCCCTTTAAGCACGGATGCGCAAATGCGTTTGCTTAAAGGGGCGGTTATAAGTACGGCCTTGTTTAATACACTAGAGAGAAAAGACCGTTAATATGAGTCAAATAGCGCACATTGCTCGCTTCCTTCATCACCGAAGCGGGCAAACCTTTCAAGCGGATTTGGCTCGCGCCGATCGTTCCGATCGCGTCTTTTCGGCCCAGGCTGGCCAGCGTCCCCGAGAAGACCGGATGGAATTCCTTCATCGGTGCACCTTTGAAATAAGCGAAAAGGTTGTAGCCGACCGCTTCACCCATTTGCCATGCGATTTGCGCGCTGGGCGGGTATGGGCGGCCTTCCGGACTCATCACAACGGCGCTGTCGCCAGCAAGGAAAACGTCCGGATGCGACGTCGATTGCAGGAATTCGTTGACCGTTGCCCGTCCGCGGTTGACCTCGATGCCGCAGTTTGCCACGACCGGAGTACCGGTCACTCCGCCTGTCCAGACGAGCGTATTCGCTTCGATGGTTGTGCCGTCTTTCAAAATGACGGTATTTCCCTTGACCTCGGTTACGGCAACACCGGTCAAAATTTTGGCGCCGCGTTTTTCCAGGCTGACTTTTGCCCGTTCCACCAATTCGGGCGCAAAACCAGGCAGAATATTCGGCATCGCCTCTACGCAATAAAGGGAAAGGTCGTTATAATCGATGCCTTTTTGGAGACACAGTTGCGGCAGCGTATCGACAAGCTCGCCGAGCAGCTCAATGCCGGACAGCCCGCCGCCGCCGATAACAAACGTAGCATCGGCCTTGTTTTTCGTTTTGGCGTACTCCTCGATGCGGGCTTCGACATGCGCACGTATCCGGTTCGCGTCTTCCACCGATTTCAGTGTCATGCTGTTCTCCTGCAGGCCGGGAATGCCGAAAAATGCCGTTTCGCTGCCCAGCGCAATGACAAGGGCATCGTACGACAACGTTGCGCCGCCGGCCAGGCTCACTTGCTTTTGTTCCGGCGAAATGCTCTGTACCGTGTCGATTAACAAATCGACCTGTTTGTCGCGCAGCAGCTTGTCCAGAGGCAGAGCGACATTCTTTTCCTTCAAGCCTCCGACGGCCAGACGGTGCAGTTCTGTGACGATTTGATGATACCGGTTGCGGTTGACGACGGTAATCGCAGCTTCTTCAGCCGGCAAATATTTCCGTGCGGTCAGCGCCGTCAGCAGCCCGCCGTATCCGCCGCCCAAAATCAATATATGCTTTGCCATACATGCTCATCCTCCATTCTTATTCGTTCCGTACCGGATATTAACGCTGCTTTTGGCTTTTGGACAATTCATCCAAAAACGCTTGCGCAAAACGGAGCATTTTCTGGACTTGCGGGTCCTTCAGCATTTTCAGCAGACCGAACAGGCCAATCGTCGTCGTTTCCGTCCGGGCGCGGTCATTGGCTTCAATCGCTGCCGCCGCAATTCCTTTCGCTTTCTCTTTAATCGGTTTGACGAACTCCTCAAGCCCGCCCTTCAAATCTTCGATGAGCACGCGGTCATTGGCCGCTGTCTGCGCCACGTCGTAGGCTTTGGTCAACAATGTGACCATCTCCGCCAATTTCGGGAGATTCTCCACCAACTCGGTGAGCGATTTTTGAACCTCGGGCTTCATCAACTGATCGAGCACATCCGCCTCCTCGCGGACAACTTCGGAAGCGGCTTCGCGCGCCGATTGTTGTGTTGCTGTTTCAGACATGAGAAAACGTCCTCCTTTGCTAGAATGGTTCCATAATTTTGATGCTTGTCGAGAGATGACCCGTGAACGCGATGCCTTGCTTCTCCCGAAACAATTAGCGGTGCCTAATCTTCCGTCCCGTTGTGAATAAATTCACAACGGGCTATGGTCAGCTTTGAGCACTCTTGTTTTATTGTAATCGTTTTACCCGAATTGTGCAAAACCATTTTTTATTCCAGTTATTCATTCCTCGTCTACCGCCTTGCGCAGCTTCCCGGCCGCTTCATAGGCGGAATCGGCCAGACTGATCGCCGTAATGACCGCCACCCCGTCCGCACCGGCGTCTATGACCGGCTTCGCGTTCTCGGGAGTAATGCCTCCGATCCCGACGATCGGGACGGTCATTCCCTTCTCCCGCAGCAGCCGGATGAGCGACGTCCCCTGCACCGCCTTCGCATCTTTCTTCGTTTCCGTCGGATACACCGGACCGAGCCCCAAATAGTCCGCTCCGTGCCGGACGGCCCGCTCCGCCTCGGCCAAAGTATGAACGGACACGCCGAGGATCTTGTCTCCGATTTTGCTGCGGACGATATCAGCCGGTTCATCCTCCTGCCCGATGTGAACGCCGTCGGCGTCCAGCGATAAAGCGAGCTCGATATCGTCGTTGACGATAAAAGGGATTCCGTGCCGCTTGCAAACGGACTGAATCCGGCCGGCCAGCGCAACCTTGTCCGGACCGGTTAACGCGCCTTCTCCTTTTTCGCGGAACTGGTACATCGTAATCCCTCCCGCGATCGCTTCACGGATGACGTCCAGCGGATTCTTTTTGCAATTCACGCTTCCCATGATGAAATAGACTTTTAACAGACTGCGCAGCTCTTCACTTGAAATGGCGGCCAAACTGCATCTCCCCGTTCGCTTCCGTCTTCACCTTGTGCCGTTCCGGCCGGCACGCGCTCTTCTCTGATAGGCCCAATGATTCGTCGGCCCGTGGCCGCCGCCGATGCCGAGCGGCTCTTCTATGGCGGCCTGGATAAACTGTTTCGCGATCCGTACCGCTTCCTCGACGCTTTTCCCTTTCGCCAGCTCCGCCGTTATCGCGGACGCAAACGTGCAGCCGGTTCCGTGCGTATGCTTCGTTTCGATTCTTTTTGCCGCGGCATAAGTAAAATCCCGGCCGTCGAACAAGACGTCGACCGCCTCTTCCGACGCGCCGTCGTGCCCGCCTTTGACGACCGCGTGCTGCACGCCGAGCGCCGTCAGCCGTTTCGCCGCTTCTTTCCTGTCTTCCAGCGTGCGAATCGTCATCCCGGTCAACGCTTCCGCCTCGGGAATGTTGGGGGTAATGACCCGAGCCAGGGGAAGCAGATGCTCTTTCAAGGCGCGAACCGCTTCATTTTGCAGCAATGGCGCGCCTCCTTTCGCGATCATGACCGGGTCGACGACGACATTTTTCCACCCGAACCGTTTGATTTTCTCCGCCACGGCCCGAATGATTTCACTGCTGAATAGCATCCCTGTTTTCACCGCATCCGCTCCGAGATCCGTGCCGACGGATTCGATTTGCTCTGCGACCGCCTCTGCGGGCAGCGGGTACACTCCCTGCACGCCGAGCGTGTTTTGCGCCGTAACGGCCGTCAGAGCGGACATGCCGAAAACCCCGAGCTCCTGAAACGTTTTTAAATCGGCCTGGATGCCGGCGCCCCCTCCGCTGTCGGATCCGGCGATCGTTAATGCTTTGTATACGCTCATAATCTCCTCCCGAAATGCGATTCGATATGTTCCCCTTGGCGCCGGACCGCTCAATCCAGCTTTTGCACGGACGCGAAGGCTGCAATATCGTCGGCGGACACGTTCGCCAGCTGATTCAACAATTCCACTTGGAAACTTCCTGGCCCTATTTCGCCGGCCCGTCTGGCGGCCAGTTCCGCCGCGACACCGTAAGTGACCAGTGCCGCGGTTCCGGCGAGCAGCGGATCTTTTTCCACGGCCGAGAAGGCTCCGAGCACCGAGGTGAGCAGGCAGCCCGCACCGGTAACCTTCGTTAACAGAGGGTGCCCGTTGCGGATCGCATACCCCGTTTGCCCGTTGGTGATGACATCTTCTTTTCCCGTAATTGCGACCGCGGTGTTCAGCCGTTGTGCCGCTTTTTTGGCGAGTTCATGCACGCTGCCCCCGTTCTCTCCCGCATCCACGCCCTTAATCGCCCAATGTTCGCCGATCATATTGGCGATCTCCGCGGCATTTCCCCTGACGATCGAAAGGTTCACTTCTCCGGCAATCTTCCGCGCTGCCGCGGTCCGGTAAGCCGTCGCTCCGGCGCCTACCGGATCGAACAGGACGGGCACGCCGTGTTCATTGGCCGATCGACCGGCCACGATCATCGCTTCCACGACTTGTTCATCCAACGTGCCCATGTTCAGCACAAGCGCCCCGGCAATCCGGGCCATCTCGGCCACTTCTTCTTTGGCGTACGCCATGACGGGAGACGCTCCCAGCGCCAACAATCCGTTGGCGGTAAAATTCGTGACCACGACATTGGTGATGTTGTGTACGAGCGGATTGGCCTCGCGCACCTTTTCCAGCAGGCCGGCAATGTGCTGTGTAAGCATATGGTTCCCATCCTTTCCTTCTTTACAGGTGATATGTTCGCATCGCGATTTACGCTCATGGTTTCGGGAACAAGTTGGAAGCCGGCCGGAGAAGGTACGGCTATGGGAAGGACAAACGAAGATGCGGTTTGCGGAAGAAGACGCGGGCGGAAATCGGCGGCGTCATGCGGTCTCCTAAACAAAAAAACACGATGCGCAAGCAAAGTGTTCTGCGGTCCACTCATCGCTTCCTACGCTGGCATTACCCAACAGGTTCAGACGGTCTACGACGGAACAGTCGTACTCTCAGCTTGCTTCCGCAGGCTCCCGATACATCAGTGTCATTTTATCCAAAGTTTAACGCTTTGCGGGAAGAAAAGCAACCGAAACCGCCGAAACCGGATTTCAATGTAATCGATTGAGGTTTGACGTTTCTTCCGCCGGCAAGTAGCATTAGACACATAAGCTCAAATCATATTTCCACGGACGGAAAGGCGGTGGACGCACTATGGCCGCTTCCAACGTTTGGGTAGCCCTGTTCGAAGCATTCAGGAAACGGAGACTCGTGGACAGCATCCGGCTTCGCTGGCAGTTCCGTTCAGGATCCGTTATCCTGGGCCGGTACCGGCTTGTGCGAAAGCTCGGCATGGGCAGCTACGGTGCCGCGTATTTATGCCGCGACATCCGCTCCGGACGGCTCGCCGTTCTGAAAGCGTCCCGTCCCGCCAGAGGAGGAAAACTCCGGGCGAAACGGATATTCGACATAGAAACCGGGATATTGGAACGGCTCCATCATCCCGGCATCCCGAAACTGTACGAGCGGTTCCGTAATCGGGGACGTCCTTGTTTCATCATGGAGCATGCGAAAGGCAAAAGCTTGGATGAACTGTTGTTTCATGACAACCGCGCGTTTTCCGAGAAGCAGTCTCTGGAAATCGCCAGGAAACTGCTCGATATTATCGCCTACATTCACGCCGCGGGCATCATCCACCGCGACATCAGCATCGCCAACGTCATTCTGGACGGAGAGAGCGTCCGGTTGATCGATTTCGGTTTGGCCCGTAACCTGAACGCGACGAATAGCGGCGAAACGGAAGCGGACGACGTGGAAGACGACGCGCCGACGGAAAAGAAACTGCGCAGAAAGCCGGACGTGACAAGCGATTTTTACGCGCTCGGCCATCTGCTCCTGTTTTTGCTGTACAGCACTTATTCCGAAAAATCCGGTACGGCTGCCGAAGAAGCAAGCTGGGAAGAAGAGCTGACGCTTCACCCGCTCACAAAAAAACTGCTCCGCCGCTTGCTGATGACGGAACAGCCGTTTGCCCGCGCCCGGGACATTGCACGGGAAGTTGACCGCATTCTGTCTAATCTCCGTACGTCCGGTCAGCTGCTGTAAGAGCTGGAGGAACGTTTTTTTCTGTAGTACGTATGGCCGCGCATATTATGGGCATCATGCGGGTGCCCGTAATGGGACTTGTGGTAATCGTCGCTGCTGTGGGGACGGTAATGGGAACCGTGATGACCTTTCAGTTTTGAATGAAGCCAATGTTTCAACAGCTTTTTCAACATTTCGCCATACCTCCTTTATGTTTATTCCTACGTTTCGAAAGGCCCCGCGTTTCAACGCGTTTCGCAATGCCCGGTGCCCGGGCCGTCAAATGCGCAGCTCGTTTTTCCGGTACTTGTCGACAATGTATTCCAGCACTTTTTCCGGTATTTTTTTGGGGAAATTCGGACGGATGTATTTTTGATAATATGCTTTTTTCAAATCGTTCCATTGGCGGCGGTCCCCATTCTGCAAAAAACGGGCGACGTCAATCAATTTGACTCCCTGCCCGGTCAGCATGATGTTTTTCAAATGGATGTCGGACGGACGAAGCCCTTTCTCTTCAGCGAGCGCTATGGCGGCATCCACTTCCTTGATCGCGCTCTCCGGGATAAATATGCCTTCAATCAGGCATTGGTAAAACGTTTTGCCGCTCACATAATCGATAACCAGATAGCGGGTCCCGTATTCGTACATTTGCGGGTAATACTTCGTTGCCCCGAGCTTGAGGTACACGGTGATTTCCTGTTCAGCCATGTCGGTGAAATCGGGATGAAAAATTTTCACCGCCTTGTCCGGTTCATCCCGCAGACGAAACACGGCTGCGCTCCTCCCCCGGCCGATCGGCTCCAAGCCCTGCGGGTACGCGTTCGCCGTAACGAGGCCGCTCTCGCTCTCTACGGCAAGTTGAACCTGTGAAACTTGCTCTTCCCTGTTCATCCGCATACGCCCTTTTTCCAATCCTGTTTATGAATAGCATAAATGGAATGATTGTGGATTGCAATGGTCAGGCTGAGCGGGCTAAGCCGGAGCTTGCTTTCCATCTGCGATTCGCGGACGGGATTTACGGCGGCCCCAAGTTGAGCATCGTATTCCAGAAAATGCAGGTTGAACTGCCATTTGCCGGCCTCTATAATCGATAACCGAAAGGAGACGGTTACCATGAAGAAATGGACAGTACTCGCCTTCCTTGTCGCGTTATTGCTTTGGAGTGCCGGCACGCCCGACGCGTACGCACACCCCGTATTAAAACCGGGGAGCGCCAACGGGGATGTTTGGGATGTGCAGTATCGTTTGAAAGCGCTTGGCTATTACAAAGATTCTCTGGACGGCCATTACGGGCCCCGAACCGCTTATTCGGTTTACCGGTTTCAACGGGATTACGGTTTGACGGCGGACGGCATTACCGGAAGCCAAACCTGGAAAGCCTTAAAAAAGTATTCCTTGAATCAAAGCGAAATGGACATTCTGGCCAGAGTGATTTACAGCGAAGCCCGGGGCGAGCCTTACAAAGGGCAGGTCGCCGTAGGCGCCGTTGTGATGAACCGCATTCAATCGGACAAGTTTCCGGACAATATCCGCGCTGTCGTATTTCAGCCCGGGGCCTTTACCGCGGTGAAAGACGGGCAGTTCTGGTTAACGCCGAACAGAACCGCTTATTTGGCGGCGCTGGACGCCGTTCGAGGCTGGGATCCGTCCTATAATGCGCTGTATTATTTCAATCCCAAAACCGCTACCAGCGCGTGGATTTGGTCTCGTCCGCAAACGGTGAAGATCGGCAATCATATATTTACGAAATGATGCAACCCTCATGCCCCTGTTCCTATGGAATCAAGGGGCTTACCTATGAAATCCGCCCCTCGCTCTCCGCACATCCATGGCGCTCCAAACCCGCCGGTTTTCTTCCCAAGGTATGAGATTCCTATTGACCTGCATGAATGTATGGTGGAATTCGGATACTACGATTATGCGCATTTTTCCAAAGACTTCAAACATGGCCTGGGCATAACTCCCGCAAAATACCGGAAATGGATGCGGCAAGCGCATGAGCGGTTCCGGCGCTCAAAGGATGTCGTTTTTTTACAAGACGAGCCTGAATCGCCGATGTTATAGTTGGTTCTGTAAAATTATAAAACCAGGGAGGAATCCATCATGATTACAAAAATCGCTACAGCGGCCGTCTACGTGGAGGATCAACAAAAGGCAAAAACGTTCTGGACGGAAAAAGCGGGTTTTGAACTCGTGCGCGAAACGCCGATGGGTCCGGGCGCCAGTTGGCTGGAAGTGCGGCCCAAAGGAGCGGAAACCGCTCTCGTTCTCTATCCGAAAAGCATGATGAAAAATTGGCACGAGTTAAAGACGTCGATCGTGTTTTTATGCGACGATATCGAATCGACATATGAACAGATGCGGAGCAAAGGAGTGCAATTCGAAAGCGAGCCGCAGAAAATGCAGTGGGGAACGTATGCGCAGTTCCGGGACGAGGACGGTAATGTGTTTGTCTTAAAGGGGTGACGCGGCATTTTGCCGGGCTGCCCGGCCTGAGCGCGTCCATCGCCACGTCCACCCCTTTCCGCGGCCGGCTTATCTCCCGACAACCGGCGCGGCCGCTCCCTTGTATCCACATGTGGTTGACCGCCACCATGTGGCGAACCGCGCGCGGCGAACAGGTATGGCGCTTGCATCGGCCGCCAGATTACGATCCGGCATTCCGGCCGGGAATCGTTCCGGTCTCTTCTCCTGCGTTTTGAAAATGAAAATTTCGGGCGATATATAAAAACGGCGTCGATGCGACCGAGACGACAAACTTGATGGCATAGGTCGTTGCCGCAATTTGCAGCCACACTTCGAACGGATAAACCCCGGCAAAAGCAATCGTGCAAAAAATGAGCGAATCGACCAACTGGCTTATGCAGGTGCTTCCGTTATTGCGGATCCAGAGCTGGTTCCGTTTCGGAAACGCTTTTTTCAAAAACGAATAAACTCTAACGTCCAAAAATTGGCTGACGAAATACGCCGTCAAACTGCCGAGCGCAAGCCGCGGCATCATCCCGAATATCGTTTCCAGCGACGACTGGCCGATGTCGGTCTCCTGCGGTTTGAACACCAGCGCCATCTGCATGACGATCATTGTCACCATTAACGTGAAGAATCCGAACCAAACCGCTTTTTTCGCTTCTTTCTCACCGTATTTTTCATTTAACAGGTCGGTCGTCAAATAGATCGTTCCATACATCGTGTTGCCGAGCGTCATGACCAGTCCCAGCATTTCAATCGTTTTGACCACCTGGATATTGGCCAGAACGGTTGCGATGCCTACCCATGCATACAATCCGTTCCGCTCAAACAAGCGGTAGCAAAGCAAAAAACAAACAAAGTGGACCAGGGCGAACGCCACGCCCCAAAACAAGTTGAACATTGCAAAATCCTCCTAGTTTTGATAACGCGGGATGTTTTCGAACCGCGGCCGGTTTCCGGCATTGGATGCTTCCGTCCTATCATAACGGGAATTCCGCAGCTTCATCAACCGGATCATCGTGTCTTTCCGCAAATTCCCGTTTTACAGTAAAAATAGTTATTTTTCCGCCAATTTCATATAATGGGGATATATCGTTCGATATAAAGAGGATTGGTGCGAAACTATGGATGCCAACCAAAGGACGTTCTGGAAAAAGTACATCGCCAACGTGCAGCTGGATTTGTCGATTGCCGCGTACACGAAAGTCCCGGTTTCCTGGAACGAATACGATTATATTCCCGACTTTAACAAGATGTATTACATTGTGGAGGGCGAAGGTTATTTAAAAGTGGGGGAGCGGGAGTTTTATCCGCAACCGGGAGAACTGTATTTGCTCCCGGCGGGGGTCATCCAGTCGTACGGAACGATTAGTCCGAATACGTTCGGCAAATATTGGTGCCACTTCACCGCCAAAATCGGGGATCTCCACCTGTTTCAAATCGTGAAGACACCCGCCCGGGTGAAAATAGCCGGGGATACGGATCTGAAAGGCAAATTCGAACAGCTTATCCATCACTTGCACAGCGATGAGTTCACCTCCGAATTCCGCGTGAAATCGATTTTGCTTGAAATCATTGCCCTATTCATCGAACGATGCGAACGAATCCAATTGAACATGGCGGCCGCGTCTTCCTTCGAAAAAATGAGTACGGTCCTCAAGTATATCGAGGAGCGCCTGTCCGACAATATTACGGTGGATGAATTGGCGCAAATCGCCCATTTTCACCCCAATTACTTTATTCATGTGTTCAAAGGATTTACCGGCTATTCGCCGATTCAGTATGTGAACCGGACGCGCCTGGAAAAAGCCAAACATTTACTGGCGTTCTCCAATTGCAGCGTCTCCGCCATCGCGGACGCCGTCGGTATGGATTTGCCGTATTTCTCGAGAACGTTCAAGGAGTATACCGGTTTTTCTCCGACCGCTTACCGCGAATTGGTGCCGAAGTCAAACTGACCGTGGCTTAGGCTTAAATAAAGAAAAACCTGGCGGAAGATCACCGCCAGGTCCTTTCAAACCTTTGCCCAAGCCCATACATTGGAGCGTGGGGAGGAATGGGTGTGAGGTTCGCTACGCTTTCCGCCCCGCACCCATTCCCATTCATCTCCTATTCGCTGCCTTCACTTCTTTTCCCTATACGCAATTCCATGCTGTACTCCAGCTGCTTCTTATACGTTCAACGGCTGCATCCTTGCAACAGACGATATAGTGTACAAAATACAATTTAAATGCTCTGTACTTGCTGTTCGTCCGTTTATAGTAGAGTAAAGGGCTGGGACTGCCAGCCCCTCCTCATCAAACCGTACGTGAGGTTTTCCCTCATACGGCTTTCCGACGTT
>JAWLCZ010000023.1:0-30116 GCA_041686835.1 Paenibacillaceae bacterium | reverse complement strand
TTACAAAATTATTATATATTCAAGAAAAAAAGAGCGTCTTTTTATTCCTTTATCTTATTTTTAAACATTTTCATCATGACTTGTTGCGCGGAACAAAAAAAGGCGGAGGGGTCTGAACAAGTCCCTGCCGCTCCAATATCTTTTTTATTTCTCTTCATATAGAACCGGGAACCAGTCCCCCGCAAACAAATCGCCGTCCTTCGGCTGAAGCAGAAGGACATTCATGTGCCGGTCCGACCGGGATCCCGCTTTGTACCGCGTGTTGCCGGTCATCAGGTGAACCGCTAGCGATCGGCGCGGTTTGTCGGTAGTGTTCGGGCCGCTGCCATGAATCGTCAAAGCGTGGTGGAAGCTGACTTGTCCCGCTTTCATGATGAGCGGTACCGGCTCGAACGAGGCCCCCTCCGGAAGTTCCATCATTCTCTGCTGCTTTTCCAAATCCTGTTCAAAAAAGTCGTTCACGTTGACCAATCCCCACTTATGGCTGTACGGAACGACCTGCATGCACCCGTTGGACAAATCGACGTCGTCAAAGGCGACCCAGGCCGTCACCAGCGTCGGTTCGGCGGCGCACTGCCAGTACGAATAATCCTGGTGCCACCCCACGTTCGCCGTCTCTCTCCCCGGTCCCCGTCCCGGTTTATACAACAATTGATCGTGCCATAGGCGAATGCAGTCCGTTTGCATCAGTTTTGCGGCGATCGCCCCGATAACGGGATCGGTCGCCAAGGCGCGAATCACCAGATCGGACCAGTGCGAATTGTCCGTTTTGCGCAGCGCCCGCGGGTTGTCTCCGGTTTTCCAATAACCGCGCCACGGCGGTTTTCCGGTTTCGAATTGTTCGTTGTACACCCGTTCCATCCGTTCCCTTAGCTGTTCCAGCCGGTCGTCGCTAATGATTTTCGGCGAAACCCAGTATCCCTTCTCCTGAAAAAAAGCAACGTCGTCCGGGCCGGGCAGCAGATGGTTGTCTATCATGCGGCAATGCTCCTCCCCTTGTTGAATATCGGTTTTCATCCTTCATTATAAGGCGATGCCCGTTTGCCGTCTTTAAGAACAATAACCGAGATTTTAAACTTTTTCATCATCGGGAGACGGCGGGTGCGGCGACAGGAGCCGTTTGCGATAATCGTGCGGCGACATCCCGGTATGGCGCTTAAAAAAGAGGCTGAACTTGTGAATCGATTCGAAGCCGAGCTTTTCCGCAATCGAAGTGATCGACTCCGACGTATCGCGCAGGCAATGTTTGGCGCGATCGATACCGAGAGAGCGGATATACTTCCCGAGCGATACGCCCATGTAGCGCTTGAATTCGCGATCGAGATGCGAACGGCTGAAATTGACCGTACCGGCCAGTTCATCCATATCATGACGGCAGCTTGTTTCGGTGTGCAGCCGAATCAACACTTGTTTTATCGGATCCGGTAAAGTTAACGGATCTTTCGCGCTCGCATCAATCCGGTTTTCATAATGGCGTAGCACGGATACGAGCGTCTGCATAAACAGTCCCTGCACCATCTGTTTGGAGTAAGCGCGATTTTGCCGGATTTCTTCGAATATGGCGTCGCAATTTCGCTTGACGAGACCTTCGCGATCGTGCGCCACACGTTGCGATCCAATGTTGTAATAACCGATTTCCAGGCTCCTCATCTGCTCGAGATGAAATCCGAAATAATAAAGACGAAACGGACAATCGCCGGAAGCCGCTCCGTGATGGCTTTCTCCGGGTTTGGTCAAAAAAAGATCGCCCTTGCTTACTTCATACAGCAGCTCGTCGACAATAAACCAGCCTTTCCCTTCGTCGACATAACACAATTCAAAATGATCGTGGTAATGAGCGCGGACATGCCACGTCTCAAAAAGAACGATCCCGATATACGCCAAATCTTCAAAGGCAAGCCGGTACGGCAGCTCGCAGCGGATCTCTTTGTCGGAGACCGACATGCGCGTCGCGTTCGGCGTTGCCTCCCGCCTCGTTTTTTCTTCGTTCAACGGCGAATGTTTCATCGGTACAGCCTCCGGTTAACGAGGGATAGGAAAGGGGTTACTTTCAGATTAACGCAGATGATCCGTTTTTGCACTACCCTTTTCCAGCGGAGAGGGCTATGGTACATGCACGATCATCCGCACAAAAAAAAGCCCGGATGGCTCCGGGTGCAAACGTATCTTTTCATGTTGCCGTTGCCTGCGCTATCGCAGGCTCGTACACTTCAAACCATTTGATGACCGGCTCCAACAGCTCCAAGAGACGCGGGCGAAGCGCTTCTTCGGCTTTTTCCGCATCGGTCTGCGACGGCCACAGGAAGAAACCGCCAAACTCGCGTTCCGTTTCATTTATAAAAAATGTGGCGCCTCTGCATTGTTCCTGATCTTTCATCAGTTCGGCGAAAGTATCCATAATTTCCCGTCCAGACTGCGCCGTTCCCTCGTGAAGACGGTAAATCAACAACCGTGCATGCATGCTGCGTTTTCCTCCTTGCATGATTTCGGTTTAATAAAAGGAATCGGAATGGCTTCGCTCGATATCCCGGACGACACGGGTAAACCGTTGCGCCCACGCTTCGCCGGATCCGTTCGAGACGTACCTATTCATTGTCCGTATTTGGGAGACAAGCTGTTTGTCCGATGTGACGTGAACGTTATACGAAGGGATGATCGCCCCGGCATCAGCCCGGACTTTCTGTTCAACCGCCTGAACGCTCCGGGAATCGAGCGGTTGATCCAGTTCTATGCCGATAACGACCTGTTTGCCGCGGACGACCGCCGTCGCTCTTTTTACTCCCGGCGCATGATCGGCGATTTGCTCCAGCCGATCGGCCAGCTGATCGTTTTCGTAAATGCCGAACTCGAGCGCGGAATAAGGAGTTATCTCGCGGTGAACGTTTTCGCGTCCTTGAACATATCCTTCGCGATCGGTAAAGGCGTTCGTTCCGCCGCCGATGGTCCGCGCCGGCGAATCGTCAATCTGTTTCGTTTCCGTATTTGGAGACGCGTTTCCGCCGCCGCACGCAGCCGATAAGCCAATCAGTGCAATCGCCACTGTCACCGAGCACAGGCGTATTCCTGCGCCTCGTATTCCTCGATACATGTTCCCACCTCCGTATCGTTATTTTGTTACGGCCGGAAACAAAAAAACCGTCCATTCTCTAAAATTTTCGGACGGCGCATATTTTGCGGATTCGGCAGCACACTAGTAAAGCATACAACCACTTGAATTTTATCATCGGCGGAACGCCGCCATCCCTTTCACGGAATCAGCTTAATTCAAATGCAAGAGGAGGTTACCGCGAATGGAGAAGCCGGAGATTGTTCAACCCGGTATCCCGGAAATTCCGCAGACGGACGCTCTTCCCGGAATTCGAACAATCGACCTCTCATCCGGATGACAGTACCGTACGTGACTATCCGGAGGATGCGGAAGAATAAATAAGCAGGGAGTTCCGGATGGAACGATAAAAAAGCCCGGCAATGCTCATTCAAACGGGGCAATACCATGCTTCCGGTTTGATGAACGATAGCCTGGGCTTATTCCCATTTACGCTCGGTGTGTCAAGTGGCGCAACGAGCGTTTCGCTTCACATAGTCTGTTATGCTTGCTCGACATCTTGGCCGACAGGTTCCCATTTAATGATAAGGGTGGCCAGCAATCCGAGTATCGGTACGATCGCCAGCATGAGCAGCGTGTTGTACAGCCCGGCCGCAGCCAGAACGACAGGGAACAGGAAAAATCCGAGAATGCTGCCCGCCCGTGTAATGCCTTGTCCCCAGCCTGTACCGAGTCCGCGCAATTCGGTCGGATAAGAAAGGGTGGCCATGGTCATGCCCTGCGAACCCGGTCCGAAGGCATGTCCGAATATAAAAGCGGACAACAGAATCGCGGATACGGATACCGAGTGATTCCCGGTAACGCCCATGAGAATCAATCCGGTTCCGGCAACGATATATCCGGTAATGGCCAGTTTTCGGATGCCCCATTTGGCGGTCAACGACGATCCGATAAATCCGCCAAGCGCTCCGAAGATGTTAAAGACAATCGTTCCGACGATCGCGTAAATGACGCCTTCACCAAAAATGATGGCAGAAATGGTCGGAATGTAGAAACCGACGGCGAAGTATTCCATACTTTGCGTAAACGTAATCGTAGAAGCAAGCAGAGTTCTCATTTTGTATTTTCCTTGGAAAATGGCCTTATAGGACAGTTTCTGGCTTTTTTGCTTCCCTTCTTCTCTCTCTTGCTGTTTAACTGTAACCTTGATATTGTACGTTTTTCTTAAGACGCCGGCGGCCTCTTCCAATGTCAAATGATGAGCGGCCCACATCGGGCTTTCATCCATAAAGAAATAACGGAAAAATAAGACGATAAGGGCGAAAACGCCGCCAATCCCTACGGACCATCTCCAAATGTGCTCGTGTTGATCCAGTAAATAAAAAGGCAGGGCGATCAACCCGGTGACGCATGCGGCCGTAAACCACAACGGGCACCATAAGTTCACATACTTCCCTTTATTCTTCAGGTTGCTGTATTCCGCAATAAAGCTTAATGCGACCGGCACATCCAGTCCGACACCGACCCCCATCAAAAATCGAAAAAACACGAGAGTGGCATAATTGGGAGAAAGGGCGGCTCCGATAGCGGCAAAAACCATCAGGAACAAATCAATGAGAAACATTTTGTTGCGGCCGAATTTATCTGTATAATATCCGCCGAATACCGCTCCCAGAAGCGAGCCTACAGCCATAATGGCCGTCAGACTTCCCACTTCCACCGGCGCAAGATTGAACTGCTCTCTTAACTGGGCGGTCCCTATTCCGATGCTCGTAAAGTCATAGGCGTCCACAAAAATGCCCGCCAGCGCGAGCAGAATGATTTTGGTGCCGGACTTGCTCACCGGATTGGAATTTACAAAATCAATGATGTCTTTTCTTGAGCGAACGGTGAGTTCTTGTGTGCTCATGTGATCCGTTTCACCTTATCCTTTCTTGATTTTTACTATTATACCATACTTAATCGATAGGAATAATCGAGATTATACTAGAAATTGATCACGGTGTAAATAGCCAGCTGCAAATTTGGTTGCAAAACAAAAAAGAACACCCCGGCCCACTTATTGAAAGGTGAATGCATCACACCTTAACTTTGCAGGGGTGTCCCAAGCAACAGGGTACCAAGAACATCCGCTCCAGATCAACTCATGAGTTGAAATCTTTAGGGAGCGTGCCGAATGCAAAAGTTTCTACTCTGACCGGCTTAACCACCGGATCGTTTCGCGCAGCAGGCGGACGAAAGCCGGGTGAAGCAGTCCTTCGCTCCGGTGGGCGGGAGTAAGGCAGCAAACCCTTCCTTTGCCGAAAGGATGTGCCCAGCCGGCAATCGATTCCCCGTCCGCAGAATAGGAACGAAGCAGCACTTCCGTTTTCGCGGTATCGCACTGCACAAAATATTGTTCATCGATCGCCTCGAATGCCTCTTCGTCCGTGCCCCGTATAATGGAATGGTCTGCCGCAAGCTCGTAACGCACGGTCCGGTGCTCGTTCGGATGCCACTTAAAACCGCCTTTCAGCATCGCGATATAGGCGCCGTCCTCGGGATAGGAAGCCATACCGGAATGCCACGCAAGCCATCCGCCCCCGTCCTCTACGTAGCTTACAATCGAGCGGGCGACATCCGTCGTCATCCAGCGCCGGATGTCGGCGTCTTGGGGATTCAGCCGGTCTTCCTTGTACAGAATGACCGCATCGGGCCGCGCGTCCAGTGCGGCGGACAGTTGATCCGCGGAAATGTAAGCGAGGGAAAAGCCCGATTCATCCGCAAGGGGCTGAAACGCGGCATTCAATGATTCTTTTATAAGGTGTTCCGGGTGGTAATAATCGCCTACCACGGCGATGATAGATTTGGACATCGTCATCCGTCCTTCCGGCGCGAAATATGGATTCGCCTTATGTTCCGTCGTTTTCCAGCAGCTCGATGATGACCTTCAAATCTTTTAACGTATCGATATAAGCGTATCTTCCGCCCGTATAGTCGCCTTTCTGCAGCAGAGGCATGCCGTTTTTTTCGAGCAGCATGACTTTCTCCTGCATCCCCTGCACGACGAAAGCGATATGATGAACCCCTTCCCCGTTCCGATCCAGCGACTCCCGCCACGTGCTCGGCTCATGATCCGGCTCAATCAGCTCCAACTGGAGGGAACCCATATTGAAGAAGGCAAGCTTCGCTCTCGCTTTCGTAGGTTCGCCGCGGTATTCCGTATGCGCTTTATCCACCGTATCGGTCATGATCCATTGCGGTTTTTCCACCCCGAAAAACTCGGCATACGTCTGCGACGTTTTTTCAATATCATGCACAAGAATGCCGATCTGGGTAATGACGTTCGTTCCCAGCATACGATGATCCATCCTGTTTATCCTCCCGGTTTCGCCATCGCGCCAAACACGCCCGCTTAAAACGGGCCGAATGGCGAAGCGTACGCGCCGGCCGTAGCAAGCAGTTGTTCCTGCCGGGCTTGGTCCAACGGTTTGTATTGTTTGGCCGCTTCGACGATTTTCGGCAGAAGGCGGACGTCTCCCGCACTGGCAAGCCCGGTCACAGCCGAATGGGACAGCACGAACGACACGCACTGATCAATGTAGGACTGCTCGTCGAACGGTTCGTACCAAGTCGAATATTTTTTGTCGTTCTCGTCTTTCCAAGGGCCGCGCGCCACCGCTTTAATGACCATGAGCCCGACGTCCTGGCGTTTGGTTTCCTCTACCAACGCGTGGAAAGAGTTGCGGTACTGTTCGTTGCTGTACAGGATGAAATTGAGCGGAGTGAGCACCGTTTCAAACGGATAGCGGCGCAGTCCTTCCAAATGGACCGCCGGAGCGTCGTGTCCGTGCCCGGTAATGCCGATATGCTTGACAAGCCCCTGCTCCTTCGCTTCGATCGCCGCTTCCAACGATCCGCCTTTACCCGTCACCTTATCCAGCTCTTCGAAGCTGGTGACGGCATGCATCTGCAGCAGATCGAGCTGTTCCACCTGCAGCCGCCTGAGCGAGCGCTCGATTTCGCGCCATGCCGCATCTCTCGTTCTTTCTCCCGTCTTCGTCGCCAGGAAGATGCGGTCGCGAATCTTCGGCATCCACGGTCCCATCCGGAGTTCGGCGTCGCCGTAACTCGCCGCCGTATCAAAATGGTTAATGCCGGCGTCCAAAGCATACTGTATCGATTCGTCCGCCACATCCTGCGTCACATCGCTGAGGCTCGCGGCTCCGTAAATCACAACGGTGCTCATATGGCCGATGCGCCCCAAGCGGCGTTTTTCCAACCCGTTTTCCATTCGCTTTCAACCTCCCAAAATTTAGTATATGTGTTGACTGCGCAAGCACGCTCTAAGCCATGACCGCGTTCGCCGCTTACAGCACTTCATTCAAGCTGCCCGAACGATAGCCGCGCAAATCCAGGCTGACGTAAGTATAGCCGATTTCCTTCAGCTTGGCTGTAACCGTTTCCGCAACGGCCACCACTTCGGCCAGCTGTTCGAACGGCACTTCGATGCGCGCCAAATTTTCGTGCTGGCGCACGCGCACTTGGCGGAAGCCGAGCTGTATCAGGAAATCTTCGGCTTGGTCTATCATCGAAAGCTTCTGCTGCGTAATCATTTCCCCGTAAGGAATGCGCGAAGACAGGCAGGCAAACGACGGCTTATCCCATGTGCGCAAACCGAACTGCCGCGAAAGGTGGCGGATTTCCGCTTTCTTGATCCCCGCTTCCAGCAGCGGCGCGCGGACGCCGCGCTCATGAGCGGCCTGCAGTCCGGGACGGTGCTCGCCGAGATCGTCGGCAATCGCGCCGAATATCACATGATCGTAGCCTCTCTCTTTGGCGATCGGGATCAGGTGATCGAACAGGGAATTTTTGCAGAAATAGCAGCGGTTCGTCGGGTTTTCGGCATAACCCGGAATATTCAATTCGCTCGTATGAATGACTTCATGCGGAGCTCCCATCTCCCTGGCCAGGGCGATCGCCTCTTCCCGCTCACGCTGCGGATACGTTTCCGAATCGGCCGTTATCGCCAGCGTCCGCTCCGGACCGAGAAAGTCCAACGCCGCTTTCAGCAAAAATGTGCTGTCCACCCCTCCGGAGAAGGCAACGACCACTTTGCCGAGCGACCGCAGCACTTCCCCCAATTGCTCATATTTTTGTTCTATCGCCAGTGTGCTCATACCTCACTCTCCCAGCTATGCCCATATTTTTTGCGGTATAAAAATCGGGTAGAACCCCTACCCGATCATTATACTACGAAAACGGTTAACTTAATATGTTTTCGATCCGCTGCAGAGCTTCGTCCGGGATGGTTACGCCCACCGCTTTGACGTTTTCGACGACCTGGCTCGGCCTGCTTGCGCCGATAAGCGCGCTCGCCACGTTCGGCTGGCGCAAAACCCAGGCAAGCGCGAGCTGTGAAAGCGTGATGCCGAGTTCGTCGGCGACTTCCCCGAGCTTCTCGACTTTGGCCAAAATTTCATCTTTCAGCAAACCTTCAATGGGTCCTTTCGACTTCGGATCGGTCGCCCGGCTGCCTTCCGGCGGCTGCTGGCCGCGCTTGTACTTCCCGGTGAGCACGCCCTGGGCAAGCGGCGAAAACACGACCTGGCTGATGCCGTTTTTCTCGCTCAGCGGAATCACTTCTTTTTCAATATACCGGTTCAGCATGTTGTATATCGGCTGGTTCACGACAATCCGATCCAGCAAATAATGATCGGCGGTTTGCAGCGCCTCCTGAATTTGCGCCGCCGTCCATTCGCTCACGCCGACATACAGCACTTTGCCCTGGCGCACGAGATCCTCGATCGTTCTCAGCGTTTCGTCCACGGGCGTCTCCGGGTCGTAACGGTGGCAGTAGTATATATCGACGTAGTCCAGGCCCAACCGTTTCAAGCTGGCATGCGCCTGTTCGAACACATGCTTCCGGGACAGTCCGCGGTCGTTCACTCCGTCGCCCATCGGCCAGAACACTTTGGTGGCCAAAACGTACGATTCGCGCGGATATTTGCGCAGCGCTTCGCCGACAACTTTTTCCGCTTCCCCTCTCGCATAAACGTTTGCTGTATCGAAAAAATTGATTCCGAGTTCATAAGCCTTGTCGATAGTGGCTATCGCTGTCTCTTTATCTACCGAGTTGCCGTAAGTCAACCAGCTCCCCAAGCTGATTTCGCTGACTTTCAGTCCGGTTCTGCCTAATTTTCTGAACTTCATTCCCGTAAACCTCCCCATGCATTTTTCGGCGCCTCAACTGCGAGAGGCTTCCATTTCCATTATAGAGGCAATGTTTTCATAGAAAAAGTAGTGAAATACTTGTCACTTACTAAAACAGAGTATAGTAGCGCTTCTGATTGTTCGCCCCTGCCGCGTTTTGTTGATCTTGGCAGCATCCCGATCAATTCGTTATAATACATATCATATGTAATGCCGACTATCATAGGAGGTATAGAAGTGGACAAAAAAATAAAAATCGGAATCGTAGGCTACGGAAACTTGGGGAGAGGCGTCGTGGCCGCCATCAAGCAAAACCCCGACATGGAATTGACCGCCGTATTCACCCGAAGGGATCCGGGAAGCGCTTCCGGCAATTCGGGGTTGAATGTGCTTCATGTTTCCGCGGCCAACGACTTCAAGGGCGTTATTGATGTGATGATTCTGTGCGGAGGTTCGGCGACGGACTTGCCGGAACAAGGCCCCGTTTTCGCGGGCATGTTTAACACTGTCGACAGCTTCGACACGCATGCCAAAATACCGGAATATTACGACGCCGTCGACGCCGCCGCGAAAAAAGGCGGAAACGTGGCTGTCATATCGACCGGATGGGATCCCGGGATGTTTTCGATTAACCGCTTATACGCCGAATCGATTTTGCCGGAAGGAAAAGAATACACGTTCTGGGGCAAGGGCGTAAGCCAAGGGCACTCGGACGCGATCAGGCGGGTTGAAGGCGTCAAGGGCGGCGTTCAATATACGATTCCCGTTAAAGAAGCGCTGGACAAAATAAGAAATGGGGAAACTCCCGATTTGACGACAAGAGAAAAACATATAAGAGAGTGCTATGTCGTCGCGGAAGAAGGCGCCGACCTTCGGAAAATCGAAAGCGACATCGTAAACATGCCCCATTATTTTGCCGACTACGACACGAAAGTTCATTTTATCAGCGAAGAAGAATTGCGGAAAAACCACTCGGCGATGCCGCACGGCGGATTTGTCATCCGCAGCGGCGTAACGGGACAAGGGACGAAACAAATTGTCGAATATTCGCTGAAGCTGGAAAGCAACCCCGAATTTACCGCAAGCGTTCTTGTCGCCTATGCCAGAGCGGCTTACAGGCTGAGCGCGGAAGGACAAGCCGGGGCGAAAACGGTTTTCGACATCGCTCCCGGTTACTTGTCGCCCAAATCGCCGGAGCAGCTTAGAAAAGAATTGCTGTAACCGAACTTGTAACTTGTCATCCTGCTTGCCCATCATTTGCACGCAAATCAGGCTCCCTCTTCTCAGGAGGGGGCTTTTTTTATTACAGGTGATGAAAATTTTTTATAAGACATAAAACTATTTTTAATTTCACAGCGTCCTTATGATCCCATATAATGTTGATCATCCACAAATGCAAAAAAAATGTTGGAAAATGCAAATCCGGCATAAACGAGGAGGAAATTCACAGTATGTCAGTGATGATTACGAACGGAGAAGTTTTGAATCCATACGAAATCGCGCAGAAACAAATCGAACACGCGGCGGCGTATCTGGATCTTCACCCGTCGGTTGTCGAAATTCTGAAAAAACCGAAACGCGTTTTGTCCGTCAGCTTTCCCGTAAAAATGGACGACGGCACCGTCCGCGTCTTCGAAGGCTTTCGTTCCCAGCATAACGACGCAATCGGACCGACAAAAGGGGGCATTCGTTTCCACCCCGACGTGACGCTGGATGAGGTCAAGGCGCTGTCCATGTGGATGTCGTTCAAGTGCGGCGTCGTCAGTTTGCCGTACGGCGGAGGAAAAGGCGGCGTCATCTGCGACCCGAGAACGTTGAGCGAAGGCGAGCTGGAAAGAGTCAGCCGCGGCTTCATGGAGGCGATTGCCGAAATCGTCGGACCCGAAAAAGACATCCCGGCTCCGGATGTGTATACCACGCCGCAAATTATGGGCTGGATGATGGATACATACAGCCGGCTGAGAGGGCATAATTCGCCAGGCGTCATTACAGGCAAGCCGCTTATTGTCGGAGGTTCGAAGGGCCGCAATGAAGCGACCGCGCGCGGATGCGTGTTCGCGATCACCGAAGCGATGAACGATGCCGGCAAATCGTTGAAAGGCTCCACCGTCGCCATCCAGGGTTTCGGCAACGCAGGGCGAATCGCCGCACGGTTGTTGGCGGAGCAGGGCTGCAAAATCGTCGCCGTCAGCGACTCCAAAGGAGCGATTTATAATCCGAAAGGACTGGATCTTCAGGAAGTCCAGTATTTGAAAGATCATTCCTCCATTATGGAATACGGCGCCGAGTATCACATCGATCCGGAAGCGATACTGGAGCTGGAAGTGGATATTCTCATTCCCGCCGCTTTGGAGAACGTCATTACGAGACGGAACGCGAAAAACATCAAAGCATCCATCATCGCCGAAGCGGCCAACGGACCGACGACGCCGGACGCGGATGAAATTTTGTTTGAAAAAGGCATTACGGTCATCCCGGACATTCTGGCCAATGCGGGGGGCGTGACGGTATCGTATTTCGAATGGGTGCAAAACCTGATGAATTATTACTGGACGGAAGAAGAAGTGAACAACCGGCTTCAGCAAAAAATGGTCGAAGCGTACCGGAAAGTAAAAGAAGTGGCGGATAAGCATAAAACGGATCTGCGCACGGGGGCATACATTATCTCCATTCTCCGCATTACCGAAGCGATGAAAGCGCGCGGATGGATCTGACCGCAACAGATCTGACCGCAGCGGACGAAAGACCGGAAAATTCCGGTCTTCAGAGTATCGAGAAAGCCCCAAGGAGGCTGTTTTGACTAAATAGGGGTGCGGGGTATGTGCTGGAAAGTTTACGGGCGGCCTTTGAAATCGTGTTGTTACCGCTTAATATTTAATGAGAACACGATTTCAACAGTCGCTGGAAGCATATACCCCCACCCCCTTACCATCAGAAACGAAACTCTTGGGGCTTTCTCGACAAGCTCAAGACCGGAAAATTCCGGTCTTTTTTATTTTGCCGGCGGAAGGAGTATCGGCCCGGAAAAGAGAAATAAACATGCATGGAATTCAGAAAATGCCAAGAAGGGGAAGAACATGCACGGACGGGAAATCAGGTTGATCCAATCTTGTAAGGAATCGGTTGTCCAGAAATGGATAACGGGATGGGTTAAGCGCTTCCCCGAAATGTACGATTCGGAGAAACTGCATGAGCTTGGGAACCGCTATTTCGAGTTCATCACCGACGTGCATATTCCGGTGGAACGGCACCCCACTTTCGCCCTGCTCCCCGGCTGGTGCAAAATGCTGGCGGAAAAGGAGGTGCCGCTCGTACACACGTTGTACAATCCGCACCTGTTCCGGGAAATCCTTCTCGATACGATATCGACGTTCGAGGGGGAGCACTGCGTCTCCACCGGCATCATCAAACAAATCAGCGACAGAATCGACGCATTTGAACGGGCGGTGTGCGATTATTATTGGAGTTACGTGAGAGCGCAAATTGAAGAAAAAGACAGGACGATCAGCGAGCTTCACCAGGACAAGCTGAGCATCGTAGGCAAAATGGCCGCGAGCATGGCGCACGAATTAAGAAACCCGCTGACGGCGATCAGCGGATTTTTAAAATTGATTCGCACCCATTTGTCGCCGGAATCGTTGGCCAAAGTCGGAAAGTACATGGATATTGTCGAGGAAGAATTTGAAAGCTTCCAAATGCAAATTACCGGTTTTTTAAGCTTCTCGAAAAAGAGCATTATGAAAGAACCGTTTGTTTTCATCACGATCCGCCCGCTGCTCGATTCCGTCATCACTCTGCTCAATCCCCGCCTCATTTACGAAAACGTCCGTCTCATCGTCAGTATTCGCCGCGATTCACCGCTTCATATGCAAAAAGTCGCGATCCAGCACGTTCTGTCCAATGTGCTGAACAACAGCGTTGACGCGCTGTCGTTAAAAGGGGACGCGGACAGAATCATCCGCATTCGCGACGGAGAGGATGACGCCCACTACTATTTGACCATCATCAATAACGGCCCGCAAATCCCCCCGGACATACAGCAACATATTTTCAACCCGTTCGTAACCGGAAAAAGCGACAACGCCGGGCTCGGCTTAACGATCTGTAAGCACATTATGCGGGAGCACTGCGGCGATATTACGTTTACATCGGCGAAGGAGGAAACTTCCTTTACGTTAACATTCAGCAAACAGGCGAAGACCGAATAGTCAATTTTTCCCCATCTTCTCCAGCAGTTTCTGCTTGTCGACGGCGATCGCCTTCTCGATGTCGTCCTGTATTTGCTTTAATGCGGCGGCAGAGTCTTTATTTTTGTCAATCGCGTCGTTAATCCCTTTATTCCACACTTCCCCTGCTTTATCATCGAGCGGAGTGCCGATGGTGGGAGGTATCTTTTCAATCAAAGCGCCGTACAGCACATTGGACGCCTGACCGCCCAAATATTCGTTCTTGGTGTCGGCCCAAAGCGGCAGTTCCCAAGCGGGTTTAAATCCGGGTGTAATGGCGATTTTGATGTCTTCCGCCTGCCCTTCCGTCGTCGCAAGCGCATATTCGATAAATGCCCATGCCGCTTCTTTGTTTTTGCCCTGCGACGGAATCGTGAGCGTGGAACCGCCCATGCCGCCGTATGCGCCGAACGGCAGTTGGGTGACCCGCCATTTGCCTTTGAGGGTCGGATGTCTGTCTTTCAGCGTGTTTTCGCCCCAACCGCCGAGGTAGACCATGACAAGTTTCCCGGAATTGACCATCTGCTTTCCTTTGTCGCTCCAGAAGCTTTCATTCATCGCAAGCCCCAGCTGTTTTACCCGTTTGGCCAGATCGAGCCCCTTGATATAATTCTCGTTGTTGCGCAGAAAGTTCAGATCGCGGTCAAACATGCCGACGCCCGCGTTCATCAAGTCCATCGGTTGGCTGTTCCATTCGAAAATGTAGTGGCCTTTCGCCTTAAGCGCCTGCGCCATGGCGATGACGTTTTCCGGATCCTGCATATAACTGGCCAACTCGGCCGGATCGGACGGAAAGCCGTTCTCTTCCAATATGTCCGCACGGTAGTACGTCACGCCCGGCGGCATATCCCACGGAAAACCCAGCAGTTTTTTGCCGTCCAGCGACATCCAGCGCTGCCAGTTCGCTTCCGTAAAATCGTCTTTGTAACGGCCGGCGTCATACGGCGGCTGCAGCAAATCTTCCAATCCTTCAATCGTATTGAACTTTTTCATCCAGCCGCCCTCGATCATGAGAATGTCCGGCGCCCCTTGCCCGGAAGCGAGAGCGGTCAACCCTTTTTCATGCACTTCGTTAAAGGGCATTTCAATGAGCTTGATTTTGACGTTCGGATATTTTTTGTTGAACCCGGGGACCATCCCCGCGAGCGTATATTTCGCATGAGTCCAGACGCTCACTTCGCCGGACAAATCTTTCACTGCCGGTTCTTCCGACTGCGTCGCAGGCTGTTCCTCCGTCTGGTCGTTCTGCTGATCCGATTCTCCGGTGGAATTGTCCGTTTCGGCCTGGTTGGTTTGTGCCGAATTTCCTCCGCCGCAGCCGGAGATCGCCAATGTCAGCGACAATATAACGACAAGCGGCATCAGTATCCATTTTTTCATTCGCAACCACCTCTTTTTTAGGCTCTGTCTTCCCAAAACGTTATTGTTTTCCCATTTTCTCGAGAAGTTTCTGCTTGTCAACGGCGATCGCCTTTTCGATATCTTCCTGAATTTGTTTCAGCGCCGCGGCGGAATCTTTATTTTTGTCAACCGCTTCATTGATGCCTTTCCCCCATATTTCACCGGCTTTGTCGTCAAGCGGCGTGCCGACGGTAGGGGGAATTTTCTCGATCAGGGAACCGTACAAAAGATTCGTCTGCTGATCTCCGAAGTACGGGTTTTTCGTCTCCGCCCAAATCGGCAGTTCCCAGGCCGGCTTGTATCCCGGCGTGATGGCGATTTTGATATGCTCCGCCTGGGCTTCGTTCGTCGCCAGCATAAATTGGATAAATTCCCACGCCAGTTCTTTGTTTTTGCTCTGCGAAAGGATGGAAAGCGTGGAGCCGCCCATGCCTCCGTATGCGCCGAACGGCAGTTGGGTAACCCGCCATTTGCCTTTGAGCGAAGGAGCGGTATCCTCGAGCGTGCCTTCGCCCCAGGCGCCGAGATAGACGAAGGCGAGCTTGCCGGAATTGACCGCCTGTTTGCCTTTTTCATCCCAGAAGCTCATATTGAGCGCCAGACCGAGCTGTTTCACCCGTTTCGCTAAATCGAGCCCTTTCGCGAAGTTTTCCGTGTTGCGCAAATAATTCAAATCGCGATCGAAAAACGAGACGCCCGCGTTCAACAGATCGATAGGCTGCGTGTTCCATTCAAAAATATAATGGCCTTTCGCTTTCAGCGCCTGCGCCATCGACATGACATTTTCCGGATCCGCCATGTACGAGGCCAGCTCCGCCGGATCGGACGGAAAGCCGTTCTCCTCTAAAATATCGGCGCGGTAAAACGTCACGCCGGGAGGCATATCCCACGGAAAACCGAGCAGCTTTTTACCGTCAAGCGACATCCAGCGCTGCCAGTTGCCCTCCGTGAAGTCGTCCCTGTAACGTCCGGCGTCATATGGCGGGAGCAGCAAATCCTCCAATCCGTCAATCGAGTTGAATTTTTTCATCCAGCCGCCCTCGATTTGAACGATGTCCGGGCCGCCCGTACCCGAAGCAAGCGAAGTCAACGTCTTTTCATGCATCTGGCTAAAATCCATCGGTACGACTTTCACCTTGACGTTAGGGTATTTCTTCTTAAACAGAGGCACAATCGGCGTAAACAAGCTTTCGGCAAACGTCCAAACCGTCAATTCGCCCGACAAATCTTTTACTTTGCTTTGGTCTGCAGGCTGCTGCTGTTCCTTTGGTTCCGTTTGCCCCGTTTCCCCCGTACTTTGGTTATCGTTCTGCTGTCCGTTCGGTTCCGCGGTCTGCGAACTTCCGCCGCCGCAGCCGTAAAGCGTCATGGACACCGACAACATGATGATAAGCGGTATCCACACCAACTTTTTCATAGGCCCACCACCTTTTTCACCCAAAATGAATCACTGCACCTGCAACGTCAAGTTGCATCATTCATCCGCGCAATCGCGCTCCCACCTCCCTTCAAGCGCCGCAACTGCAGGCATCACTCACTCGCCGGCGATTCCCGTACGTTCCACGCTCTCTACAAAATAGCGCTGAGTGAACAAGTACAGAATCAGCATCGGCAGTATCGTCAGCAGGGAACCCGCCATCACCCGGTTCAGGTTGGTCGGAGCCTGGCCGATCACCCCAGCCCTGTTCACGGTGTTCGCGGCATTGGCCTGCGCCAGCTCCAGCTGCCCTTCGCCGTTCAAAATGGCCAGCTGCTGCGTTAAATTAAAATGTTCGTTCAGCATGATGTACAAATTCGGTTCGAATACGTCGTTCCAGTGCCATACGAGAGAAAACAGGAACACGACCAGCATGGCGGGCCGGGCAAGAGGCAGCATGATCGTCCAGAACGTGCGGAACGCTCCCGCGCCGTCGATACGGGCGGCTTCCTCCAGTTCATGGGGCATGCCGCGGAAAAACTGCATAAAGATGAGGACGAACAGTGCGCCGCGCAGCCCGTGCCCGAACAGGCTCGGAACGAGGAAAGGCAAATACGTGTTAATCCAGCCCAAATCGCTGAAGAAGACGAACAACGGGACGACGATCGTTTCCGGAGGCACGAGGAAAGTAAACAATACGAGAGCGAGACACACATTGTATCCGGGAAACCGGTAACGGGCGAATCCGTAACCGACGACGGCGCAGCTGACAATCTGGATGAGCGCCGGCCCCAACGAAATGACTGCGCTGTTGAGAAAGCTTTTCCAGTAAGCGAGTCTTTCAAAGGCAAAAACATAGTTTTGAAACGACAGCTCCTTCGGTATCCACTGCACCGTGGCGTCCGCCACATCGGCGGCCTGCATCAGGGATTGGCTGAAAATGTAAAGCATCGGGTAAACGAACACAAATGACAGACTGAGCAGCACCACGTATAAAAACAGCTTTGAAACCGTTTCCCGGATGCGGCGGGCGGTGGACGCCCGCAAAGGCCGCACTCCGTCGATGCGGTTCGCTCCGCTTCCGATTTTTTTGACGGCGGCGGAGAGCAGGCGGGTCGCTTGCATGGCTTCAGCTCCTTTCTCTCGTATACACCGAACTGTTGCGGAACAGGAAAAAGACAAAACAAATGATGATGAAAATGACGGTGAAGTAAATCCATCCGAGCGCAGCCGCGTAGCCGTAGTCGATTTTTTTGAACACGGCGTCGTGAATGTAGGTCATCACGCTGTTGTTTACTTTCGTGAACGAGTTCACGATGCTGAACAGGGTGCTGACGAGAATCATCGGCGTAATCATCGGAAACGTAATTTTCCAGAAACTTTCCCACGGCGTCGCCCCATCGCATTTGGCGGCTTCATACAGCGACACGGAAATCGACTGCAGTCCTGCCAGAAAGATGAGAATTTGCACACCCGAGTCCCACATGACAAGCGTCAGCGCATCCATCATTTTCAAGAGCGGAAGCAGAATTTGCACGGGGATGTATTCGTTCAGCGTCGAAGCCAGATCGTAGCGGGCGAAGATCGGCAGCGTCGTCGCTCTTTGCTCCATCAGTTTCTGCAGCACCGCTCCCGAGGCGATGATGACCGGAAGAAAGAAAATGCTCCGGAACAGGCCGCGCCCCTTCAATGGACGATTGAGCAAGAGCGCGCAAAACATCGCGAAAATGAGGATGAGCGGAACCTGGATGAGCAGGGAGCTAATTGTGCCGATCAGCCTCGGCAGAAACTGGACGTCCACCGTAAACGCTTCGCGGAAATTTTGGATGTTGACGAAGGTCGCTTCCAAACCTTGTTCCGTAATTTTCAGCTCCTGGAACGAATAGTAAAGCGATTTGCTTAAAGGGACGGCCATGAACAGCAGAAACCCGATAATCCATATGCCGATAAATGAATACCCTTCCATCATATGCCGCGTTCTCATCGTCAGCGCGAACCGTTTCTTCACTGCCCGGCACCCCCTTTCAGAACGGCGTAATCGTAAGGTTTGACCGTAACGCCGGCGCCGGCGAATTCGTCACGGCCGTAATTGACCACCACCTGCACGCCGTTTCCGTAGGTCGTGCGGAAGACGTGCGGAGCGAGCTGGGCGTGATCCGCAATCGGCTGTCCGTTCACCTCGCCGAGCACTTCCAAAGCTTTCCGGTACGCATCGATCGACGGCTGCAGCCAATGTTTATAGTTGGTGCTGAACAGATCGTCGACACGCGTTCTTTTTAACAGGGACGAATCTTCATACGTCAGCTCGAAGCTCGGAACGGCGCCGTATTCGAGCGATTTGAGCAGCGCGATGCGCGGGTCGTCCTGCAAATTGAACGGCTTCATCGTATACGGCACCAGTCCGCGAATCGCCATCTGGTAAAAGGGAACGGGAGCGTCTTCATAGACGAAGCGGCTCGAATCGACCGGAATGTCGTCGATGCGGTCGACGTGGCCGAGCGCGTAAGCGAATCCGTAATCGACGGCGACACGGCCGGTTTGCGATCGCATCAGATCCATCGCTTTCACCCAGACGTCCGCCGTTTGCGAGCGGCGGAACGGGATGTCCGTTCCCTGGTCCGAATACAATGTGTCGCCCATGTAATCCAGATGCACTCCGGCAACGCCCAATTCGGCATATTGCGGCGCTTCTCTGCTGATATGCCTGTCGAACACCCGGGCCGGCTTCAACAGATAGAAGAGCTGGTCGGACAGCTGGCGCGTCGTTACGAAAGGCTTGAAAACGTCGAGCACATCTTTGTTCAAGCCGCGCACCGCGTCCCGCGAAGCCCACACCGCGCCGCTGTCTTCATACGGCTTGACGTAGTTCGCTTTCAAGTAAAGGCGTATTCCTTTGCTCTTGGCGTATTCGGCCAGCTTCCGCAGTTCCTTGTTTCCGCCCAGCTTGCGCTCCGCCGGAAAATGCTCGGGCTGGTTGCCGTACAGTCCGTCGTCCGACCACCCGTCGTAAGTCACTTCAAGCGAATCGACGCCCCGGGCGGCGAATTCCTCCAGAATGGTTCTGGCCTGCGCAAACGTCGTCAGCGAAACGAACGTCGAGCCGATAATTTCATCGCGCAGCACACCGCCGAACAGCCGCATTTGAAAGGCGGGCTTCTCCGGTTTGACCGGCTTCACTCCTTTTTCGCGAACCAAATATTCCCCGTATGCGTGAGCCATTCCGACATATCCCGCTTTGTCCCCGTCCAGTAGCACATAGCGGACGGCGCGGTCGCCTGTGATCATGCCGCCTTCCACCAGCGGAATTTCCCCCGAATTGCCGATGAAGATGACATCGTCGTTCCGGTAGATGAATTCTGCGGAAACGCGGTACAAATCGATATTGCGCACCCCGGACGGCGTCGCGTTGACGAGCGCGTCAAATTCCCCTTCCGTCACAATGGCGAGAAACGCCTTGTCGCGGTCCCTGTACAATCCGAATACGGGCAGCGCCGCCCATTCCCGCGGAGTGTAAGCGGTCGTTTCCCGGATATTCTGCGATACGCTCTCGAACACTTTCGTCTGGAACGTATGATCGCCGCCGTAAATGAATTGACTGTACGGCTCGAAATACGGGGGATGCGTTTCCTTGAATTTCATAATCGCTCCCGAACCGTCCGGAATGAATATCCCCCCCGCCTCGCTGCCTTTGGCCGCTTCGAAAAACGGGAGCGGCTCCAGGCTCGTCATTTTTTTCGGCCCGCTCTCTTTGATCGATTCGAACGGAATCCGCACTTCCAAACCGTTGTCGAGAAGCCGGTATTCCATGGCGAACGCCATCTGCAGCTTCGGGAGATCGAAATTCACCCTCACTCCCTGTTCCACCGGTTGGATTGCCGCCTTGCCCCCTTCCTTGGACGGATACGTCTGAATCGTCCCCTTCCCTTCGGTGTAGCGGATAAATACGGGCGTTTCGATCGCCTGTCGGTTGTTCGGCGGCATATTTTTGCCGGCTTCGGGAACGCCGTACTGTTTTCCGTTCGTTTTATCCACGACGCGAATCTGACCCTTCTTTTCATCGACAAACAACTGGAAGCGTTCGTTTTCCGCCACCTTTTTCGTCGCTTGAATGCCCGGAGTGTCGGCCGTTGCGGCGTTCGAATCGCCGACTTCCCAACCGAATTTTTTCTTCGGCTCTTCTTCGGCCGATGCGGCCAAGTATCCGGATTTAACGTTTGCCGCTTCCGATCGGCTTTTGTAGGGGGCGGAGAATCCGGCCACCAGGCTTAACGCGACCGCAACGGCAAATATGCGCTTCAATCGTGACACGATGCTCCCTCCTCAAGTCCGGTAGTTGATTTCTTTGATGATCGCAATGACGAAATCCACCGCCTGGCTGATCAAACCGTAAATCAACAGGGCGATAAACCAGACGACCAGCATGCCGATGATCGTTAAACAAGTAATCCATAACGTTTTGCCGACCTCAAAATCGTGGATGATCTTCACCTGCGCCAGCAGCAGATAGACAACCCAAAGGAACACAAACCAGTTTAAGGCGGTGTAAATCGATTGTTCCTGAAGCGACAGCAAGTTGGTAAGCAGAGCGATGGGGACAGCGAGCACGATATAGGGGGTCAACACGAAGGAACTGCTGACGAGCACGTCTTTAAATTTTCCTTCCCCGTCGATAATCGTGCTCACTCCCCAGTTGGACACCGCCCAGGTGAGCCACGGAACGACAATCCATGTCGCTTCGATGATGACCGAGATTTCATACGGCTCGACCGTTTCGTAAGAAAACCCGGTAATGATCAGGGAGAGCAGGCGGGAGGCTATCGTGAGCGCGATCATGACGGCCGCCAGCCGGTATTTGGCTCTTCCCTCAAACTGAATGTCGTAGAAAAAATCAAGCGGATGCAGCAGAACGTCTTTGGCCATTTTGAGCACATTCACCGCGCGCCCCCTCCTTTCGCCCATTGGATACCGCCCTGTTTGGCCGGTTTCCGCCATTTTTTACGGTAAAGCCTCAAACCGAACCTGAGCGCGATAAGAAAGAACACTACAGCCGCCGCGATTTCGGTGAAATATTCGCGCATGAACTGTTTGCGGTATTCCAGAAACGCCTGCGAATAGCCCTCTCTGTCTCGGGCAACTTCGAAATAGCCCATCGCTTCCTTGTAACGCTCGGCCTTGTACAGCGCTTTGCCGATCGCCCGGTTGGCGAGATCGTAGTTTCCGTTCATTTCCAGCACTTCATGCCACGGTTTGGACGCCTCGTCATAGCGGCCGTCGACGTACAGCGCCGAAGCCTCGTGCACTTTGTCCGCGAACGGCGTCGTCCGGAACCGGTCCACCCGGTTGCGGGTGCGGTCGACGATATAGATCGTCCCGTCCGACGTATGATCGATGCTGGCGGGCGTCTTGAACAGTCCGTCCTGTTCGCCCAGCCCCCCGAAAATGAACAGCAGGTTGCCGAGCTTGTCATACTGGAACGCCTTGCCCGTCGTCTGATCGAGCGCGGTGATCAGCCCGTTCTTATCCACCGTCAAATCGACGAACGATTCATACAGCGGTTCCCAGTTTTTTCGCGGCATGTACAGGTCGCCGTACCGGTTTTCCTGCCCTTCGAGATTGAGCGTGTCGACGCCGACCGCGCTCAATCGCTTTACCTGATTGAAGCGGATGCCCAGCGTCGTCGTATAAATAAACCCTTCCTTGTCCTGGTACAGATTGGAAAACTCCGGCGGCCTGACGTTGGCGAGCTGTTCCCGCTGCTCCTGCGTCGCGATCAGTTTAATGATGAGCCGGCTCAGGCTGAATCCGACATGGTTCGCCCCGAAAAATCCGGCAAACGTCCCGTCCGGGCGAATCTGCATCAATCCCTGGTGCGCCCCGTCGCTGACGACAAACATGTAGCCGCGCTTGTCGACGATGATCTTGGAAGGCGAATAGATGAAATCTTTTCCGAGCAGCGGACTTTGCGGAGCCGGATATTCTTTTTCGAATTCGCCGGAAGCGTTGAAAACGGCGATGCGGCGGTTTTCCGTATCGGCGACGAAAACGCGGCCTTCGCTCGTGACGAACAGCCCCTTCGGACTGTTCAACTGTCCTTTGCCTTCGCTGTCGCCGATGACGCCCAGCACGTTTTTCTCCGCATCCAGGTGAATGACGCGGTTGTTCCCGCCGTCCACGATATAGAGCGTGTCGTCTTCCGCCGCGAAAATGTCTTCCGGACTTTTCAGCGGGCCTGTCGGCAGGTCGTAGCCGTCGATCGAATCTTCATACAAATACCCGTTGATCGACAGCGGCGTCTCCTGCAAACTGTCGTATACGTATCCCTGGTACGGACTTCCCGCCATCGCTTGCGCCGGGAAAGCTGCCAGAAAGGCGAGCAGAACGGCCGCCGCAAGCTGTTTCATCCGGAAATGTAACCGGTTACGTTCCCTCATCGCCGGCTCACTCCTTAATCCCCGAATGGGCCATCGTTTCCAGCACCATTCTCTGGGTGATGATAAAGACGACAATGGTCGGAACGATCATGAGCAGCGCCGCCGCGGCTACCGTACCGACGCGGGCGACGACGCCGACGCCGCCGCTAATCGTCTGCAGCGCGAGCGGGAGCGTTTTCATTTGTTCCGATGTCGTGTACACCGCCGCCGACCACGGGTCGTTCCAGGCGGAAATAAAGCTGAACAGGGCAAGGGTCGCCCATGCCGGCTTCAGCATCGGCATGACGACCGTCCAGAACGTCCGCCATTCGCCCGCCCCGTCGATTTTGGCCGCTTCGAGCAGCGCGTTCGGAATTTGATCGAGAAACTGCTTCATCAGAAACAATCCGACGGGCGCGGCCAGGTACGGGATAATCAGCGCGATGTAGCTGTTCATCAGTCCCATCCTGCTGATAACCAGGTATTGCGGAATTTGCGTCACCTGCGGAGCGAACATTAACGCGAGAATGATCATGCCGAAAATTTGCCTGCGAAACGGCATGTCGTGTTTGCTCAATGGATAGGCGGCCATAGCGGAGATGATGACGCCGCCGATGACGATGGCGAAGGTGACGACGACGCTGTTGAAGATATAGCGGGTGAACGGCACGAAAGAAGTTCCGGTGACGAGCAGAAGCTGGTAAAAATTTTTCAGCGTCGGGTTGATGACGAAAAAGCGCGGCGGAAACAGGAACAGCTCCGCTGTCGGTTTAAACGCGGTCGACACCATGTAGACGAGGGGCGATAACATGAGCAGCCCGAGCCCGGTCAGACAGAAGTAAAGAATGATGCCGCCCCAGTCGATACGTTTGCCTTTTATCACGGGGGATGAGCCAGCCATATCGATCACTCCCTGCTACCCAATAATTTGAAAATGAGGCGGTTCAGGCCGACCATCAAACTGAACAGCACGACGGCGATTGCCGCGGCGTATCCCATTTCGAAGCGGATAAACGCGTAATCGAACAGGTGGGTCATTACCGTATGCCCGGCATAAAGCGGGCTCGGAATGCCGACCAGCGCGACGCTGACGTCAAATACCTGCAGCGAGAACACGACCTGCATGACCGCGCCGAACAACAGCTGCGGTTTGACGGCCGGAATCGTGATGTACCACAGCTCCTGCCAGCGGTACTTGATGCCGTCTATCGCTCCCGCTTCGTACAAATCGCGGGGCACGTTCTGGAGACCGGCCAGAAAGGCGAGAAAACCGATCCCCATGCTCATCCAAAGGGAAACGATGATGAGCACGGGCATAATCGTCTTGACGTTCTGCAGCCACAGCCACGGTTCGTCGAAGATGCCGAGTTTCATGAGCCAGTAGTTGATCAAGCCGTACCGGTCTCCCGAAAACAAATACAGCCAGACGACCGACATGGCCGTCGCGCTTGTAATCGCCGGCGTATAGTAGCACAGCGTGTAGAAGAACCGGTATCGGATCGGAATCTGGCTGATGAACCAGGCGAGCAGAAAAGCCATCACATATCCGACAGGCCCGGTGACGACCGCGAATTTCAACGTATTGCCGAGCGCGGTCAGGAAGATGTCGTCGTCGACAAACAGCAGCTTGTAATTGGACAGCCCGATCCAGCGGGGCGGTTCCAAGATGTTGTAGTAAGTGAAGCTGAGCGCGATGGAAGTGAGCACCGGAATAATGGTAAATATCGTGAAAAAGGCGAGGAACGGAGCCAGGAAGAAATACGACACCCGGTTTTTGTACATCTGCTGAAGCAGTTCCTTGAACGGAGCAACTTTGTCCGCCATTGCGCGTCGCACGCTGACCCCCGTATTCGCCGTCGATTGGCTCATCGGTTAATCGCCGCCTTTCTGCCCGGATTTGTTTTGGCCGTTGTCCAGCCCGAACTCCTCGCGTTTTTTGCGGAGCTCGCGGTTGATTTCCTTGATTCCGTCCTCGATCGCTTCGCGCTGGTTTTTCCCGTTCAGCACGATTTCATTCCACATGTTGGCGATATGGCGCGTCGTATAATAGCCGCCCAGCACCACTTCGCGTTCCTTGAACCATTCCCATTGCTCCAGGATGGCCTCGATGTCGGCGGCCGGCCACGGCAATCGCTTGAGCGCCTCGACATTGGCCGTATTCCAGCGCGCTTCCACGCCGAGCAGAGCTTCCAGTTCGGAGCCGAAACGCTCCTGCACGTCGGCGCTGGTCCACCATTTAATGAAGTCCCACGCTTCTTTTTTCATTTTCGTGTCTTTGAATATGATCGCCGTTTGCGCCAAACCGCCTGTCGAGCGGTTGATTTTTCCGTCTGGCTGCGGCAGTCCCGGCATCGGCACCATCTGCCACCAGCCGGTCAATTCCGGAGCCGCCGTCGACAGCAGCACATAGGTCGAATAGTCGGCTACGCCGATCGGCATTTCCCCGGTGCGGAAACGGTTGTAAAAATTGGCGTCTTTATTGATTTTGTAATTGGTAAACAGACCGGTCCATTCTTTCATCGCCTGCAGCGCTTCCGGCGTATCGAGATTCGACTCTTTGCCCTGATCGCGGTAAAATTCGCCGCCGTACTGGAACAGGAACGGCGCAAACTCGTTGATGGCGAGGCTCGGATTGTTCGGAGCGTGCGGGTAATAAAAATCCATTCCGTTTTGCTGCAGAATGGGAATGATCTCCTTCACTTCTTCCCACGTTTCCGGTATTTTTTTGATGCCGAGCTGATCCATAATGTCGGTCCGGTAAAACAGCATGTTGAAATTTTGGTTTTCGGGAAGCGCGAAATCGCCGCCGTTATACTTGTAAGGAATGAGCGCGCCGGGACGAAACCGCTCGGCCACCTGCGCGTAATCGGGAAATTCGTTCAAATTGACGAGCGCGTTGCGGATCGCGAAATCAATCGGGACTTCCCCTTCGACCCCGAGAGCGACATCGGGGGCCAAACCGGACGTGCTGGCCAGCATGAGCAGGTTCATCTGCTGGGCGGGTATGACGTTGATGTTGACTTTCGTGCCCGTCATCGGCGTAAATTCCTCGTCCGCAAGCTGCTTGATGATCTGGGCCCAGTCGCGCCCGCGAGCCACCCATACTTCAAGCGATTTTTCGTCTTTGTAAATGTTCCCGATACCGCTGTAGTCTTTGACAAACGAGAGCAGGAAATCGTACACCGAATACCACGCCCTGACGAGCCAGTGCGCTTCCGGCTTCGGCCAATCGCGGTCGGGTGATTTGACGACAAGATAGTCCAATATGAGGCTTTGCTGTGTCAGTCCGTTAATCCACAGCCCGAGCGACGACTGGGTGTCGGTCATATTCCCCAGGCGGCCGGGTATCGTGTCGGTATCTTCCGCCATATCGAGAAGCTGGTTGCGGGCCATGCCGAGCACGCTCAGTTCGGAGCTGCCCTTCTCGACTCCGAGGCTATACATCATTTTCATCGCATTGTCGAGATCGCGGGCCATCAGATGGAGTCTCGGCACCAGGTTCGGGATATTTTTATCCAAATCCCAGTCGCGGTTCGGGTCCGGATTCGTGCCGGTATACATGATGATTTCCCTGCTCAGCAGCGACATTTTCTGCGAAACGTCCTGAATTTGTTCAAACACCTGTCCGAGCGAGCCGACCTGCACCTCCATGCGGATGCGGTGCTTTCCTTTTTCCAAATAAAACAGATACGGTTCGGTTTCGCTCTTTCCGAAGCCTTCGAACTGCCATCTCGGAGCGTACATGAAGCCGACCGAGTTCATTTCCCGGAACGGAACTTTTCCGTCGATCGTGACGATGCGCTGCACCGGAACCCCGTTTAACCACCAGCTGCCAAAACGCGCGCCGATGTTGTACAAGCCCGATTCGGGTACATCGAACTCCCATTCGGCCCACTGTCCGCCCTTGCGCCATGCGAAGCTGCCGAAGCTGTTCAGGCCTACGGCGTATTTGTTGAACGGTTCCGTCGCCGGTTCCCGATCCTCGACACGGCGAAGAGTCGGATCCGATTTGAGCACGGCGTTCTCCGTCTGAATTTTTATGTATTGATTGCGGACTTCCTTATATCCTTTCGCCTTGTATTCTTTTAGCAAGTCCGCGTAAGCCGGAAGCCGGACGGGTGAGAAGATCCGTATTTCCGCAATCGCCGCCGGTTCGCGGATCATGCCGATGCGCAGCTTATGCCTGCCTTTCGTCAAATAAAAGCGGAACGGTTCGGGCACTTTGCCGTCGGCGTCCCGGAACTCGCGAAACTGCCACCCCTGCACTTCTTCCTGCCGGGGGTTGAATTCGTTGCCCTGGTTATCTTTCCATACCGGTCCGGCTTCGCGCCACATGCGCTGGAACTCCATTTTTTTCGCCTGGAAAAAAGGGAATGTTCCGTCGAGTTCGACACTTCTCAAAAGAGACGCCCTTTTGCCCTGCATCGCGTAGTATTGGATGCCCATCTGGTAAAAACCGTCTTGCGGAATATCGAAGTCGTATTCGACCCAACTCTGTTCTTCCGCCATCACAAGAGCTTCACCCGCGCGGCCGCCTATCCCGGCCTGTACGCTGACACCCGTCGGACTGGCCGCGGTATAATCCGCCGCCTCAATGGCGATGTCGACGCCGCTTGTGTCTTTCGCGCCCTGCTTCGTCATCTCGGCTGCGTATTTCAGGTACGACGGCTCCAGTTTATTTTTGATGTCGTCCTCTGCCAGAATCGATCGCTCGTCGATTTCGCCGCCGTAATCGGGGACGTTCGCCATGACTTCGTCGTCAATCTGCCTGGATTGGAACCAAAGGACAACGAAAGCGGCAAAAGCAAGAGCGGCGGCCGACCATACGACAATCCTGCGCCATTTTCGTCCCAACATTTATCCCCCCCAAAGAAAACGTTTTCCAAATCAGAAACGGGTTTACGTTTTCATCCGCTTATCTATTACATATAAATATTGCGATTTTCCGATGATATGCCATGTCCAAACGATAGGTTTCCTAAATAAATAAAAAGCGGCTTATCCTCCCGGGATAAACCGCTTCATGCGGGCCGTTCCTGCCTGCCGGCCTAATTGGTTATGGGATCCTCGTTATGGGATCGCTGTTACGGGATCCTTGTTACGGGATCCTTGTTACGGGATCCTCGTTACAGGATCCTCGTTACGGGACCGCCGTCACGGGATGTCATCTCTTCGTTCATCCGTTTTCGGTCGGAAAGTTTAATGTGCCCCGCAAAGAAGGTCAATACCGTTCCCAACAGGACGAAAGCCAATCCGAACAAAAACACGCTGTGCAGCGAATCGACCAATGCCGATTTCAAAACCGGAACCATGAGGTCCGTCAACGGTTTCGGCATTTTGGCCAATGCTTCCGGATTGAGCAGCATCGAATACAGCCCTTGCGGGTCCTTGTCAATCATTTCGGTGATTTGCGATGTGAAGCCGCCCGCCTGTCCGGGGAGTTTTTCCAATACGGGAACCAGATTTTGCTTCAGCAAATTTCCGGACTGGTAATTCATCATCGCGCCCAGGACGGTCATCCCGAACGTTCCGCCGATTTGCCGGAAAAACTGGCTCGACGAAGTGACCACTCCCAATTCCGATTTCGGAAAGGTTTCCTGCAGTATCAGCGTAAGGAGCGGCATCACCAGTCCGATGCCCAATCCGAGAATCATCATATAAGAGGAAGCGACGATTTTCCCTGTATCGCTTCCCATTGTCGAAAGCAGCGCAAAGCCCGCCGCCACGATGATCATACCGGCGGCCATTTGGATGCGTATTCCGACCTTCTGTACCAACTGCCCGCCGATCATGCTGGACACCACCATCGTGATCATCATCGGGGTCATAACCGTGCCCGACGCCGTGGCGCTGACACCGACGATGCCCTGCATGAACAAAGGCACGAACATGATGGCTCCGAACATGCCGACACTCATCAGAAAACCGATTCCGTTAATGACCGAAAAGGTTTTGTTTTTGAATAAATAGACGGGCAAAACCGGCTCGTCCGCTTTGGCTTCGATTCTGACGAAGCATAACAGGGACACAAGGGAAACGGCGAACAACCCGATGATTTGCCACGATGTCCATGCATAATCTTTGCCGCCGAATGTTAATGCTAACAGCAAACTGACCACTCCGACAACCATCGTTGCGATCCCCGGGATATCGAATCGGACGGAACCGGCAGCACGATGCTTGGGCAGAGCGGCGGCGATAATGATGACCGCCAGAATGCCGACCGGAAGATTAATATAGAATACCCAACGCCAGTTGGAAGCGTCGACGATCCAGCCGCCGATTTGCGGGCCGATTACGGAAGCGAGTCCGAATATCCCGCCGAAGACGCCCTGCCATTTGGCGCGTTGTTTACCGGTAAAGATATCCCCGATAATGATCATCGCCATCGGCATCATGATTCCGCCGCCAATTCCTTGCAATGCGCGGAACAATATCAGCTCGGTCATATTTTGCGACAATCCGCAAAGGGCCGATCCCGCAATAAAGATGAGCAGCCCCGTGACATAGACGATTCTGCGCCCGATTAAATCCGCCAGTTTTCCGGCGATCGGAACGACTACGGTCGAAGACAGCATATATGCCGTCGTCAGCCAGGCCATCAAATCGAGCCCGCCGAGTTCGCCGACGATTCGCGGCATGGCGGTGCCGACAATCGTGCCGTCAAGCGCCCCGAACAGCATGGCGATCATCAATCCGGCGATGAGCAGTCCGAGCCGGCCCGCCGCCTGATCCGCGACGGCATTTACCTTATTTTGCGACATTTCCAAAGAAATCCCTCCACTCTTCCCTTTTTTCTGTATCTAATCATCCGTTTTTATCAGTTTTTCGAAAGTGTCCAAAAACCGTTCCAGTTCGTCGCGTTCAAGTCTGGACAAATATTTCCCCATCACTTCGTTGCGGATTTGTTCGACTTTGGTTAACGCTTCGTGTCCTTTCTCCGTCAGCCTGACCAGGACGGCGCGCCGATCGGCGGCGTCATGATGGCGGGCGACGAATCCCGCCTTCTCCAAACGATCGATCATGACCGTAACCGCACTCGGCTTAACGTTCATTTTTTCCGCCAACTTGGTAATTTTACACGTCTCCTGCTCGCGGATAAAATGCAGTATAAAACATTGGGGCAATGTCAAATCTTTCACCCGCCCCATAATCTCACTGCCCAGCTTCCGTTTCATGGACTCCATTGCGGCTTGGAACCGCTGGATATAGGTCTCTGTTTTCTCCGGCAAATCATGCGCCTCCTGTTCACCTATCGAATATCCGTTTAATTTAATTCGTATAAAATTTAAACAATCTAAATAATAGTGCAGGAGGCAGAACAATGTCAACAACGGCGGCATTCCTTTTTATGGTAACCTAGCGGAAGATCACCGCCGAAGAAGGCCATACGTTCCACGGCCGGCCGGCGATGCGACGCGGCG